>JBEQBX010000016.1:0-43173 GCA_041639595.1 Porphyrobacter sp.
ACTCGGATCAAGCGTCGCGGTTGCGCCGTGACAGCAGGCGCAGGCGCAGGCCGTTCAGCTTGATGAAGCCTTCAGCGTCCTTCTGGTCATAGGCCCCGGCGTCATCTTCAAATGTGACGTGGGCTTCGGAATAAAGCGAGTAGGGCGATTTGCGGCCCACCACGCTGGCCATACCCTTGTACAGCTTCAGCCGGACGGTGCCGGTCACCTTGTCTTGTGAATGGTCAATGGCGGCCTGCAGCATCTCGCGCTCGGGAGAGAACCAGAAGCCGTTGTAGATCAGTTCCGCATAGCGCGGCATCAGCTCGTCTTTCAGATGCGCAGCGCCGCGATCCAGCGTGATCTGTTCGATCCCGCGATGCGCCCGGGCGTAGATTTCACCTCCGGGCGTTTCATACATCCCGCGCGATTTCATGCCGACGAAGCGGTTCTCGACCAGATCAAGCCGCCCGATGCCGTGCTTTCGGCCGAGTTCATTCAGCGCCGTCAGCAGTGTCGCGGGGCTCATCGCCTCGCCGTTCAGCGCGGCGCCGTCACCACGCTCGAAATCGACGGTGATGTATTCGGGAACATCCGGCGCGTCCTCAGGATTGACGGTGCGCGAATAGACGTAGTCGGGGGTTTCTTCCCACGGATCTTCCAGCACTTTGCCTTCAGACGAGGTGTGCAGCAGGTTAGCATCGGTCGAAAACGGGCTGTCGCCGCGCTTGTCCAAAGGCACCTGGATCTGGTGCTGCTGCGCCCAAGCGATCAGCGCGGTGCGGCTGGTCAGATCCCATTCGCGCCACGGTGCGATCACCTTGATGTCCGGATCGAGGGCATAGGCGCTGAGTTCGAACCGAACCTGATCATTGCCCTTGCCGGTCGCGCCGTGAGCGATGAAGTCCGCGCCGGTCTGGTGGGCGATTTCCACCAGACGCTTGGAAATCAGCGGGCGTGCGATGCTGGTGCCGAGCAGGTAATCGCCTTCATAGCGGGCATTGGCGCGCATCATCGGGAAGACGAAATCACGCACGAATTCTTCGCGCAGGTCTTCGATGAAGATGTGATCGTCGGGGATGCCCATCGCGCGGGCCTTGGTGCGTGCAGGTTCGATTTCCTCGCCTTGGCCCAGATCGGCGGTGAAGGTCACCACCTCAAGCCCGCGCTCGACGCTCAGCCATTTGGCGATAACGCTGGTATCGAGACCGCCCGAATAGGCGAGGACGACTTTCTGGGGCTGGGCCATGACGCAGATGTTCCTTGGGGAATGATAGCGCCGCGCCCCTAACAGTGCGCAGCCGCGGGGGCAATCAGGCTTTGCCGATGCCGCTGGGGATTGGCGGAGGCTTGGCAATCAACCTTTCAGAAAGTGGTGCTACATCAATACCGAGGCGGCGGGCGTGCGCCGCTGACAGGGGATCATCATGCTGACAATGTGGAGCAAGGCGCGCGAGATGGCGGAACTGACCCCGCCGGACCGCAATCGCTGGGTCGATTTCCTGCGCGCCGTTTCAATCATGGCGGTCGTCATCGGCCACTGGCTGATGGCCGGGTTGTATGTTGATGCCGCGGGAGAACTGCGCCGCGGCGATCTGCTGTCGATTTCGCAATGGGCGCATTGGCTGACCTGGGGTTTTCAGGTGATGCCGGTGTTCTTCCTTGTCGGCGGCTATTCCAATTCGGTGAGCTGGAGAGCGATCACCGGCAAGGCTCCGCTGACCCAGAACGGCGTTTACCGCGACTGGCTGGCGAGCCGGGTGCAGCGCCTGATCACGCCCACGTTCCCGGTGTTGCTGTTGTGGGCGGCACTGGCTGTGGTGATGACGCAGGTCGGTCTGCCGCGCGCACAAATTCGCATGGCCACCGAAGCTGCGCTGATCCCGGTGTGGTTCCTGGCAGTCTATCTGCTGGTCACAGCCTTCACGCCCATCGCCGCGCGCGCGTGGGAGCGGCTGGGTTGGGGCAGTTTTGCGCTGTTCGTGCCGCTGGCGATCCTGACGGACTGGCTGACCTTCACGATGAAGGTGCCCTATGTGAACTTTACGAACTTCCTGTGGGTGTTCCTTGCCATCCATCAACTCGGCTTTGCGTGGCGGGCGGGCAAGTTTGCGAAGCCGCTGTTTGCATGGATATGGTTCGCGGTGTCGTTGGCGATCCTGGTGTCGATCACCGTTTACGGGTTCTACCCGGTGTCAATGGTGTCTGCTCCGGGCGGCTTCTCCAATTCGCTCCCGCCGACGCTGGCGCTGTTTGCGCTGGGGGCGATGCAGGTCGGGTTGGTCATGGCGCTGGAGCCTGCGGGCCGGCGGATGCTGGACAAGGTAAGCGTCTGGACGGCAACAGTGCTGATGAACGGGATGATCATGACGGTTTACCTGTGGCATCTCACCGCCTTTGTGCTGGTGATGACGGCAGATTACCTGCTGCTGGGCGGCTGGGGTCTTGGCCCGGTGCCCGGCACGGGCGCGTGGTGGGCGACACGGCCTGTGTGGATCGCAGTCTATATTCTTGCGCTGCTGCCGATGATTGCGGTGTTTGCGCGGCATGAGCGCAGCTTCGGCCCGATCCGCGGCGGGCGCACCGTGCCGCGCCTGCGGGCGGTGCTGGGTGTGGTGGCGATTTGCGCGGGGCTGGGCGCGACCGCAGGTCTGACGATTGCCAGCCCCGAAGGTGTTTCGGGTGTCCGCTGGTGGGTGATTGCCCTGCCGTTGGCGGGTGCGGCGCTGATGGGCTTTGGCCCGGTTTACCGTCCGCGCAATCGCCCTGGATCGTCAGGGGAGCCGCCTGAATTGCCGATCAGATAGTCCCGCGTTATCGGTAGCGCATGGCGGCTGCGGATGTACTGGATCTGGTAATTGCACATGCCTCCGCTTTCGAACACGGTCGCAGCCCCGGCGAGGTAAAACGTCCACATCCGGAAGAACGCTTCGTCATACATCGCGATGATCGCGTCGCGGTTGGCCATGCAGTTTGCATACCATGCGCGGATCGTGCGGGCATAATGCAGCCGCAAAGTCTCCACGTCGGCTGCAATCAGGCGATGTTTCTCTGACGCCGCCAGCGTCTCCGACAGGGCGGGGATATAGCCGCCCGGGAATATATACTTGCGAGTGAAGGCATCGGTAGTGCCGGGCCCGCCGAAGCGCCCGATGGTGTGGAGCAGCATCACTCCGTCATCGGCCAGCATTTTTGCGCAAGCGGCAAAGAACGTCTCGAACTGCGCGCGCCCGACGTGTTCGAACATGCCCACCGAGACGATCCGGTCGAAGCGGCGGCCCGATGCGGCGGTGTCGCGGTAATCCTGGAGCAGGATCGTGACCCTGTCCTCCACCCCTGCGGCTTTCACGCGCTGCCGGGCGAGCGCGGCCTGTTCCTCCGACAAAGTGATGCCGGTGACGTGGACATCATGTTCTCGCGCCAGATGGATCGCCATTCCGCCCCAACCGCAGCCGATATCGAGCACATCCTGCCCCGGTGATAGGTTCAGCTTGGCAGCAATATGCGCCAGCTTTGCACCCTGCGCCTGTGCGAGGGTAGCAACGCCTTCGCCCCAATAGGCGCAGGAATACTGCCAGTGTTCGCCGTCCAGCATCAGCGCGTAAAGATCATTGCCGATGTCATAGTGGTGCGCGACATTCCGCTTCGATCCGACGCGGTTGTTGATCTGTTCGGCGGCAAAGCTGGCGCGGTTGACGAACCGTTTGACCCGGCTGGGACGGCCAAGATCGCCGCCCTTATCCCACGGGTTGTTGGCGCGTAGTAATGTGACGAGGCCCATCACGTCGCCTTCCTCGATCAGCAGGCGTCCTTCGATGAAGGCCTCTGCCGCGCCCAGCCGCGTATCGAGCACGATATCGCGAGGCACGGCGTCATCGGTGAAGCGCAGTACGATCTCGGGAAAGCCGGGGGCAGGGGTGCCATAAGTGCTGACGCTGCCATCGGCGAAAACGATGCCGAGCCGTCCCTGTTTGACGGCGCGGGTCATGAACCGGTCGAGCAGCAGCTTGCTCATAAAGCTCCTTTCGTGGCTTGTGGGTGCTCAGCGGGATCATCATGTCGCAAGCGAAGGCCGCGATCACCGGCTCGGACGTTGAAGCGTTCATCGAAAGCGCCGAGCCGATAATGCGGCGGGACGAGGCGCGGGCGCTGGATGCCCTGTTCCGGCGTGTGACGGGCGAAACGCCGAAGATGTGGGGCGGTGCGATCATCGGTTACGGCGAATATCGCACGACCTACGAAAGCGGCCGGGCTGTGCACTGGATGCGCAGCGGCTTGAGTCCGAAAAAGGCAAGGCACTCGTTATATTTGCAAGGCAGATATTGCGACGATCTGGCCGCCGCAGGCCGGGCAGAGATGCTGGCGCGATTGGGCCGGCATTCAACTGGCAAGAGCTGCCTTTATCTGACCAGCCTTGCCGGGATCGACATGGCGGTTCTTGAAGACATCCTTGCTGATGATTGGGAAGCGATGCGCCGGCTGTTCCCCTAAATCCCGGCATACCACTGGTAGTTGCCGACATCTTCCCAGAAGCCGCCTTTGCCTTGGCCGATATCGCCGAAACTGGCGACCGCCTCGATCGCTTTTACATATTTGGCGTGCTTGTAACCCAACTGCCGCTCGATCCGCATCCGTAAGGGCGCGCCGTTCTTTTCAGGCAGCGGTTCGCCGTTCAAGGTGTGGGCGATGATGGTCTGGGGGTGATAGGCGTCGACCATGTCGATGCTCTCGTAATAGTCGCGCCCGTACAGCACATCGGCGCAGCGGAAGACGATGAACCGTGCATCCGGCCCCACCTTCGCCGCATCGAGCAGCGCGGCAAGCTGCGGCCCCTGCCATTCGCCGATCGCGCTCCACCCTTCGACACAATCATGACGGGTGATCTGGGTGCGCTGGGGCAGGGCGCGCAGATCGGCCAGTGACAGGCTGAGCGGATTGCCGACCAGCCCGCGCACCTCCAGCTTCCATTCGGGAAAACCCGCCGCCAGCTGCTCCTGATAGAAGGGGTCAGCAATCGTCACCGATCCATTGCCGCGAAACGTGGGCGAGCGTTCGGCGCGCGAATATTCGGGCGCAAGGGCCTGTTTGCCTGCCAGCGCGCGGTGGAGGGTGCGATGCCCGTCCTCCGCCGCGTCGAACAGGCTTTGGGCGGCGCTGCTGTCCGTGATTTTTGAGCAGGCCGAGGCGCCCAGCGCCGCGATCCCGGCCAGTAGCGAACGGCGCGGCAGATCAACCATTGGCGGACGCTCCTCCAGCCGGCGAAGCGCGCTTGCCGCCGGTCACCATCGCAAGGATCAGCCGCCAATTGGCCAGCGCCAGCACCACATGGACAACCACAAAGCCAAAGATCGCCCACGCGACAATGAAATGCAGCGAACGCGCGCTCTGGCGGCCGCCCAGCACTTCCAGCAGCCACGGCGCAGCCGTTTGAAAGCCGGGGCTGATCGCAAGTCCGGTGAACAGCATCAACGGCAGCAGCACGCCGAACATCACGCCGTAAAGGATGCGCTGCATCGGGCTGTAAGATCGTTCGGCGTCGCCTGCGTGTGCCCGCAAGGAAGCGATCACCGCGCCCGGCGACCAGTCGCTCAGGTGCGTCGTCAGGTTGCGGCGGAAGTGGCCATTGACCAGCATTGCCACCCAGATGAACAGCAGGCCCACCCCGAACGGCCAGGCCGCAGTACTGTGCCAATCGCGCGCAATGGCAAGGTTGTAATGCTGCGGGATGGTCGCCCAGCCGGGGAAGCGGATCACCGAAAGCCACGCATCCTTGGGGTCGAAGCCATAATCGCCCCAGTAAAGATAGCGGTGCGCATTGGAGATCGTCAGCCCCGACATGAACAGCACGACGATCGCGCCTGCGTTCACCCAGTGCCACAATCGGGTCGAAAGCGTGTGCCGGGTCATGCGGCCTATTGCGCCAGCCAGTCAGGGATCTGGTCGCGAGTATCCTGCGTCCAGCTGATCACCGCGCCCACGCCGTCGGCGTCGTCGAAGATGTCAGGCTTGCGGGTGCGCACCGATCCGGCGACCACCGATGCGAAGCCGATGCAGAACCGGGCGATGCCCGCAGCGAAGGTTTCCTGCAATTCGAAATGCCGAGTGCCTGCAAATTCGAGGATGAAATCGCGCACCGCATCATAATCGAAAACTGCGGCGATATCGTCAGTGATCGCCTTGGCATCGACGGTCACGCGTACCCAGACTTCGATGATCTGCGGCGCTGCGCGTTCGTGATCGTGGATGCCCATCGATACCGGCACCCGCAACCTGTCCAGACGCAAATCATATCGCATTGTCAGTTCCTGATTTCATACATGACGTCGCGCCGCTGCTGCACCAGATGCTGACCCGAATCCGAAAGCACCACCGATCCGTTACGCAGCACGCCGCGTGCAAGAAACAGGCAGGCATCGGCGATTTCTTTCGCGCTGTTCTGCCGTCCCAGCAGGTTCATCCGGCTGGAGATGGTGAATTCGTCTCCGGTCTGGTCATGGCTCGGCAAAGTCAACCCGGGCGCGAGGCCATAGATCCGCACCGCGTCTGCCCCCTCCCACGCTTCGGCCATGTGCACCAGCCCGGCCATGCCATATTTGGCGAGCGTGTAGCTTGCGAAGTCCGGGTTGGGATTGGAAAGCTTCTGGTCGAGCAGCACGATGATCACCGCCGGGCAAGCCGCATCACTGGGCAGCGACTGGCGATGGACCATGAATTCCCGCACCAGCAAAACCTGGCTTTCCAGATTGGCGCGCAAGGCAGCCCGCAGGGTGGCAGGGTCGATGGCCGCAAGTTCATCGGGTGAAAAAGTGCTGGCATTGAGCACCAGCACGTCCACCGGATCGGCATCGCGCAGGAACGCGGCAAATCGGCTCGCCGCAAGGTCGGGATCGCCTAGATCGAAGCTGAGGCCGAGGGTGGCATCGTCGCGGCGCGAATGGGCAAATACGCGGTCACCGGCCTCGGTAAAGGCCTGCGCAATGGCTGCGCCGATCCGCTTGGTGCCGCCGGTGATGACTACCCTTCTCATGCCGCCACGCGCTGCCCTGCGCACGGGGTGCGCCAGCCGAAGCGGGGGTCTGTCACGGAGGTGGTCACATTATCCTCGCCAAGTTTGTTGCTGCACACGATGCTGTCTTACCTGTCCGGTGCGGTGCCGGTTTGGCGGACAATTCGCTGTGTTACGTGCGCTCTCTATGGAATGCCGGAAATGCGCCAGCAAGTCGGTAACGCTGGAGCCGCGCGAAGTTCCCCGATGGAACGGGAAAAGGGTGTCGATCAAACGCAGAGATTGTCCGAACAAAGCGCACATCCCGATGCCCGGCGCAACAAAAACGCCGCCGGTGCGCGGGCACCAGCGGCGTTTCGCAATTCCTGACGGCCATTTGCGTCAGCGGCAGCGCAGTTCGCCGCGGTCGATTTCGCGGCCCAGCAGGCCGCCGCCAATCGCACCGAGCAAGGTGCCCACGGTGCGGTCCCCGCGCGTGTCGACGGTGCGGCCCAGCAAGGCGCCCACACCCGCGCCGATCACCAGCCCGGTGGTGCCATTGTCACGGCGGCAATAATAGCGATCGCCATCGCGCCAGATGCGGTCACCGCGATCGAGACGGCGCGGTTCGAAATATCGGCCGCGATCATCATAGATGCGGTCCTTGGCGCGCTTGCCCCAAGCAGGAGCGTGGCGCGGAGGATCGGCCTGCACCGGTTCTGCCATGGGTAGCGTCATGGCTCCGGCGGCGAGGATGAGAGCGATTTTCTTCATGGGAAGCCTTTCAGTTGGCTTTTCTGCGTCAGGTCTGTCCCGCTGCCCGTTGGCAGACGAGTGTGAAAAGGGCGGGGCGGCAGGCCGGGGCTACCACAAGGCAGTCCCCGGCCGGTTACCGCCGGTGGTTAACGGCAGCGTGCCTCACCGCGGTCGATTTCGCGGCCCAGCAAGCCCCCGCCGATCGCACCAAGCAAGGTGCCGACGGTGCGATCACCGCGGGTATCGACGGTGCGGCCGAGTAGCGCGCCGACGCCCGCGCCAACCAGCAGGCCGGTGGTGCCATCGGCCCGGCGGCAGCGCCAGCGGCCATCATCGCCGCGCCAGTGGTCGCTGCGGCGACCTTCCCAGCGGCGGTCATCGCGGTCGCGTCCGCGCCAGCGACGGCGATCATCGCGGCGATCGCGCCAGTCATCGTCGCCATAGGCAGCAACCTCGCCAAACGGCGATGCGCTGTCATGGAAGCTGGCAGCAATCGGGGCGGGGGCAGGCAGGGGAGCGGCCTGTGCAGGAGCGGCGAAGATGGCCATCGATCCGGCGGCGGCGAGCAGTGCAAGGTGTTTCATGGTGCGGTTCCTTGTGGCGACTCCGCTTTGGGAGTGAGCCTCTTTTCGTTCAGGTTACGCGAACGCTGGATGAACGGGTTGCTCAGGAAACAGCAGGATTTGTTCAGCTGAAGAAGAAGCAGGATGAACCGTGGCTCAGGCGCGTCTGACTGCAGCCTTTTCGCGCAGCAGCGGAGCAAGGGGAGCCAGTTCGGCAAGCGCAGCAAATTCTTGCTGCGTCGCTTTTCCGGCCACCAGTGCGCTAAACACCCGGGCGACGCTCCATTCGGCAGCACCGATAGCGACGCGTTCCAGCGTGTCACCGGCCTGAACTTCGCCGGCTTCAATCACGCGGAAATACCATCCGGTGCGGCCTGTCTTGACGATGCTGGCCACCATCCCTTTGTGGCCGAAGCGGTGTTCGATCTTCCAGCATGGCTGGCGCGGCTGGCTCACTTCGATCAGCGCCGTACCGAAGCGAAAGCGATCACCGATGTGGACGTGATTTTCCAGCAATCCTGCGACAGCGATGTTCGACCCGAAGCCGCCGGGTTCATCAAGCGCGGGATGATCGCCGATTGCGCCGCGCCACCACGCATGGTGATCGAGTGGGTAGAGGTGCAGCGCCATCTCTGGCCCGCCATGGACTGAACGGTCGGCCTGTTCATCAGGGGCAAGGCCTTCGCGCAGCACCTGCACAACGCCTTCGCGTGGCCGCTTGGCAATGGCGCTTGTTTCCGCGCCGTTGAATGGGCGGGCGGTGCCGGTGCAGACGGCTTCGATGGTCCAGATGCTCATGGCTTTCTCACGGTCAGATCGATCCAGTCGCGCTGCGTGCCGTCGGACGATTTGCCTGCGTAAATCTCGTGCGTGTTGCAATCGAAACCGGCTGCCTCGTAAGCCGCAATCACCCACTCGGCGGCTGGGAAGTTGTGTAATCGGCCCAAAAGATCGCGACCTTCGCCGTTACCGAGTTTGAAGCTGGCAAAGTGCCACCCGCCCGGCACCAACGCGCGGTGAATACGGGCCAGCACATCGGGCAGCGCAGCGCGGGGACAGTGCAGCAGGCTCGCGTGGGCCCAGACGCCTGCGTACGCGGCTTCGGCATCAAGCTCGTGGAAGGCCATGACGCGCGCGCCGAGGGCGAAAGCCTGATTGGCGCGGGTTACGAGGGCGGGTGTCGCATCGGTGGCATCGACTACAAAGCCGCGGGTCCGCATCCGCGCCGCATCGCGCCCGGCGCCGCAGCCCAGTTCGAGCACCCTTGCGCCCGGATCCAGGCGGTCAAGGAAGTCTTCAAGTTGATGGCTGGAATGCTCCCCCGAGTGGAACACCCAATGCGGCGCGCGCGCCTGATAGAAGGCGATCGTGGCCGGATCGGTGGTCACGCCTCCTGCGCTGCTTCCGCTGCCTCGCGGTCACGCTGGGCGCGAGACTTCTTTTCCGCTGCGGTCTTCAATTGTCCGCAAGCCGCATCAATATCGCGCCCCCGCGGAGTACGGACCGGCGCTGAGAAACCGCCCTCAAACACGATTTCGGAAAAGCGCCGGATGCGGTCCGGGGCCGATGTGTCGTAACCCGCACCGGGCCAGGGGTTGAACGGGATCAGGTTGACCTTGGCGGGCAGGTTGTACTGGCGCAGCAGGCGGACAAGTTCGCGCGCGTCATCGTCGCTGTCGTTCTTGTCCTTGATCATCACATATTCAAACGTGATGCGCCGCGCGTTCGAGGCACCCGGATAGTCGGCGCAGGCCTGAAGCAGGTCTTCAATGCCGTATTTCTTGTTGAGCGGCACCAGCTCGTCACGCACCTCCTTGCGCACGCCGTGCAAGGACACCGCGAGGTTGACGCCAATTTCCTCGCCGCAGCGCTCCATCATCGGGATGACGCCGCTGGTCGACAGCGTGATGCGGCGCTTGGACAGGGCAAGGCCGTCGCCGTCCATCACCAGCTTCAATGCATCGCGCACATGGTCGAAATTATACAGCGGCTCGCCCATGCCCATCATCACGATGTTGGTGAGCAGGCGGCCATCGGCGGTGTAGTGGCCGGCCTCGTCATCCTCGTCGATCACATCGGCATCGCTGACCATCGAGCCTTTGGGCCATTCGCCCAATGCATCGCGGGCCAGCATCACCTGCCCGACGATCTCGCCGGGGGTGAGGTTCCTCACCAGCCGCATCGTGCCGGTGTGGCAGAAGGAACAGGTGAGGGTGCAGCCCACCTGCGAGGACACGCAAAGGGTGCCGCGCGTCTCATCCGGGATGAACACCATCTCGAAATCATGACCATCGGCGGTGCGGAGCAGCCATTTGCGGGTGCCATCGACCGAATGCTGCGCCTCGACCACATCGGGGCGGCCGATCACGAAGCGTTCGCTGAGCCAGGGGCGCATCGGCTTGGCGATATCGGTCATCGCTTCGAAATCGGTAACGCCGCGGTGGTAGAGCCAGTGGAACACCTGCTTGGCGCGCAGCTTGGCGGCCTTGGTGTCGAGCCCCGCTTCCTCGAACAGTTCGCGGATGCGCGGACGGGGCAGGCCGATCAGGTCGACACGGCCATCGGCACGCGGCGTGATGTCGCGCGAAGCGGGGACCGGGTCAACGAGGCCCGGAATGGACATGAGTGCTGTGTCGGACATGAGGCCGCGCATATAGTCCCGGACGCAGCGTTTGACCAGTCAGCGCTTTGCGCATCCAACGTTCCTGCTGGTCAGCTGCGCTTTGCGCATCCAACCGTTGCCGCATCGATCGCGGTCGCCGCCCCGGCCAGCGTGTAACGGTCGGTAAAGCCGCCGCCCTTGGCGCCTTTCGCAGAGATGCTCATCCCACCGGCTGACCGCAGCGCGGCGATGATGGCGGCATCGGCGCGGGCGTCGGCAGCCCAGGCATTGCGGCCCTTGGCGACGAGATCGAACCGCTTGCCGCCTACCACCAACCGCACTGAGCCTTTATCGGCCAGATCGCGCGACAACACGATATGCAGCGCGCCGCGTACCTGCTTGTCCGGCCATAGCGATACCGTTGCATAGGCAGGTTGCGGCGCGGAACCTTGCGCCTTGGCGACGGCATAGCACCGCTGGGGCGTGGTATCCTTGAACGCCGCCCAGCTTTCATAAACGCCAAGGCTTTCCCGCGCAGCGAGCGGCGACGCAGCGAGCAACAGAAACACCGGCGGCCAGAACTTAATCATAGGCGATCCCCATGACTTCCCATTCGCGGCTGCCGGACGGCAGAGCGACCACGCGCAAGTCCCCGACGCCCGCACCCCGCAGCGCGCGCGCGAGCGGGGAATTCCAGCCGATCCGGCCCTGACCTGCGTCCTGTTCATCATCGCCCACCAGTGTCACGATCTGGCGGATGTCATCCTCGTCCGCGATTTCCACTTGTGCGCCGAAGAACACCCGGGTCCGGTCAACCTGGGCTGCCGGATCGACCACCCGCAGCGTCTTCATGCGCTTGATCAGATGCGTCAGCTCGCGGTCGATCTCGCGCATCTTCTTGCGGCCATAAAGGTAATCGCCGTTCTCGCTGCGGTCGCCGTTGCCTGCCGCCCAGCTGACAATCTCGACAATCGCCGGACGCTCTGTGCCCAGCAGGTGGTCATACCGGGCCTTCAGCGCCGCCATGCCCGCTGGTGTGATCGGTGGTCCCCCCGGCTTCATGCGAGGATCAGCGCAGGAAGGTGTCGACAGTGCGCGGCATGCCCGCCTGTTCGGGGTACATGTGCGAATAGGTCACCGCATTGCCGATCACGCGCATCACGTAATAGCGTGTTTCGAAATTGGCGGGGATCTTCTCGACCCAGGTCACCCAGTCGATATCGCCCCTGCGCGGGTCGCCGTTCAGCTTAAGCCACTGGTTCACCCGTCCCGGCCCGGCGTTGTAAGCGCCCACGGCAAGCGGGAATGCGCCGCCGTAATAGCTCATCATCCGGGCGAAATAGGCATCGCCCAGCTGGATGTTGTAGGATGGCGAACCGGTGAGGTCGGCCGAAAGATATTGCATCCCCAGCTTGCCCGCCTGTTCGCGCGCGGTGCCGGGCATCAACTGCATGATCCCGCGCGCACCGGCATGGCTTTCGCGCATGCGGTCAAATTCGCTTTCCTGCCGCGCGATGGCGTGGACCATCACCCAGTCATTGACCACAGGCGGCGTGGTAACGACCGGGAACCCAACACGTTCGAGACCCCAAAGTCCGTTTTCGCCCGCCTTCATGCCGAGCACGACGGCGAGTTCGTCCAGTCCGACTTCGCGCGCCAGCATCGCTGCCATCAGCATTTCGGTCTGGGTCGAAGCTTCATCGCCCAAGGCTTCGAAAAACCGGCGTTCGGTGCGCCAGTCGCGGCGGCTTTTGGCCAGCGCGCGGATCGCCTTGACCACGGGACGCGCTTCGAACTCTGCGCGGGTGGAGGCGTCCATGGCCGGCTGTTGCAGACCGGCAAACGCCGGCATCGGGCGGCCCAATGCCGACAGTGCCAGCTGGCCGTAATAGTAATCCGGCCAGCGCGCAGCCATTTCGAAATAACGGCTTGCAGCAGCCTGATCGCCAGCCTGACGTGCGGCGCGGCCTGCCCAGAAATAGCCCTTGGCCTTGGTCAGCGGCGTCTTGGCCGCATCGCCATAGCGCGCAAACAGCGGCGCGGCGGTTGTCCCGTCGCCCATGTCCCACAGCGCCCTTGTGCCGCCCAGCCACATCAGATCAGTCAGCCGGTCGCGCAAGGTGAAGCTGGTGGCGGACAGATCGGTATCGGGCGCAAACAGATCGCCGGTGCGGCTGGCAATCAGCGCCGCATCGCGCGCACCGCTGGCCTTGGCGAGCGAAAGCAGCTCGCCCACGAAAGCTTCGGGATCAAGGGCAGGGCGGGTGAAGTTCGGGCGGGCGGTGAACGCGCGGGCCGCTTCGCCGGTCTGACCGGTGGCGCGCAGATGCTTGACCAGGTTGAAGACGAAGCCTGCATCAGCTTCCGCCCCGGCAGGCACAGGAAGCCCGGCCATTTCCGGACGTGCGCCGCGCAGCAGCGACAGGCGGGCCATGGCCATCGGGCGGTCGCCTTCTGACAGGTTCATCACCTGCCGCGATGCCGCATCGGCCTTGCCCTGCCACAGCAGCGCATCCATGCGCACGGCGTGATCATCGGGCGTGAGCTGCGTGCCGTAAAGGCCTGAAATATAAAGCTCGACCGGATCGCTCATCTGGCCGCCGCGCCATGCTTTACGCGCTTCGGTCAGCGCCTCGGGCCGCTGGGCGGCTGCCAGGGCCAGCGCATAACGCGCGCGCGCCGGATTGGTGAGCGGCGGATTGGCATCGAAATAACGGAGCAACTCCGCCTGCTGCGGCGCCTCGTTTTCCAGCGCCGCTTCGGCGCGCAGGCGGAGGATTTCGGCGCGCGGGAAGGTGGGATACGCGAGCACGAAGCCTGCATAATCGGCGAACATATGCGTACGGCTGGCCTGCAGCACTTCCCAGCGGGCAATGGCAGCGTCGATTGCGGCAGGCTGACGCGCAACAAGATCGCTCCCGCCGGACCAATCCTGCGCCGCCAGCGGCACGCCCATCGCAGCGGCCGTCCCGATTCCGAGAGTGGCAGCATAAATCCGTGACGAAATCAGATACTTACGGACCATGCTGGACATAGTGCCAATCGGCTCCTTATCAGGCGCTTAACAGAAAGTTCGGCGGAGGGGTGGTGCCCGTCCGGCACCTTTCCTCTCTAGCGATGTAGACAGGGCAAAAGCAATGTTCAGCGGTTCCATTCCCGCTCTGGTGACTCCTTTTCGCGGCGGGACGTTTGATGAAGCCGCGTTCCGCAGGCTGGTCGACTGGCAGATCGAAGGCGGCAGCGCCGCGCTGGTGCCATGCGGCACAACGGGTGAGGCATCGACGCTGTCCAATGCGGAACATCACCGCGTGATCGAAGTCTGCATCGAACAGGCGGCGGGCCGGGTGCCGGTGATCGCAGGCTGCGGATCGAACGACACGCGCAACGCGCAGCTCCACATGAATTTCGCGCGCAAGGCAGGCGCGGCAGCGGGACTGTGCGTCGCCCCCTATTACAACCGGCCAAGCCAGCGCGGGCTGATCGCGCATTTCAGCTATCTGGCAGAAAACTGCGACCTGCCGATTGTGCTGTATAACGTGCCTGCGCGCACGGTGACCGATATTCTGGACGATACGGTGGTGGAACTGGTGCGCAAGTATCCCGATCGGATCATCGCCATCAAGGATGCGAGCGGCGATCTTTCCCGCGTCGCCGATCACCGCATGGGCATCGGGCGTGAATTCTGCCAGCTTTCGGGCAATGACGAATTATGGCTGCCCCATGCGGCGGCCGGTGGGCGCGGGTGCATTTCGGTGACGGCCAATGTCGCGCCGAAACTTTGCGCCGAATTCCACGAGGCGATTGCCGCGAACGAGCTGAAGAAGGCGCGCGAATTGAACGACCGCCTGTTCCCGCTGCATTATGCGATGTTTTCCGACGCCTCGCCCGCGCCGGTGAAGTATGCGCTGTCCCGCGTCCATGACTGGATCGAGCCGGAGGTGCGCCTGCCGCTGGTTGAGGCTTCGGACGAAGCCAAGCGCGCGGTTGACGAAGCGTTGGTGCTGGCGGGCGTGTTCGCGGGTTAAACCACCTCGTCCTCGTCCAGCAGCTTTTCTGCCGAGCCTTCGGGTTCGCTCGCCAGAATTGCATCGGTGATCGAATCGATCTGTGCGCCGACTCGTTCGGGGTGAGCAATTGCGGCGATGTGGAACAGGGCGTCGCCCTGATGCACCACAGGCAGGGTGGCGTGGCCGATGATGATGCCCTCCACCGGGCTGACCATCGCCTCGGCATCTTCGCCGAACAGCCCGCTGACCTTCGCCAGCACATCGCCTTTGCGCACCGGATCGCCGGATTCGCGCACCATCTGCACCACGCCGCCGCGCGGGGACCGCACCCAGACCGACCGGTTGGCGCGGGCAGGAACGCCGACCACGCTCAACCCGTCATCCGCCTCGATCATGCCCATGTGCGCCAGCACGCGCTCCACCCCCTCGACCCCGGTTTCGATCGAGAGGCGATCGAACCGCAGCGCCTCACCCGCTTCCATCAGCAGCATGTCGACACCCTTCTTCTGGGCAAGATCGCGCAAGCTGCCATCGCGCAAGGGGCTTTCGATGATGACCGGCGCGCCGAATGCCATAGCCAGCTCCACCAGCCGCCGGTTGCCCGCGGCGATGCGGATCTGGGGGAGGTTGTAACGGTGGATCGCGGCGGAATGGATGTCGATGCCGAGCGTGCAGCGCCCCACCACCTCGCGGTAGAAGATATGCGCCAGCTGCCCCGCCAATGATCCGCCCGCGCTCCCCGGAAAACTGCGATTGAGGTCGCGCCGGTCGGGCAGATAGCGCGAATGCGTGATGAAGCCGAAGATATTGGCGACCGGCACCAGCAGCACCGTACCCGCCAGATTCTCGGGCCGGAGCGATTGCGCCAGCCGCTGGATCACGGCGGTGCCGATGATCTCGTCTCCGTGGATTGCCGCGCTGACGAACACCGCCGGACCGGGCCTTGCGCCATGCAGAACCCGGACGGCGAGCGAGGAGGCCGTGCCGGTCGCCATCGTCGTGATCGGGAAGGCGACATCGGCCTGCGTGCCGGGCGCAATGCTGGTTTCGGCAATGATGAACGGTTCTGGTGTGGTCATTGGCCCCGCGCGCTTTCCTGATGCCCTGCAGGGAAAGCTAGCTTGCGCCGGGCCAATTCGCAAAGCCTCTCGCTTTTTGCCCCGCCCATGCCTACATCGCGCCTCCCATGGCACGCCCCAAACCCGTCACCTTCGACAAGCTCAAGATCGTCGCCGAAAACCGGCGCGCGCGTTTTGACTATTATATCGAGGACACGTTCGAGGCCGGTCTGGCCTTGCAGGGCACCGAGGTGAAGGCTCTGCGCGCGGGCGAGGCGAGCATTGCCGAAAGCTATGCCGAGGTGAAGGACGGGCAGGTGTGGCTGATCAATGCCAACATCCCCGAATACAGCCACGGCAACCGGTTGAACCACGAACCGCGCCGCCCGCGCAAATTGCTGCTGCACGAACGCGAGATCGAGAAGTTTGTCGGTGCCGTCGAACGCAAGGGCATGACGCTGGTGCCGCTGATGGTGTACTTCAACAGCACCGGCCGGGCGAAGGTCGAACTCGCGCTCGCCAAGGGCAAGCAGAACCATGACAAGCGCGCCAGCACCAAGGAACGTGACTGGAAGCGGGACAAGGCGCGGCTGATGCGGGATCGCGGCTGAAAAAACACACGAGGGATCGATTCACCTACTGGTCAGTCTCCGCGTGCTACCCATATGGGCATTCGTCATGGTGACACCGCCGATCTTCTGCGATTCTCTCGCTCGCCTGCCCCTGCGCGGAGCCTGCGCATGACCGTGCCGACGCCCCAGCCAACCCGCAAACGCACCCTTTCAAAGCGGTCCAAGACCTGGGCGATGGATATCATCCGCAAGAATACGCCCACGCGCGAAGAAATGGCCGAGAACAAGTATCTCGCCCCCATCGCTCACCGGTTCCTGTCGCCCGAATTGTGGCGTTTCACCCGCCGGTCGGTGCCGCGCGGGGTGGCGTTGGGGCTGTTTGCAGCCTTTATCATTCCGATCGGTCAGATCTTCCTCGCAGCCTTTCTGGCCCTGCCATCGCGCGCCAATGTGCCGCTGGCGGCGCTGGTCACCTTTGTCACCAACCCGTTTACGCTGCCCTTCTGGCTGGTGGTCGCCAATCGCATCGGCGAATTCCTGCTGCGCTTCGATGCGGCGGGCGCCAGCGTTGCGGCGGCATCGGCCGATGGGGAAACCTGGGCCTTTCTGACCATGGTGTACGAGGTGGGCGCCGCGACAATTCTGGGCTGCCTGGTGCTGGCGGTTGTCTCGCCGATTCTCGGCTGGGTGATATCCGGCTGGGTGTGGCGCGCTGTGGTGTCGCGTAAGCGCGCCAGACGGTTGAAGGCGATGGAAGCGCGTCTCGACCAGCGGCTCGGCGCGCTGTAGGGAGCGGGTTGGCGCGCGCGTCCGCGCTGCGCCTGATCCGAAAGGGAGCCTTGCCGCCTTGCCCCGCCGACCCGGCACAGATTCGCACAACCTGACCACCCTTGACGAAGCGGGAGAAGCCGCAGCGCTGCCTCAGGCGAGCTTGCTGATCGGGCTGGGCGCTGCTCTGCTGGTCAGCGCTGCCGTGCTGTTCTTCGCGACATCGAGCTGGCTGGTGGCGCTGGCCTTCGTGCTGGCGGCGGGCGTATTGCTGGGCGGCGTGGTGCTGTTTGACGGGGTGCGCGCCGCACCTTCGGGCGAGGGGCAGGCTGCGCCCGACTGGAGCGTGACGGTGGCCGCCATCGAGCGTGCGGGCGAGGCTATCGCGATTACTGATCGCGCCAACCGCATGGTCTGTGCCAACCGCTTTTTCCTCGACAGTTTCGGCGCGGGGGCCGCCCCTCCGGCGCTGCCCGTGGGGCGCGATGTGCTGGAGGCGGTAACGCTGCTGGCGCGGACGGCATGGCGCGATGGTCAGGCGTCGCTCGATGACATCGAGGCTTCGGACGAGACGCGCTGGCAGGTTGCGGCGACGCGGGCCGGACGCGGCGATGATCACCTGATCTGGCGCCTGAAGCCGATCGCCCGGGCGCGCGGCGCGGATCTGGGCGCGCTCGATCTGGCGGGGCCGTTCGGCAAGATGCTGAGCCGCGCCGGGATCGAAACCGCGATCACCACGTCAGATGGCGTGATCCGCGCGGTCAGCGCCGGCTTTGCCGAGCGTGCCGCGGGCGATGAACGCGCGACGCTGGCTGGGCAGGATTTCGTCAGCTTCCTGCGATCGGACGAACGGGACCGCATTTTCTTCGCCCGCGAAGGCCGCGGCGGGACTCCGCAGACGCTGGTCGATATCCCGCTGGTCGATCCCGATGAGCGGGTGACGCCTGCAGGCCCCGACGAGGCGACATCGCTGATGCTGCTGATCGATTCGGGCGTGGGCATCGGTTCTGGATGGGACGGGGCATCGCAGGCCGGTGTGGCGCAGCTCGATGCGCTGCTGGCGCAATTGCCGCTGGGCCTTGCCATGACGGACCGCGACGGGCGGTTCCTGTTCGGTAACGAGGCGTTTCTGCGATCTGTCGCCCGCGAAGGGCGTGGCTTGCCTGCCTTCCCGACCGATCTTGTCGTGCGCGATGACAAGGGCGCGCTGTCCGATGCGGTGCGCCGCCACGGGCGCGGGCCTTCGACCAGCGGTGATGTGACCGTGCGATTGGTCGGCAGCCCGGATGAACCGGTGTCGCTTGGCCTTGCTGGCGTGCGCGGGCTGGGTGAGGCGGCGGTGCTGCTCAGCCTTGCTGACACGTCTCAGGAAAACCAGCTGCGCCGTCAGGTCGCGCAGGCCACCAAGATGCAGGCTGTCGGCCAGCTTGCTGGCGGGGTCGCGCATGATTTCAACAATGTGCTGACCGCGATCATCGGCACCTGCGATCTGATGCTGCTGCGCCATATCCCGGGCGACAGCGATTATGACGACATCCAGCAGATCCGCGCCAATTCAAACCGCGCGGCATCGCTGACCCGTCAATTGCTCGCCTTTTCGCGGCAGCAGACCTTGCGGCCCGAAATCATCCAGCTGCCCGATGTGGTCAGCGAAGTCAGTCCGCTGATCAAGCGGTTGCTGGGCGAAAAGATTACCTTCTACGTCCAGCATGATCGCAACCTTGGCCCGGTGCGCGCCGATCCACAGCAGATGGAGCAGGTGATCATGAACCTGGCCGTGAATGCGCGTGATGCGATTCAGGGCAACGGTGGGCCATCGCGCGGCAACGGGCAGGGCCGGATATCGCTGTTCACGCGGATGCTTCAGGCCAAGCAGGTGATCCAGCTCGGCTCGGAAGTGCTGCCTGCTGCCGATTATACGGTGCTGATCGTGCAGGATACAGGCGGCGGCATTCCGCCCCATGTCCTGCCCAAATTGTTCGAACCGTTCTTCACCACCAAGGAGCAGGGCAAGGGCACCGGGCTTGGCCTGTCCACCGCCTACGGGATCGTCAAGCAATCGGGCGGGTTCATCTTCGCCGACAATATCACCGACAAGTCCGGCCACCCCACCGGCGCGCGGTTCACAGTCTATTTCCCCGTGCACCGTGGCGAAGCCCCGAAAAAGCGCGAGGCGGCTCCGCTGGTATCCTCCGACTGGTCGGCAGGCGGCAAGGTGTTGCTGGTGGAGGACGAAGATATGGTCCGCATTGTCGCCGAACGCGCGCTCGCCCGGGCGGGGTACGAAGTCACCGCCTGCGCGAATGGCGAAGAAGGTCTGGCTGCAATTACCGAAGGATCGACCGACTTCGATATGGTGGTGAGCGACGTGGTGATGCCGGTCATGGACGGGCCCGCCATGGTTCGCGCGATCCGGGCAAAGCTGCCGAAGATGCCGGTGCTGTTCATGTCAGGCTATGCCGAGGAACAGCTGCGCAAGGAGATCGATCTTCAGGACGTGCATTTCCTGCCCAAGCCGTTCTCGGTCCAGCAGATCAGCGATAAGGTGGGCGCGGTGCTGGCGGCCAAGGCCCCGGCCTGACGCCCGCGGGCAGCGCAATTTCCACCGCCCGGCACGCCATTCACCTTGGAGAAAGCCGTCAGGGCGTTCATCCTGTCCGACCGAAAGCATGGGGGATGAGATGAACAATCGCGCAACGACCGGAGCATGGCCCATTGCTGCATGGGGCATATCGCTGGCCGCGCTGGTGATGACCGGAGCGGCGGCGCAGTCCGTCTCCGATCCCGCTTCTACCGCGCCCCAGACAGCTCAGGGCGATGTTGCGCTCACCATCTACAACAACGATCTCGCGCTGGTGCAGGACGTGCGCCAGATCGACATTGCACGCGGGCCAGGCAGGGTCGAATTCCCCGATGTTTCCGCCCGCATCCAGCCCGAAACACTGAGCTTCGCCGCGGCGGGCACCACGATCATCGAACAGAACTTCGATTACGACCTGCTTACCCCCGGAAAGCTGATGGAGAAGGCGGTCGGGCAGACCGTCACGCTGCTGCGCACCAACCCTGCCACCGGCGCCGAATCGCGTGAGCGGGCCAAGGTGCTCTCTGTCGCAGGGGGCGTGGTGATCCAGATCGGTGAACGGATCGAGGTGCTGCGCGATGATGGCCTGCCGGTGCGCGTGATCTTCGACCGCGTGCCCCCGGGCCTGCGGGCGCGGCCCACTTTGTCGGTCAACCTCGATTCGAACCGCGCGGGCACCCGCCCTGTCAATCTGCGCTATCTCACCGGCGGGCTGGGGTGGAGCGCGGATTATGTCGCGCTGTATAATGAAGGCGCGGGCACCATCGACATGCAGGGCTGGGTGACGCTCACCAACACCACCGGCACCACTTTCCACAACACGCAGACCGTGCTGGTCGCGGGCGATCCCAATGGCGGCAACCAGTATGGGCCGCAACAATATGGAGGGGCGCGCGGCTACAACCAGCGCGGCATGGTACGCGCCGGCACAGAAGCGGCCGACCGCGAACGGCTCGGCGATTTCTACCTTTACCCGATTGCCGGGCGCACCACGGTTGCCAACGCGCAGACCAAACAGGTCAGTTTCCTAGACGTGCAGGCCGTGCCCGCGCGCAAAATCTATTCAGCGTCTGCCTATTTCCAGCAGAACGACGAACAGCCCCGCAATGTGGAAAGCCGGATCGCCTTCTCCACCGCGCGCGCGCAAGGCCTCGGCGATGCGCTCCCGGCCGGCACGGTGCGCTTCTACCAGCGCGACCGCGAAGGCACGCCGCAGTTCATCGGCGAAAACAGCATCGGCCACACTCCGATGGGCAGCGAATTGTCGCTGACCACTGGCAATGCCTTCGACATCACCATCAAGGCCGAGGTCGAAAAGCGTGAGACGATCACCGCCGCCGATTGGGAAAAAAGCGCGCGTTATCGCGTCGTCGAAGATGGCAAGGTGGTGCGCGATGTCACCATCGAACGGCCAAAAGCCTATTACCGCACCACCATGCGCTACACCTTCACCAACGCCAAGGCAGCGCCCGCTGATGTCGAACTGATCCAGACCGGCCTGTCCCAAGGCTGGTGGGCCGACGATTTCCGCATCACGGCCGAGGATATCAAGGGCGAACAATTGAACGCCGACCGCCGAAAATACGTGGTCGCCGTCCCCGCGCAGGGCGAACGGGTGATCCGCGTGACGTACGAAACCCGTTACTGAGGGCGCGATGCGGCGTTCGGCAAGCTGGCTGGCTGCGGCGGTGATCGCCGTCCCGCTCGCCGCTCCGCTGTGGGCGCGCGAGGTGGTGGACGCTGCGCCGCCATCCGATCTGGCCGTCACGATCTACCGCGATCCCGACCGGCGCGTGGACCAGCCGCTCAACCGCGATTACCCGCAGGGCCTTGCCATGATCAGCGAAACACGCCGCGTGACGCTGCCACCCGGCGAATCCACGATCCGTTTCGAAGGCGTGGCCGAAGGGATGATCGGCGTGTCAGCGATCGTCACCGGTCTGCCTGGCGGCACGATCGAAAAGAACCGCAACGCCGCGCTGCTGTCACCGGCTGCGCTGGTGGACGGGACGCTCGGCAACCGGGTCACCATCACCCGCACCAATCCGGCGACGGGCGAGGCGGTCAGCGAACAGGCGGTGGTGCGCACGCGCGCCGATGGCGGGCTGGTGCTGCAAAGCGGGCAGGGGTTCGAAGCGGTGCGGTGCGCCGGCCTGACCGAAAAACTGACCTTTGACCGCATCCCAGCCGGCCTTTCGGCGAGCCCGGTATTCTCCGTCGACACCCGGTCTGACGCCGGCGGCACCTATGATGTAACGCTGACCTACCTTGCGTGGGGTTTTGACTGGCAGGCCAATTACGTCGGAACTTTCAAGGCGCAGGGTGAGACAGGGGCAGGGGAGATCAAGATGGGCCTCCTCAGCTGGCTGACGCTGGTCAACGACAACGGCCAGAATTTTGCCAAGGCTAGGCTCCAGATCGTCGCGGGCAGATTGAATGTGACGAGCGATTATCAGAGCCTCGCCGATCCTCCGCGGGCCGATCCGCTGCGGCTCAATTGCTATCCGATCGGCAGCACCGCGGAAGGCACGCCGGTCGACGATATGCTGCCTCCGCCGCCGCCGCCGCCGTCGATGCCGATGTCCGCGCCGATCATGGTCACCGCTGCAAGGATGCGGTCGGAAGATATGCAGGAATCGATGTCAGCCGTCTCTGTTGTCACCGCGACCGAGGAAAACCTCGGCGATCTGAAACTGTTCCGCGTGCCCGGACGGATCGACGTTTCGGCCAAAGCGATGAAACAGGTCGCGTTCCTGAACAAGGACGCGGTCAAGGTGCGGTTGCTGTATCAGGCGGGCTGCGATGCGGACGAATGGATCGGCGCGCAGGGCAATCCCCAGCCCGCCACCATGTTGCTGGTGACGAAGAACGATGAGCAGAAGGGCCTCGGCATCGCGTTGCCGCAGGGGGCGATGACGCTTTACGAACCGTCGGATCACGGTGAGCGGCTGGCCGGTAAAACGACCCTGCGCGATTATGCGCGCGGGCAGGAGGTCGAGCTTGACCTTGCCCCCAGCGCACAGGTCTTCGCCCGCTGCGCTGCCGTGGCCGAAAAGCGTCCCGCAGATCCGGCCAAGGCATGGACGGCGATGCAGGCAAGCCTCACCAATGCCAACCCTCACCCCGTAACGCTGCGCTTGCAACTGGGCTGGGCGGGCGGGACCGCGATCCGCTTTCCCGGCAAGAAGGTGGTGTTGAAGAACGGCTACCAGACCGTTGAGGTGACTGTGCCAGCCAATTCGGAGCGCAGCTTTGACTGGCGCCTTCGCGATCTGGACCGGCAGTAGGGATACGCTTGAACGGCCCCGGCAAAATATTTTCGTTCCCTACTTGTTCCATTAGAACAAACGCGATACATAAGCTCCAACGGGCGGCGGAAAACTCCGCATTGCCCCTAGGCAATTGAAGGAGCGCGTGCGATGGCTACCCAATTGAAATTGGTGGAAGAGGACAAAAAAGCCGTGGACCGTCAGAAGGCTTTGGAAGCCGCGCTCGCGCAGATTGATCGTGCTTTCGGAAAGGGTTCGGCCATGAAGCTGGGCTCGAAGGAGGCGATGCAGGTTGAAGCGATCTCGACCGGTTCGCTGGGTCTGGATATCGCGCTTGGCATTGGCGGCCTGCCGCGCGGCCGGGTGATTGAAGTTTACGGCCCGGAAAGCTCGGGCAAAACCACGCTGGCGCTGCACGTCATTGCCGAAGCCCAGAAGGCCGGCGGCACGGCGGCGTTTGTGGACGCGGAACATGCGCTCGATCCGGTCTATGCCAAGAAGCTGGGTGTGGACATTGATGAACTGATCGTCTCGCAGCCGGATACCGGTGAGCAGGCATTGGAGATCGTCGATACGCTGGTGCGTTCCAATGCGATTGACGTGCTGGTGGTGGATTCGGTCGCGGCGCTGGTGCCGCGCGCTGAAATCGAAGGCGAGATGGGCGATTCGCACGTCGGCCTTCAGGCCCGCCTGATGTCGCAATCCTTGCGCAAGCTGACCGGCTCGATCAGCCGTTCGCGCTGCATGGTGATCTTCATCAACCAGCTGCGCATGAAAATCGGGGTGATGTACGGGAACCCGGAAACCACCACTGGTGGCAATGCGCTGAAGTTCTACGCCTCGGTCCGTCTCGACATCCGCCGCACCGGACAAATCAAGGACCGTGACGAAATCACCGGCAACGCGACCCGCGTGAAGGTGGTGAAGAACAAGGTCGCCCCGCCGTTCAAGCAGGTCGAATTCGACATCATGTACGGCGAAGGCATCTCAAAGATTGGTGAGATCATCGATCTCGGCGTGAAGGCGGGCCTTGTGGAGAAATCGGGGAGCTGGTTCTCCTACGATTCGATCCGCATCGGTCAGGGCCGCGAAAATGCCAAGACCTACCTCAAGGAACATCCTGAAGTTTGCGACCGGTTGGAAGCTGCGATCCGCAGCCGCACCGATCAGGTCGCCGGGGAAATGATGACCGGGCCGGACGCGGACTCGGACGACTGATCCCCAAGCGGGCGTCAGATTGGCGGCGGGCTGTCCCGCTCCTCGCCGGTCTTCATCCGCGCCCGGATACCCGGAACGCCGGCGTGTGCTTCTCCCCAGAGCGCGCGCCGGCCTTTCGCGTTTTTGCAGCAGGCCAGATGGCCTTCAGCGCGGTCCAGACCCGGCCTTGACCACTCTTAGACCCCGCTTACACCCCCTCCCAAGGGGCGAATTTTCACCCTCCATTGCGAATCCGGCCAGCTTTGCCTACCTGCAGCGCCATGACCTCGACGAACGAAATCCGCCGCTCCTTCCTCGACTATTTCAGCAGGAATGGCCACGCCGCCACGCCGAGCGCGCCGCTCGTTCCCTACAATGACCCGACGCTGATGTTCGTCAACGCCGGGATGGTGCCGTTCAAGAACGTGTTCACCGGCCTCGAAGCCCCGTCGTCCCCGCGCGCCGCATCGTCGCAGAAATGCGTCCGCGCCGGCGGGAAGCACAATGACCTCGACAATGTCGGCTACACTGCGCGGCACCACACATTCTTTGAAATGCTTGGGAATTTTTCCTTCGGCGACTACTTCAAGGAACAGGCGATTGAACATGCCTGGACCCTGCTTACCGGCGAATGGGGTCTGCCCAAGGACAAGCTCACCGTCACGGTGTATCATACAGACGACGAAGCGGCCGATCTGTGGCGGAAGATTGCCGGCCTGCCGGACGACCGCATCATCCGCATCGCGACCGCTGACAACTTCTGGTCGATGGGCGACACCGGACCTTGCGGCCCGTGTTCCGAGATTTTCTACGACCACGGCGACCACATCTTCGGCGGCCCCCCGGGTAGTCCGGATGAAGACGGTGATCGCTTTGTCGAGATCTGGAATCTCGTATTCATGCAATACGAACAACAGGTTGATGGCACTCGTCGCGATCTGCCAAAGCCCTCGATTGACACCGGCATGGGCATCGAACGCGTCGCCGCCGTGCTTCAGGGCGTCCACGACAACTATGACACCGACACTTTCAAGGCGCTGATCGCCGCCTCGGAATCGCTTACCGGCGTTACCGCACAAGGCGATACCGCCGCATCGCACCGCGTCATCGCCGATCACCTCCGGTCGACCAGTTTCCTGATGGCAGACGGGGTGCTCCCCTCGAACGAAGGCCGGGGCTACGTCCTGCGCCGCATCATGCGCCGCGCGATGCGTCACGCTCACCTGTTGGGCGCTGCCGAACCCTTGATGCACCGCCTTGTTCCTGCGCTGGTCACCGAAATGGGGCAGGCTTATCCTGAGCTTACCCGCGGGCAGGCGCTGATCGCCGAAGTGCTTGAACGCGAAGAAACCCAGTTCCGCCGAACACTGGACAAGGGTCTGAAACTGCTGGACGAAACGACTGGCGACTTGACTGAAGGCGGGCAGCTCGATGGCGAAGTCGCGTTCAGGCTCTATGACACCTACGGCTTCCCCTATGACCTCACCGAAGACGCTTTGCGCGCCCGCGGCATCGCGGTCGACAAGGCCGGCTTTGACGCCGCGATGGCCCGTCAGAAAGCTGCCGCCCGCGCCGCTTGGAAGGGCTCGGGCGACGCTGCTTCTGGCGAAGTGTGGTTCGACATTGCGGAGCGGGAGGGCGCCAGCGAATTCACCGGCTATGCTTCCACCAGCGGCGAAGGCCGCGTGGTCGCGATCGTCAAGGGCGGGTCCGAAGTCCAAAGTGCCGCGGCGGATGACGAGGTCGTAATCCTCACCAACCAGACGCCTTTCTACGGCGAAAGCGGCGGGCAGACCGGCGATGCCGGAACCATTGCCAGCATTGCAGGGATGAAGGGCCACGTCACCGATACCTCCAAGCCGCTTGGCCGACTGCACGCCCATCATGTGCGTATCGTGGCAGGCGCGGTCGCGGTCGGCGATACGGTTGAATTGAAGGTTGATGCCGAACGCCGCGACCGGGTCCGCGCCAACCATTCAGCAACGCACCTTGTCCATGCAGCGCTCAGAAACCGGCTGGGTGGGCACGTCACGCAGAAGGGCAGTATGGTTTCCGAGGATCGCTTGCGTTTCGATTTCTCGCATCCCGTCGCGCTCACTCCTGATGATATCGCTGCGGTTGAAGCCGAAGTGAATGCCGAAGTCCGCGCCAACGAAACCGTCAGCACCCGCCTGATGACTCCGGACGATGCCGTCGCAGCAGGTGCGCTGGCGCTGTTCGGCGAGAAGTACGGCGATGAAGTCCGGGTGCTGGCGATGGGCCGTGCAGGCGGAGAAGGGCGTAGCTATTCGGTCGAACTGTGCGGCGGCACCCACGTCAATGCGACCGGCGATATCGGCGTGTTCCGGATCGTTTCGGAAAGCGCGGTGTCATCGGGCGTGCGCCGCATAGAGGCACTCACCGGCGAGAGCGCGCGGCAGTGGCTGGTCGCCCGTGAGGAAGCGCTCAAAGCCGCTGCCAGCGTCATTCGTGCGACGCCCGAGGAAGTGCCTGCCAGGCTCGCCGCGCTGCTGGATGAACGCAAGCGGCTTGAAAAAGAATTGTCCGAGGCAAAGAAGGCATTGGCGCTGGGCGGTGGCGGTTCCGGCGGAGCTTCGCCGGCAGCGGACGAGACGGTCGCAGGTGTGACCTTCAGCGGGCAGGTGCTCGAAGGGCTCGACCCCAAGGAACTGCGCCCGCTGCTCGATGCAGCCAAGCAGCGCATCGGTTCAGGCGTGGCTGCGATCATCGCAGTCAATGACGGCAAGGCGAGCATCGCGGCGGCCGTTACCGATGATCTGACATCTCGGTTCAGCGCCGTTGATCTGGTGCGTGCCGGTGTTGATGCGCTGGGCGGCAAGGGCGGCGGCGGGCGGCCTGACATGGCACAGGGCGGCGGGCCTGACGGCAGCAAGGCGGTTAACGCGCTGGCGGCGGCGAAGGCAGTGCTGGAAGCGCAGCCCGCGGTTTAACGCGGGCCGGACGTGCCGCGGGTTTCGGGTTCCGACCCGCGGGGAAGATCACGGTCGGGGAGGTTGCCCGGCTTGCGCTGGGCGCCCTTAACGGGCCCGTGCTTTTCGTCGGAGCGCGTTTCCGGGCTGCGATTGGCAGGATTGTCAGGCTTGCTCATGGCGTGTTCTCCTCTGCTGTGAACTACCCCCTGAGCCGCGAACTTGTTTCTCAACCCGTCGTGCTGGTGCGCAGCTTCGGCTTTTCTGTGAGCCCGCCCTCGCGTTCCAGCTGTTCGCGAAATTCGTCGCGCTTGGCGTGGATGGAGGCGATCACCGGGCCCATTGCCACGCCGATGTCGACCAGCACGGCTTCCGACAGTTGGAGCGAACTTTCTAGCGTCTCCGGCACGGCGTGGCTCGCTCCGGCACGGTACATGGCAGCGGCGTGATCGGTATCCCGGGCGCGCGCGACGATCAGCAGGTCGGGATAGGTCTGTCGCAATTTGGCGACCAGGCGCTGCGCGAGCACTGGTTCATCCATTGTCAGCACCACCGCTGGCGCACGCTCCGCGCCCAGCCGCGAGAGTGTGTCGCCGCGCGCCGCATCGCCAAAGGTCGCGCGGTAGCCATCCCGCTTGGCTGCGGCGATCAGATCCGGGTTTGCATCGATCATCACATAAGATTTGGCGTGGGTCTGCATCATGTCCGCAACCAGCCGGCCAACGCGGCCTCCGCCTACAATGATGGTGCGCGCTTCTTCGCCATCATCATCGTTCTGGGCATGGGCGACGCTATCGACCCGCCGCGCAACCACTGCGCCAAGGCGGGCGAGCAGGGGGGTAATGGTCAGCCCGATTGCGGTGACGGTCTGCCAGAATCGCGCGGTTTCGGCGTCGAGCACCAGCGCGCTGCTCGCGGCGGCGAGCACGATCAGCGTCGTCTCGCTGGGGGAGGCCATCAGCAGTCCGGTTTCTGCCGCGGTGCCGCGCCGTGCGCCCATCAGGCGCAATAAGAAGCCGGTGACCAAAGCCTTGAACACGACGACACCAACGACTGCTAGAGCGATTGCGCCGATCTGCCCGGCAATTTCGGCTAGGTTGATGCTCATGCCGACGGTGATCAGGAACACGCCGAGCGCCAAACCCTTGAACGGCTCCATGATCAGTTCGACTTCGGTGTGATATTCGGTCTCAGCAATCAGCAGCCCTGCGATCAACGCACCGACGATCGGCGAAAGGCCGACCAGCGCTGTGGCCAGGCTGGCGCCGATCACCACCAGCAGCGATGCGGCAAGGAAGAGTTCGGGATTCTTGGTCCGTGCCGCCTGTGCGAACAGGCGGGGCAGGGCAAAGCGGCCGACGATCAGCAGCGCCGCGATCACCAATCCGCCTTGCCACAAGGTCTGGATAATGCCGCCCCAGCCTTCGTCAGCCGCGTTGGGGGCCAGCGCGCCAAGAACGAAGATGATCGGGACGATCATGATGTCTTCGAACAACAGCATGGAAAGCGCCGCGCGGCCGACCGGGGTGCGCGTGCCGGAAATCGGCAGAACAATTGCGGTTGAAGAAAAGGCCAGCGCAAAGCCAAGCGCCAGCGCGCCGGCCGGGCTCATGCTGCCCGCAAGCCCGAGGAAAACCGCGAGCGAGCTGCCGATAATCAGCAGCTCCAGCGCACCGAGGCCGAACACCAGCTTGCGCATCTGCCACAAGCGATTGAACGACAGCTCAAGCCCGATTGCAAACAGCAGCAGCACGATGCCGAAATCGGCAAACGGTGCGAGTGAACCCGGGTCACTGATGGTGATGTAATATAACCAGGGAATCCGCTCGACCAGCGAGCCGAGACCAAAGGGGCCGACCAGAACGCCAATCAGGATGAAGCCGATGATTGGCGTGATGCGAAAGCGCGCGAACACCGGAATGACGATCCCGGCTGCGCCAAGGATCACCAGTGCATCGGAAAGAAACGGAGAAAGGGTGAGTTCGCCAGCCACGTGCCGGACTTAACGCGCAGGCAAGGTGCTGTCACCCGTTGGCAAGGCGATAAAAAAGCCGGGAGGACCAGAGGCCCGCCCGGCTTTCCATTCATGTCGCAAAGATCAGGCCTGACTGGCCATTTCCTTTTCGAGGTTCTGAACAATGGTCTCGAAGAACTGCTCGGTCGTCTGCCATGCCTGGCCGGGGCCGATCAGCAGCGCCAGATCCTTGGTCATGTAGCCCTTCTCCACGGTCTGGATGCAGACCCGTTCGAGCGTTTCAGCGAACTTCACCACTTCAGGCGTGTTGTCGAACTTGCCGCGATACATCAAACCGCGCGTCCAGGCGAAGATCGACGCAATCGGGTTGGTCGAGGTCGACTTGCCCTGCTGGTGCTGGCGGTAGTGACGGGTGACGGTGCCGTGCGCGGCTTCGGCTTCCACGGTCTTGCCATCGGGGCTCAGCAGCACGGAGGTCATCAGGCCGAGCGAGCCGAAGCCCTGCGCCACGGTGTCGGACTGCACGTCGCCATCGTAGTTCTTGCAAGCCCAGACGAACTTGCCCGACCACTTGAGCGCAGATGCGACCATGTCGTCGATCAGGCGGTGTTCGTACACCATGCCCTTGGCCTTAAACTGTTCGGCGAAGCCTTCAGTGTCGAACACTTCCTGGAACAGGTCCTTGAAGCGCCCGTCATAGGCCTTGAGGATGGTGTTCTTGGTGCTGAGGTACACCGGCCAGCCGAGGTTGAGGCCGTAATTGAAGCTGGCGCGGGCAAAATCGCGGATCGAATCGTCGAGGTTATACATCGCCATCGCCACGCCGGCGCTGGGGAAGTCGAACACATCGAGATCAATCTTGGTGCCGTCCTCGCCGTCGAACACCAGCCGCAGCTTGCCCGGGCCGGGGATCAGCGTGTCGGTCGCCTTGTACTGGTCGCCAAACGCATGGCGGCCGACCACGATGGGATCGGTCCAGCCAGGGACCAGACGCGGCACATTGTCGATCACGATCGGTTCGCGGAACACGACGCCGCCCAGAATGTTGCGGATCGTGCCATTGGGCGACTTCCACATCTTCTTGAGGCCGAATTCCTCGACGCGCTGTTCATCGGGGGTAATGGTCGCGCACTTTACGCCGACGCCGTACTGCTTGATGGCATTGGCGGAATCGACGGTCACCTGATCGTCAGTCGCGTCGCGGTTTTCGATCGACAGGTCGTAATATTTCAGGTCGATATCGAGGTAGGGCAGGATCAGCCGTTCGCGGATCCATTGCCAGATGATGCGGGTCATCTCGTCGCCGTCGAGTTCGACGACGGGGTTGGCGACTTTGATTTTGTCCATGTGTGTTGCCCTATCCTTCTTGCCCCGTCTTCGCAGGGCTAAATGTGACCGACAGGAAGCTGTAGCGAGCCCGTCCAAGGCTCAAAGATCCCGCGCGGGCTTTAGCAGAGGAGGGCGGGCTTGCAAGGCGAACGCCGCACATGGATGGCAACGGCTGTTGCGCGTCTTGCAACTTCAGCGCTTGCAATACAAAAAAACCCGCCGGGTGAGGGCGGGCATTTTGATCTTCAGCCGATGGTGGGCGTAGCAAGGATTGAACTTGCGACCCCTACGATGTCAACATAGTGCTCTACCACTGAGCTATACGCCCGCACCATCGGATCGGCGCTCTCTCAAGCGCGGAGCGGCCCTTTATCGCAGCCCTTTCGAAGGTGCAAGCGATTCGAAGACGATCTGTGTCACGCCCGTGCTTCGTCTGCTTCTTCGAACACGCGTTCCACCTCCAGCACCAGATCGCGCAGATGGAAAGGTTTGGAAAGCACGCGGGCCGCGGGCTGTTCGCGGCTGGCACGCAGAGACACGGCGGCAAAGCCGGTGATGAACATCACCTTGGTGCGCGGACTGATTTCGGCGCAGCGCTGGGCCAGTTCGATCCCGTCCATTTCAGGCATCACGATATCCGACAGCAGCAGATCGAAATCGCCGGTCTCCAGCAGCGGCACAGCATCGGTACCGCGATCAACCGCGCTGACATCATAGCCGGCATTGGTAAGCGCCCGTTCGAGATAGGCGCGCATGGCGTCCTCGTCCTCGGCAAGCAGGATGCGGGGTGTGCGTGTCGCTGTCATGCCATGTGCGTTAGCAGGGCAGGCTTAAGAAATCCCTTTGCCTGCGACAGGGCGCTTCGGCAATGGCGTGGATGGCGGGCAAGGGGGCGATGGTGTTTTGACAGGCTGGCTTAAACCCGTCAGCAAGGCGGACGAAAATGGCCCCTTCCTCTCGTCCGCCCCGGCCCAGCCAACCTTCTGTCCGCACCGCGATGAGCGGCGGTGTGGTGCCCGGATTGGAGGATGCACCGGCGTTTACCTTGACCAGCCCGCCGCGCCTGCGCCTGCCGGTCCTGGTCGCAGTGCCGCACGCGGGGCGCAGCTATCCCCCGACGGTTATCGCGAAAATGCGCGATGTGAACTCTGCCCAACTGCGGCTGGAGGATCGTTACGCCGATCGACTTGGGGTGGCGATCGCGCGTGAAACGGGGGCGGCGCTGTTGATCGCCCATGCGCCGCGGGCGCTGCTCGATCTGAACCGCGCAGATGACGATATAGACTGGGATATGATCGAAGGCGGCCGGCCCGATGGTGTCATCCCGTCCGCACATGGCCAAAACAGCAATGCCCGCGCGCGCAGCGGCCTGGGGCTGGTTCCACGCCGCCTGCCGGGATCGGGCGAGATCTGGCGTGGGCGGCTGACGCCGCAGGAACTTGCCGCGCGGATCGATGGTATCCACCGCGCCTATCACGATGCGCTCGCCGCGCAGCTTGCCCAAATCCGTGAAGATTGGGGCGCTGCGCTGCTGATCGACCTGCATTCGATGCCACCGCTGCGGGCGGGCGAGGGCGAAGCGCGGGCGCCGGTTGTTGTGGTGGGAGACCGGTTTGGCGCATCCTGCCACAATGCGCTGACCGGCCGCGCGCTGGCGCATCTTCAGGCGCGCCGCATTCCCGCTGCGCAGAACCGTCCCTATTCAGGCGGTTATGTGCTGGACCGTCACGGGGCGCCGCATCAGGGGCTGCACGCGGTCCAGATCGAAGTGTGCCGCGCGACATATCTGGACCGGCACCTGGCTGAACCGGGCGGGGGCCTGCCTGCTATCGCTGCCATGCTGACCGATCTGGTGCGTGAATTGGGCGCCGAAGCAGCGTTGCTTGCCGGGGCAGACGGCCAGCGTCAGGCCGCGGAGTAACCTTGCAAAACAACGGGCGGGCAGACCATGTTCCACCCGCCCGTCAGGCATTTCCAGTGAGCCGGAGCCGTTCCGCCCCGGTAAGTAATTCAGTTCAGCGCAGGAGCCGGCGCGCCTTCCGGCGTCATTGGCACCTTGCCCTGTGCAAGCTGACGCTCAAACAGGCTGCGCATCAAGTTCAACGAGAACAGGTGCGCATAGATCAGCATCAGCATGCCGTTCTTCGACAGCTCTTCAACCTTGTCGGCCGGAAGTTCGCGCAGCTTGGCTTCGTCTACCATGCGGAAGCCGCGATAGATGAACGGGGTGTCCGGCATGTCGTTGCGGGTGATCGCGATTTCGCCGTCGATCAGGATATCGAGCTTCGCGAGCTCTTCCATGAACTGCTTGGTGCGCTGACCGGCTTCTTCGAAGCGGCGGCAGAAATCCAGCACGCCCTCGGTGTATTCGGTCGGCTTGCCTTCACCTTCGAACAGCGCAAGCCCTTCGTCGAATTTGCCAAGCAGATTGGCGCTCGGATCGAAGCACAGCGACATGTCGTCGCTATCTTGCTGCAGCTTGGCAAGGATGAAGGGATACCGCCGCGCATAGGCGGGCAGGTAGATCACTTCATTGATCTTCATGTCTTCGCCGACAAAGGTGTTCACGCCTTCGTTGAGGCCGAACAGAGCGATCGGCAGCGCGCTTTCACCGACGGTGAACACGATCGGGAAATTGCGCTGTGCATCGACGAATTCGTCAGTGGTCAGCGGAATCGCATGGGTCGCGGCGAGATAGGCTGCGCTTTCCAGCGTGCCGGCCTTCCAGTCCGCGTGATCACGGCTGTTGAGCGGCAGAAGGTCCTTGTAGAACAACGGAAGTTGCGGTTGCGGCACGCTGGCCATGACATCGTCTCCGACAAACGGTGGTGGTAGATCCCCCAGCGGAAAGCCCCTGAGCCCCGCCGAAAGCGCGGCCCTTAAGGCTTTGCCGCCGTGCGCGCAAGCGGCGAGGGTCAGGTGGCGGGCATGCGGTGGATGAGTTTCCCCGGATTGAGCAGGCCTTGCGGGTCAAGCGCCTGCTTGATCTGCGCCATCACCGCCAGCGCGACCGGATCGTGCAGCCGGGCAAGCTCGTCCACTTTCATCTGCCCGATCCCGTGTTCCGCGCTGATCGATCCGCCCCAGTTGGTCACCAGATCATGCACCCGCGCGCTGACCGACTTGCCATCGGCTTCTTCCCACTGGCCGCGCACTGAACCGGCAGGCGCAAGCACGTGGAAGTGGACATTGCCATCGCCAAGATGCCCGAAGGCGGCCGCGGTTGTGCCGGGGAAGGCCGCTTCAACCTCCGTCACGGCGGCCAGGATGAACTCGGGCATTGCTTCGACCGGCACCGAGATATCATGCTGCATTGCCGGCCCAAGCGCGCGTTCGGCGGCGGATATGCCGTCGCGCATCTGCCAGAAGGCTTCGGCTTGCGTATCATTTGCCGCGATCACCGCGTCAGCGATCAGGCCATCCTCCAGCGCCGCCGCCAGGGCGTTTTCAAGCGTCTCACGCAAGGCGGCATCATCCTGAGCTGGCGATACGCATTCGATCAGCGCGTTCCATGCATGGCGTTCGCCCAGCGGCGCGCGCGCAGTCGGCTGATGCGCCAGCACGCTGTCCAGGCAATGGGCTGGTACCACTTCGAAACCTTCAAGCGCATCGCCCAGCGCGCGCTCCATCCGGCGCAGCAGGGTGCGCGCTTCGATAATCCCGCCGATCCCGACCCAGGCTGTGGCCCGGCCGCGGCTGGCCGGAAGCAGCCGCAGGCACGCTGCGGTCACAATGCCCAGCGTGCCTTCCGATCCGATCAGCAGCTGTTTCAAATCAAAGCCGCGATTATCCTTTTTCAGCGGGGCCATCAGATCCAGCACCGTGCCATCTGCCAGCACCGCCTCCAGCCCCAGCACTTGCGCGCGCATAGTACCGTGGCGCAGCACCTGCGTGCCGCCTGCGTTAGTGGAAATCAGTCCACCGATCGTCGCCGAACCCTTACCGCCCAAGGTCAGGGGGAAGCGTGTACCTGCGGCCTCTGCCGCATCGTGCAAGGTTTGAAGGATTACGCCTGCCTCGCACACCACCTGACGCGCTTCGCTGGACAGGCTGCGGATTTCATCCATGCGGCGCAATGACAGAACAATGGCCGTGCCGCTTGCATCCGGGGTGGCGCCGCCGGCCATCCCGCTATTCCCCCCCTGCGGCACAATCGGTACGCCATGTGCGGCGCACAGTCTGACCAGCGCGGACACCTCCGCCGTCGTGGCCGGTGATGCCAATGCCAGCGCACGGCCGGTGTAACGCCCACGCCAATCGGTCAGCCAGGCGCCCATCCGATCCGGATCGGTGGTAATCCCGCGCGGGCCGAGCAAGGCTTCGGCCTCGGCCAGAAAGGCGGCGGAGGGCAGATCAAAGGGGGGCTGGGCGAGGGAGGGTGGGGAGGGATGATTCATTGTTGCCTCCATGCCACACTTGCCGCGCAAATTGCCACTGCTTTCACAGCACCGTGCGCCGCAGTTAAGCCACGGTTCAATTCCCTATGCTAGGTGCGGGGGCCACTTTGTCGGCATCTCACGAGGAGAGATCACGCCCGCCCATGGACAGCCTGTTCGCCCTCACAGCGCCGCTTGCGCTGCTGCTGCCGCTTATTGCGGACGCGACCGGCGAACAACGTGCCGATGTTGCGCGGCCGGATACATCTGTGCCGCAATGCGATGCAGCCGCTGCGCAGGACGAATGGCTTGCCCTTAACCCGCTGACCGCGATGCGGGAATCGTCGGTAGTGCGTCAGGTCCGGATCGAACAACGCGTTGTGGTGCGTATTGCGCCGACTCCGTTCGCCGCGCGACAAAGCATGATGGCCGAACTGCCCGAACGCCAGCCCGCTGCCCGCTTTGAAGAGCGCGGCAAGGAAAAGTGCGTGGCGCTTGAAGGCATTGCAGGCGTGCAGACGGGCAGAGGAAACCGGCTGGTGCTGTTCCTGCGGGACCGGCGGATGATGTCCGTCAGTCTGGAGAAATCATGCCGCGCCCGCGATTTTTATTCGGGGTTTTACGTCGAAAAGAACAAGGACGGGCGGCTTTGCGTGGACCGGGACAGGCTGCAATCGCGCACTGGTGCGCGCTGCGAAGTCGATACCATTCGCCGCTTGGTCGAGGTGCGCGGCTGACTGACGTCTGGCGAAAAGTGCGATTCCTTGACTTTTACACGCTTTTGCGGGAAAGGCGCGGCGGCCAGACGCGGCGCTGTTGCAGCGCGGCGGGCCAATAATCCCGGCAGCAACCCTGCCCGCTATTCTCGGACAACACAGACCTGATGACTTTTGCCGATCTCGGCCTTTCGCCCGAATTGCTCAAAGCCGTGGAGGACGCGGGCTATTCAACGCCGACCGCGATCCAGGCGCAGGCGATCCCGACCGTGCTAATGATGAGGGATCTCATCGGCATTGCCCAAACGGGGACGGGCAAGACCGCCAGCTTCGTGCTTCCCATGATCGACGTTATGGCTGCCGGCCGCCGCCGCGCTTTGATGCCGCGTTCGCTCATCCTTGAACCGACGCGCGAACTGGCAGCGCAGGTGGCCGAGAATTTCGAGAAATACGGCAAGAACCACGATCTGAAGATGGCGCTGCTGATCGGCGGCGTGCAGATGGGTGACCAGTTGAAGGCTCTGTCTGACGGGGTGGACGTTCTGATCGCGACGCCAGGCCGGCTGATGGACCTGTTCGAACGCGGCAAGATCATGCTCAACGGCTGCGAACTGCTGGTGATCGACGAAGCGGACCGGATGCTTGACATGGGGTTCATCCCCGACATCGAATTCATCTGTTCCAAGCTTCCCGAAACGCGTCAGACGATGCTGTTTTCGGCAACGATGCCGCCTCCGATCGAAAAGCTGGCCAAGAAGTTCCTCACCAATCCCAAGCGGATCGAAGTCAATCGTGCGGCATCGACCAATGCGGATATCACCGCCTTCAAGGTGCCGGTGAAATCGCGCAGCAAGCGCGATACGCTGCGCTGGTTTCTGGAAAATGACCTCGTCGAAACTGCGATCATTTTTGCCAACCGCAAGACCACTGTGCGCGAGCTGAACCAGAGCCTTGCTCGCCACGGCTTCCGGTCCAGCGAAATTCACGGCGACATGGATCAGAGCAGCCGGATCAAGGAATTGGAACGGTTCAAGGCGGGCGAGGTCAATATCCTGGTCGCGTCCGATGTGGCTGCACGCGGGCTCGACATCAAAGGCGTCAGCCACGTCTTCAACTTCGACACGCCCTGGCACCCTGATGATTACGTCCACCGCATCGGCCGCACCGGCCGCGCGGGCGCCAAGGGACGGGCTTTCACATTCGTTTCCGAAGAAGACGCCGAAGCGATCTCCAATGTCGAAAAGCTGACCGGCAGCCCGATCAAGGTGTTTGGCAAGGAAGACGTGCGCGTCGACCTTTCCGCAGCCATCGCCAAGGCTGAAGCGGGCAAAAATGAGCGTGTCGAAGGGGGTGAGGAGCGCGAGGAGCGCAAGCCCCGCCGCGCCCGCGAGGAACGCGCCCCGCGCGAAGACCGCGCCCCGCGCGAAGAACGCCCCCGTCGCGACAAGGACACGCCGCGCACCGACCGCGTCACGGCTAGCGAAGACCGCAAGCCTCGTCGCCACCGCGAAGATGACGAACCCGTCCCCGCCGGTGAATGGAACGGTCCGCGCCCCAGCTTCCTGGACGTCGGTTTCGGCTGAACCAATTGCGCTTTTTTGCGCAAGGCTTAACGCTTTTTTGGCTGATGGGCTGTTAAGCCCGCCGGGTGTTAGGAACGATCCTTGAAGCGATGCGCCATGAACTTGTCGAGCTTCTTCCGCTCGCGGTGATGTTCGGCGCGTTGGCCTACGCCACGAAACGCCGCGCGGTGATTGCTGATGTCCTGCGTGCCCGCCCCGAAGTCGTCACCAATGTGGTGCTGCTGCTGGTCAATGCCGCCGTGGTCTTCCCGCTGGTGGGAATGCCGGTTGTGACCGGCCATTCATTGATTCCCCAGCCCGATTTGCTGGTTGCCTTCTGGAACGGACTGCCCGGCGCGGTGTCGGTGCTGGCTGCGCTTCTGCTGCTCGATTTTGCGGGCTATTGGCGGCACCGTCTAGAGCATGCGCGCATTTTTTGGCCGACCCATGCGACCCACCATGCCGACGAGGCGATGAACTGGTTGAGCGTGCGCCGCAAACATCCGATCGGAGAGGTGCTGAGCATCGCGCTTGATAGCTTGCCGGTTATCCTGCTCGGCTTGCCTTACTGGGCGATTGCCGGTGTCTTTCTGCTGCGTGGTTGGTGGGGGTATTTCATCCATGCCGACGTGCCGTGGACGCTTGGTCCGCTTGGCAAGGTGATGATCTCGCCTGCCGCACATCGCCTTCACCATATTCGTGACGAAGACTTGATGGGCTACAATTTCGGCAACACCGTCACCCTGTGGGACAAACTGTTCGGCACCTATCTGGACCCGGCGCCTTATCTGAATTGCGAGACGGGAATTGTGGAAGGCACCCGCGATGCGCTGGGTGAACTCGCCCGGCCTTTCGAAGCGCGTTACTGGCGCAAGTCCCAAGGTGCTTCGGTTGAGCAACCTTCGGCTTAGTCCCCGCCGCTCTGGCTACCCCACCACGGTCACAAAACTGTCGAGCACGCGCTTTTCGCCTGCTTCTTCGAACATGATAGTCAGCTTGTTGCCTTCCTGATCGATGACGCAGCCCGTGCCGAATTTGGTATGGCTGACCATCGCGCCGATTGCGATGTCTGACCGCGCCGGGGCGGCGAAGCTGGCGGCAGATCGGGTGTTTTCGGGTATGCGTACAGGACTTGAATCATAACCGGCAGCGACCGCGCGCTGCCAGCCGGGACCGCGCTGCTGGGCCCTGTCTGGTCGGTCACGGGCAACATGGGCGAAGGGATCGTCGTGCTCGCTCCAGTTCGCGCGCCACAAAGATGCGCCTCCGGCCAGCGTGGTCTCCTGCTCGATATGCTCTTCTGGCAAATCGTCGATAAAGCGCGAAGGGATGCTGCTCGTCCACTGGCCGTAAATGCGGCGGTTGGCGGCATGCAGGATGGTGCAGTGCCGCCGCGCGCGGGTAATCGCGACATAGGCAAGGCGGCGTTCCTCCTCCAGAGATGCAAGCCCGCCTTCGTCAATCGCGCGCTGTGACGGGAAGACGCCTTCCTCCCAGCCGACACAGAACACGTTGTCGAACTCCAGCCCCTTTGCGGCGTGGATCGTCATGATCGTCACCGTCTCGCCCGCGTCCGAGCGTTCGTTGTCCATGACAAGGCTGACATGTTCGAGGAAATCACCAAGCGTCTGGTATTCTTCCATCGCCCGCGCGAGTTCGGAAAGGTTTTCCGCGCGGCCTGCACTTTCGGGCGAACGATCAGCGGCAAGCATCGCGTTGTAGCCTGATTCCTCCATGACCAGCCGGAGCAGATCGGATGGGGAGAGCGTCTCGGACGCCTCCCGCCAGTAAAGGAACTGCCGCATCAGCCCGCCGATGGTGATTGCCGTCCGTTTGGGCAGCTCGTCGCTATCCGCCAGTTGCAGGGCCGCCGCCGCCAGCGGCAAGCCGGTGCGCCGCGCGTGGCTGTGCATCTGTTCCAGCGCCTTGGCACCCAATCCGCGTTTGGGTTGGTTGTGGATGCGTTCGAACGCCAGATCGTCCTGCGGCTGGGCGATCAGGCGCAGATAGGCCAGCGCATCGCGGATTTCGGCACGTTCGTAGAAGCGGAAACCGCCGATGATCCGGTAGGCAATGCCGATCTGGATGAAGCGGTCTTCGAACTCGCGGGTCTGATACTGGGCGCGCACGAGGATGGCGACTTGGTCGAGACCTGCGCCTTCGCGCTCCAGCCGCTCGATCGCTTCGCCTACCCGGCGCGCTTCCTCCGGCGCGTCCCACACGCCGATCACCTTGACCTTTTCGCCGCCATTGACCTCGGTCCACAACGTCTTGTCGTGGCGCTGCGAATTGGCGCGGATCAGGCCCGATGCGGCGCCGAGAATATGCGGGGTGGATCGGTAGTTCTGTTCCAACCGGATCACTTCGGCGCCCGGGAAATCCTTCTCGAACCTCAGGATATTGGCGACCTCAGCGCCGCGCCATGAATAGATCGACTGATCGTCATCCCCCACCACGCAGATATTCTTGTGCCCCTGCGCCAGCAGCCGCAGCCACAGATACTGCACGGCGTTGGTGTCCTGATATTCGTCCACCATGATGTACCGGAAGCGCCGCTGGTAATCGGCAAGGATGTCATGGTGCTGCTTCAGGATGTTCAGCATATGCAGCATCAGATCGCCGAAATCGCAGGCGTTGAGCTGGCGCAGGCGCTCCTGATATCGGGCGTAGAGCGCCGTGCCGCGTCCATTGGCATAGGCTTCGTTTTCCACTGCATCCAGATCGGCGGGGTTAAACCCGCGGTTCTTCCAGCGATCGATCAGCCCGGCCAGTTGGCGCGCAGGCCAGCGTTTCTCGTCAAGATCGGCCTCCACGATCAACTGCTTCAGCAAGCGCAGCTGATCGTCGGTGTCGATGATCGTATAGTTCGATTGCAGCCCCACCAGTTCCGCATGACGGCGCAGCATTTTGGCGCAAATCGAATGGAAAGTGCCAAGCCACGGTAGCCCTTCGGCCTGCGGACCGAGATGATGTGCCACGCGTTCGCGCATTTCCTTGGCGGCCTTGTTGGTGAAGGTCACGCACAAGATCTGCGAGGGATAGGCGCGGCCTGTCGCCACCAGATGCGCCAGTCGCGAAGTCAGCGCAGCCGTTTTACCCGTGCCGGCGCCTGCGAGCATCAGCACTGGCCCTTCCGTGGCTAGCACGGCAGCGCGCTGCGGCGCATTGAGCCGGGCGGCGTAGGCGGGCACCGAGTCGTGGGAGGGGGAGGGCAGGTTCATACTCATCGTCTTATGCGAACAGGTAGGGAACAATTCACCCCGGAGCAAGCCGCGAGGCGCTGCCATGCCCAGCCGTTGCGGCAGGCGGAAATTCGGCCTGCCGCTTTTCAGCCACAATCGCCGTCCGGTCGGGTATGCGCCGGGATGCGCAGGACGGCGGCGCATTGTCCAGGACCGTGTTGCTCGCATATCTGAGGCGTCCGGCCAGCAAGGGATGTGCGACCGGACATCATAAAGCGTTCGTCGTGCTTGGGTCAGTCAAAATTGGAGATACCCCATGCACAAGTCTTTCAAAACTTTCGGCCTTGCCAGTGCAGCAATGGCTCTGGCGTTGACGCCGGCCATGGTTGCAGCACAGGACGAAGCCGCACAAACCAGCACACCGCCCAGCATGCCGGAAACGGGTGCCATGCCGGAGACAACCCCTCCGACCGCACCTGACGCCTCGGTGCCGAATACAACCGGCCCGGATACGACTGCTCCATCAATGCCGGATACCAATCCTGTCGACACTGAGGGTGAAAGCGCGGTCGCCAACGCCGACGCGGCAACCACGGCGCCGACCGAGGCGGAGCGCGATGGCATGATGCAGTCCTGGCCGGTCGAGCAGCGGACCGCCTACAACACCTGGTCGCCCGAAACGCAGAACTACTTCTGGACGTTGAACCAAGAGCGTCAGGGAATTTTCTGGCGGATCGCCGATGGCGACAAGACCACGTTGGCCGCCATGGCAGAGCCGCAGCGCGAGGCGACGTGGGTCGAGCTGGAAACTCGCCTGAAGACGATGGAAGGCTAAGCCTGCCCTTCGGATGACTCCGGGTCGGCGGGGGAATTGGCAAGCCTTAGCAGGCTGAGCTTCCCCTTGCCGACCCGGCGTTCGGCCTCGAGCATAAGGCCTTTGACTGCGACATCTTCCTTGAAGCCGGTTTCCAGTGCGATCCAGGTTTCCGCTCCGATCCAGCCGAGGCGCAACAACCGGTCCAGGGCGACTTCACCGGCCCCCGACTGATAGGGCGGATCGACAAGGATGAGGTCCAGCGGCCGCGGGGCGGCGCGCAATTGCATTACCGATGCCACCTCGACCCGGCAACGCGCATGCGCGCCGAGGGCTGCGATATTGGCGCGGATCACGTCCACGGCTGCTCGGTCCTGTTCGACAAACAGGCATTGTTCGGCCCCGCGCGATAGCGCCTCCAGCCCCAGCGCGCCTGATCCTGCAAACAGATCGGCGACTTGCAGGCCTGCAAAATCCCCGAGCCTGCTGGTCAGCATCGCAAACAATGTCTCGCGCGCGCGATCGGCGGTGGGGCGCGTACCTTCGCCCTTGGGCGCGGCCAGTCTGCGCCCGCGCCATTCGCCCGCGATGATCCTCATTTGGCGGCGCCTTTGCCCAGTTCGGCCAGGAACCGGTCCACCGGCTTGCCCTTCAATTCCACAGCCTGCCCGCGCCCCAGATCACCGAGGTTGAACGGGCCATAACCGGTGCGGATCAGGCGGTTCACCTGAAGCCCCAGAAATTCGAGCACGTTGCGCACTTCGCGGTTTTTGCCTTCCGTGATGGTCATTTCAATCCACAGATTGCGCCCGCTGCTGCGTTCGAGATTGGCGTCGATCGAACCATAGCGCATGCCGTCAATGGTCACGCCTTCGATCAGGTCTTCCAGCTGGGCCTGCGACACTTCGCCAAAGGCGCGGGCACGGTAGGTGCGAGGCACGCGGCTGGCGGGCAGTTCCAGCTTGCGCTTTACCTCGCCATCATTGGTGAGCAGCAGCAGCCCTTCGGTGTTGAGATCCAGCCGCCCGACCGGCATCATCCGGCCTGCGCTTGCGGGCAGAGCGTTGCGCAGTGCGGTGTAGATGGTGGGGCGCCCGGCAGGATCGCGCTCTGCGGTGATCAGGCCGGTGGGCTTGTGGAAGGCGAACAGGCGGGTCGGCTCGGCTGCGGTCACCGGATTGCCGTCGACGGTTACGCCCCTCAGGCTGGACAGGATTGTGGCAGGTGTATCGAGCACCTTGCCGTCAATCGCGACGCGGCCTTCGGCAATCATCCGTTCCACCTCGCGGCGGCTGGCGATGCCGGCACGGGCGAGCAGTTTGGCGATACGGTCGCCCTCGGGGCGATTTTCGGAGCGGGGGGGCTGGGTGGGCATGGGGCGGCGGCCTAGAGCATTTCCAGAATGGCCGCAAACGGGCATTCGGTTCGGAAATGCGACCAGATGATCTGCGCATTTCCAGAATGGCCGCAAACGGGCATTCCGTTCGGAAATGCGACCAGTTCAGAACCTCTCAGTCCGCTGCCCGCAGGGCCTCGCTCACGATCTGGTCGAACCGCGCGATCCCGCCTTCCAGCGTGCCGAGGGTGATGTGGCTGACCGCACCGCTTGAAAGGCCCTGCTGGCCAAGTTCAGCCGCACGGAAATCCTCAGCCGCGAACACGCCGCCGTCGAGCAGGTTCCAGCTCTTCTCCCAATGCGCCAGCGCCTTGTCGGTGGCGGGCGGTTCGGGGATCAGCATGAAATCTTCGACCAGCGTGAGGTCAGCGGCCTGCGGCATCAGCACCATGACGTTGATGTAATCGGGACTGGGGACGATGATCGTTGCTGGCAGGAGCTGGTAGGCGAAGGTCACCACCCGGCGCAGTGCTGCCATATCGGTGAGATCGATGGACGCCATCTCCTCCAGGCGCCCCACGGCCGATCGTTGATGCGGGCCAATCTGGTCACCGGC
>JBEQBX010000017.1:0-42389 GCA_041639595.1 Porphyrobacter sp.
GTTGCGCGCGGAGCATATGGCAATGGCGAGATCACGATGCCGCGCCGTGCCGTGCTCACCGCGCGCGAAGGTGGCGGGTGGAACCTTGCGCCGACGCAAGTCGGCTACGGCGGCGGATTTGCAATTGCCCAAGGCAGCTTCGGGGGCGGGGCAACCGACGTCGAACTGCGGCTGGCGCGGATGCCGCTGCGGCTGCTCGATCTGGCGGGTGCAGACCTTGGTCTTGGCGGGCGGCTGACCGGGATCATTGATTACCGGCAAACCGGCCGCAACCCGCCCACGGCGAGCGCGCGCGGCCGGATCGACCGGTTCAGCCGCGCTGGGCTGGTGCTGTCATCTAAGCCGATCAACGTCCTCGGCACGGTCGACCTCGGGCCGGACCGCCTGACCGCAGCCGCGCGCCTGTTCGAAGGCGATGCGCGGCGCGGCGATCTGGCGCTGCGGGTCACCGGGCTTGGGGCCGACGGGGCGGTGGGCGACCGGGTGATGCGCGGGCGACTCGAGGGGCGTTTTGCCTTCGACGGCGCGGCGGAAACGCTGTGGAGGCTCGCCGCAATCGAAGTCTTCGATCTTGCCGGTCCGGTGCGAATTGCCGCGCGGGCAACTGGCACGCTCGCCAATCCGCGCATTACCGGCGCGCTCGCCACCGACGATTTGACGGTGCAGAGCGCCCTGACCGGGACCCGCGTCACCAAGGTCAACGCGCGCGGCCGCTTTGTGGGATCGCGGCTCGAACTGGTGCGCTTTGCCGGGCAAACCGGGGGCGGCGGCACGGTTAGCGGCAGCGGCACGATCGATCTTGCGCAGATGAGCGCCGGGCGCGGGCCAACGCTCGATTTGCGCGCCGCGGTAAAGGATGCGCGGCTGCTGGATGCAAATGGCTTGGCTGCGACCATCACCGGTCCCTTGCGGATCGTGTCCAGCGGGGTGGGCGGGACGATTGCCGGACGGGTGACAATCGATCGGGCGCGCTGGGCGCTGGGCAATGCCGAGGAGGATACCTCGTTACCCCGCATTGCCACGCGCGAAATCAACGGCGATGACGGGCGCGGCCGTACGCAGGTTTCCGGACGGGATGCGGCATGGCGTTACCTCGTAAATGCCAGCGCCCCTAACAGGGTGATGGTGGAAGGGCTGGGGCTGGAGAGTGAATGGGGTATCGATATCGCGCTGCGCGGTACGGTTGATGATCCGCGCATTGGCGGGACTGCGCGATTGGTGCGCGGCGATTACACCTTTGCAGGCACCCGTTTCGAACTGACCCGTGGGCGCATTCTGTTTGACGGGAACGAGCCGATCAACCCGCGCTTGGACGTGCTGGCCGAAACGGCAAAGAACGGCACCAATGTCGATATCGCGATCACCGGCAATGCCATGTCGCCGAGCATCGCCTTCTCGTCCGATCCAGCCCTGCCAGAGGAGGAGATTTTGGCGCGCCTGCTGTTCGGCGGGTCAGTTACCTCTCTGTCTGCCACCGATGCGGTGCAGTTGGCGGCGGCGCTGGCGGCATTGCAGGGCGGGGGCGGAGGGCTTGATCCGATTGGGCAATTGCGGCGTTCGATCGGGCTGGACCAGTTGCGCATCGTCAGCGCCGATCCGTTGATCGGGCGCGGGACGGGCATCGCGCTGGGCAAGAACATTACGCGCAAGATCTATGTGGAATTGATCACCGACGGCCGCGGTTACAGCGCGACGCAGGTGGAATACCGGATCACCAGCTGGCTGGCGCTGCTTGGCACAGTGTCGACGATCGGGCGAGATTCTGTGCTGGTGCAGGTGTCACGGGATTATTGAGGGTAACAGGGGCTCGCACTTCACATCCGATCGGAGTGAGCTTTGCGAGCCCCGTTGCCTGGCCTTCGGGCTATTGCGCCAGATATAACTCTGCTTCCGCTGCACGCCTGCGGGTGAGGCCTTTGAGCACCTGCCCGCCGGCACGGTTCCAGCGGGCGAATTCGCGCGCGGCGCCGCCATGATCGCCGGCAATGTGCCTTTTCGTCAGCGTGGCCCGGCCAATTGCGCCTGTGTTGTAATGGAAGCTGACGAGCGCATCGAACTGGCTCTGGGTGGTCAGCGCACCGCCAATCGCTTCAGCGACATCGACAGCGTAGCGAGTGAGGTCTTCGGCAAGCCGCGCGTCGCATTGCGCCTGTGTCCAGCGGGTGCCCGGCCGAATCATGCCGCCGCTAAAGCGGTCCTGTCCCGTGGCACCCCAGCCGATGGTCCAGGGTAGGCCCCCCGTGCCAGGATCAGGGTAGGCCTCCACCAGCCCGTCTGGCCGCAGCCGTGCACAGCCTTCGAACTGTTTGATCAGCGCGATCCCGGCTGGCCCGATGCGGCGTGGGGTACCGGTGTTGGCACGGGATGGTGACAGGCTGACCAGTCGGCGCATCAGGGTCAGCAGCGAGGTTGCAGGTTGATAGGTCATGTCGGGCTTCCGGAATAATTGGCGGACGGCCGATGGATTGAGCAGGAATGCGGGGCGTAGGAAAATCGTTTCGTGGAAACAGGCAATCTGTTGGATCGCGCATATCGCGCCGAAGTTGCCGCGGCGCTTGGTTCTTATTCGGGGGAAACACGTCCAAGGCGGACCATGTGAGGCAAACCATCAACGAAAACGGGGGGGCAATTGCCCCCCCGCCTCGTCTTTCGACCGTCTTTAAGCCCTTAGAAGCCGAAGATGAGGCCGACGCGGGCGCCGGTGTCACCGTCCTTGTTCATGCCGTGGCCAATGGCACCCGAGACCGCAACGTTACGGCTGACGCGTGCACCAAAGGCGGCAGAAATTGCCTGAGCGCCGTTGAAGGTCGCGACGTTCGCGGACAGGTTGAAGTCCATATCGGGCAGGAAGGTCGTACCACCCATGGCGATTGCCACGGCGGTCGAGCTGTCGACCTTGTTTTCCAGAACGCCGACACGGCCTTCCAGATTGCCAACGCGGCCTTCAACGCCGTTGATACGGTTGTTGATCGCCGTATCCGCGGCAACACGGGCGGTGGTTTCCGACGTAACACGGGCAAGCAACGCTTCGTCGGCTTGAGCGCGCGTCGTGGCTTCACGAGCAATCCGTTCACTCAGCGCAGTATCACGGGTGCGGCTTTCGCCATCCACCGTGGTGATGCGGTTGTCTAGAGCCGCATCTGCCGCAACGCGCGCAGTGGTTTCACCGGTGATCCGAGTGCCGAGGGCTGCATCGCGGCTCTTGCTGTCACTATCGACCACTCCGATCAAAGCAGTATTTGCCAAAATACCTGCTTCGGTTGTCGTGACGCGAGTGTCGAGGTCGGCGATGTCCGCCGTGTTCGCTGTGATCCGATCTTCGTGATCGATCAGCGCACCCAGAACCTGCGTTTCGTAGTTAACCGGCGCGTCGGGATCTACCAGTGCAGTGGCAGCACCTTCGATGAAGGCATTCTGGTTCACCGCAGCTACTGCCAGGATGTCTTCTGCCGAGGTGAGTGCCGCAACAGCATTTTCGGCGGTCGCAAGCGCGTCCAATCGAGTGTCCAGCGTAGCACGGGCTGTGCTTACGGCCGTGTCAATTTGCGCAAGACCAGTCGCATCTGTCGGTACCCCAGCTGCCGTAGCTGCTGTGACAAAAGCCGTGTTCCCAGTCAGCGCAGTATTCAAAGCGGTCGAAGAGGTTCCGACCGCCGTATTCGCGGTGGCAAGGGCAGCAGTTCTATCAACAACAACCCGCGCTGCAGTGATCACATTCTGGTTGGCAGTGGCAAGACTGGTAGTGGCGGCGGCCAAAGTGGTGGCGGCCGCGGCATCTGCAGCTGTGGCGGCGGCAAGATTTGTCTCAGCAGTGCCTAAAGCTGTCTGAGCAGCCACGATAGCCGCAGCGTTTCCGCCCGTGATCGCCGTAGCAAGGTTAGTCCGCGCAGTGTTCCTTGCGGTAGTGAGAGTAGTAACATTAGTGGCTGCAGTCGCCTTTGCGGTCGTCGCGTTGGTCAATGCAGTGTTTACCGTCGCTTGGGCAGTCAACAGAGCAGTCTGCTCGGCATTTGCAGCAGTCAGGGCTGTTTGTGCAGTTGCAGCGGCACGGCCTGCGTCCAGAAAAGTATTCAGAAGCGCCACATCGGTTGTACGAAGGGTGCCACGGAGCGTTTGAGCAGCAGTCTCTGCTGCGCTTAGGGCAGTTTGCGCCGCAGTGACCGGGGCCCGCGCTGGTGCCACCGCCGCTTCGGCAGCGGTGATGTCAGTTGCAAGATTTTCAAAAATGCCATCGGAGGATGTCGATTGGGCCTGAGCCAGCGCCCCGCCTGTCAGCAAGGAGGTTGCAATCGCCAGTGACGATATGCGCGCAAACTTGAATTTCATAAGTAAAACTCCCTAGAGTTGTGCAAAAGGCAAAACCGAGGGGGCTTATCTTTGGAAATTGTATCCCAAAAAAGTCTATAATAAAGAATGAGTTGATGGATATAAGAGATGGCGAGAAAGGATGGTAGTAGAATATGGTGTTGAAGTGGATGACGTTTGACGTTTGAGTGCCGCAATGAGGTTGCCTTACCCCAACGTCCATTGGCTTCACCTGCAACTTCTTGAAGTTGAGGGGAAAACTAAACTGCGGCTTATTTCTGCAGAGCTGGAGTTGCTCCTCCAGCTCTATGCCCACGGGCGCCTCACTTCGAGTGAACTGGCGCACAAGGTTCGCTGCTCGACTGCTAGCTTTGGCCTTGTCAAAAAACGACTGCTCGATTGCAATTTGTTAGTAACGCAGCGATGTACGATCGACAGGCGCGTAATATTCTATGCTCTCACGCCCGAAATACTTCAGTTTTTACAGAATCTGGACTTGCCAAAGCAAGGGTCGGACGAAAGCAAATCAGTTTTCAGTGGGTTTTCAGAACCCTTGGCGACTCGTGAAAAAGAGGCGATCAAGGCCTAAATTGTTGGCCAAAGGCAATGGGGAGCTGTTGCCGCTGCACCTTCGCGTTGGTTGGCAGGTAAGTTTTACACTGGATGACAGGGCCGGTTGCGCGCCGGCCCTGTCATGCGTCTTGATGTCAGAAGCGCAAGGTCAAGCTACCGCGAACCACTTGGGCATCCGCGTTGTCGCGGCCGATGGTGGTGTCGATTCCGGCGGTGAACTGCAGCGGTCCGGTGCCGAGGATCGCGGCAATGCCAATCTCACCCCAAGTCTGATCGGCGGTGTCGAGCAGGAAGTTCGCGTTCGGGCCTGTGCCCTGTGCGAAGTTCGCGCCGAGCAGCTGCGGACCATCCTCGAACTCCCGCACCAGCTGTGCATTGGCGTTGATCGCGACCGATTTGCCCTGCTTCTCGTAGCCGAAGCCAACGCGGACCTGCTTGCTCTCGAAGCTCTGACGCTGGAGCGTGAGGCCCAGCGTGCCGCCGGTCTCGTTCAATGCGGCCATGTCTACGCTGGCGTAGCGACCTTCGATGCCCGGCGAAATGGTGCCGATGCTGCTTTCGAGGTCATAGGATACCCCCAAAGCACCCGACACCAGCAAGTCATCCGAGCTAGACTGGAGTGTCTGCGCGTTGCCGAGGAACTGCACCTGACGGCGGGTGTCAAAGCCCATGCTACCCATGCTGAACTGGCCATCGACCACCGGACCGCCGGTGAAGGCATGGCGCAGGTAGAGCGAGGCTGCATAAGTGTCGCTGTCCACTTGCTGCCTGAGCGGCGTGTCGGCATCAAGCGAGCTGAAGTAGCCCGAGACACCGACCATGGTGTTTTCACCCGGATAGAACTCGACGCCGCCGGCCAGGTAATAGCCGTCGAACCCGGTCGACCGTGTGATGAACTGGCCAGCGACTGTGCTTCCCGCAGTATACCCGGGCATCGAATCCCCGTCACCCGAGACCAAGCCAGCTGTTGCGAAGATCGCGACGTTATCGGGCAGGTTGGCGTCGATCACCTCGGTCTCGCCGTCCTGCATCGCCATCTGCATCCCGCCAAGCGGCTGAAGCGCGGGCGCAAGGCCCATCTGCGCCATTTCCAGCGGGCGGCCGGTCACGGCAATCTTGCCCCCGGACCGCGACTTGTCCGCTTCGCGCAGGCGCGCAGCATTCAGGTTTTGGAGCTGGTTCACTGACTGGGCGGCGAGCGTACGCACCGCCTGTTCGTTGACCGGTGCCAGGTTGGAGAAGGTGTTGCGGATCGTGTCGGCCGAAGCGAAATCAAGCGCATATAGCCCCGCCAGCGCGGTGTTCGAACGGTTCTGGTCGAACAGTTGCGCGTAGGCAGCCTGCGCCGGATCATTGCGGTTGATGACGGTGTTGTAGCTGGCCGCGCGGATCTCCATCAGCACTGCATTGGGCTGATATGTGAACTGCTGGCTCAGCAGTGCCGAGAGGTTTTGCGCTGCAAAGGTGCCCGTCACGCCGCCCGTGGCACTGAGGATAGTGTACTGGCGGCCAAGGCCGTTGACCTGCCCGGCAATGCCTGCACCAACCACCACTTGTCCGCCCACGTTGGCCTGACCGGTGACAGCGATGCGATCCGCACCCGCTGATGACACATCGAACAGATATTGCGTGCCAGATGCCAACACCAGATTACCCGCGACTGACAGCGTGCCGGAGGTGCCAACCGTTCCCGGTGCAATCTGGCCGGCAACGCTATTCACAAACGGCGCGGTGATTGTGCCCGTGCCTTGCAGCAGGCCGCCGAGCACAGTGTAATCACCGACCGAATTAAGCGCACCGTTGACGGTGATCGTCCCGCCCGCCTGCGTCACATCCATCAGCGAATTGAGGCGCCCGGCGCTGGCAACAGTAAGCCCGGCTCCGCCGCGTACCGTCAACCGGTCGATCGTCACGTAACTGCTGAGCGTGGTAGTGCCGGTATTGCTGAGCGTCACGTCGAAGTAACGCGGAAGAACACCCTGAAGCCGGTTGCCCGCAGTGTTGTTAGGCACGAAATTGGTCGCGCCCGGCAAGCCGTTTGCGATCGTCGCTGTCGGCAGCGCCGCAGTAGCGCCTGTGTTCTGCTGTTCCTGCAAACCGGCAACAGGCGTGCTGTCATTCAGCGCAAGGTCCGTCCCGCTTCCGTCCATGGTCGCAGTGCCGAAATTGTTGCTTAGGCCGGCCGTCTGGGTCGGGGCATTGGCTCCGCCAGCCCCGCCCGTGGTCGGAATAAAGCGGCCGGTGGACAGGTCTGTGCAACCTTGCGCGCCGCTACCCGCGGCAGGGCCCTGAACACAGACCTGGCCGAACTGGCCCGATGTGCCCAGGTTCTGCTGACCGGGGGATGTGGGCACACCGTTGGCCAACTGGCCATTGGGGCCAATGATGAAGTAGTTGGGGTCCTGCAGCGACACCCACCGGGTCGGGTCTTCCCAATTCCCGTTACCGGCATTGGCGCCGACGTAACGGTAGGGATTGTTCTGCGCGATCCAGTCCCAATAGAGGTAGATCGGCTGGTAGAACGAAGCAGTTCCGTAGCTTGAACCCGGCTGCGCATTGAAGAAACGCGAGCCGCCCGAAAGGACGCCAATCACGACCTGCTGCGCAAAGGTGCGGTCAAGGATCAGCGGACCGCCCGAGTTGCCGCCCGAAGTTGTCCCTTCGTTGGGCAGGGCATTGTCGCGGAACACGTTGAAGTCGAACGGCGTGGCCGCTGCGGTGCCGCGGCGTGGATCATCGAAGTCGATCCAGTAAAGGTTTTGCGGGCGGCTAACGCTGAAGCCGCCGAACAGCAGCGTATCACGGACATTGAGCGAGGTCAGTCCGCCAAGCCAGTTTTCGGCTACGCGGCGGCGGTAATCAATCCCGCCGGTCGCGCCCGTGGTGCCTATCCCGTTGGCGCCATAGCCGCTGATCGTGACGTGATAGCCTGTGCCGTTCGCCGCGGTGACATTGCTTGGCGGGGTCAGAGCAGACAGCAGGATCGCCCAGGTCGGGATGTTGCGGGCTGGCGTGTCGAGCGAAGCGATGGCGACGTCGCCATACAGGAAGCCAGCCGCCGCCGGTTCAAGCGAGAGGGGGCTATAGGCCAGACCGTTAACGGTGTAGAAGAACTCGCTGGTGCTGGTGGTGTTGGGCGCACGACCGGCCGAACCAAACAACCAGTTGCGGAGCGGCGATGTGCCTGCAGGCGCGCCCGGCAGGGTGGTGTTATTGGCATTGTTGAAGCCAAAGGCAATCGCGACGCCGCCCGAGCCCGACCCATAGTCGGTCGCCGGGCGGGTGTTTACGCAGTGCGCTGCAAACAGCACGGTGCGCGGATTGATCAATGTGCCGGTGCACAGACCCAGCGATACTCCGCCCGTGGGGGTTGGGGTGCTGACGATCATCTGGCCGATGCCGTTGATGTTGACCGGATCGCGGGCGGTGGTCGGCGTGCCCGGGACCGAAATCACGATTTGCGGTTCTTCCTCCCGACCGACGTAGTTTTCGAAGGAGGTACCTACCACGGGAGCCGAGCGGTGGCGCGCGTTCTCGACCTCATCGGGGTTCAGGGTAGACGTAGCATGCCGTCCATTTTCAAGTTCTGCGGCGCTCAAGCCATTGACGCCAAAGGGTGATTGTGCGCTTGCGCTGCCTGAGCCGAGCACAAGCCCGACCATTGCGGCACCAGTCATCAGTGCCGGGCGAACCCGGCGATCATTCTTGATCATATATACCCCTATGCTGGAAGCTAACCAGATGTAACCGCGATTCACCGCGCTGATTGCCAAGTTAGCTTAACAGACTAACTTGGCAATCGGGGTATGATATTTCCCATCAGCGTGGCTTTGGTGCACCACGTCTTATGGGCACTGCAGAGAGGCAAGTTGATGTATGATAAGATCCGCAGATATTCGGCGTCAGCGCATGGCCAGAATTGCCGTATAGGCAACATACAGCGTTACCATCAGCGCACCTTCGGCGCGCGACAGCTTCCAACCGCTACGCAGTTGCACGATCAATAGCGCCGTCACGCCAAGCATCACCCAAATGTCGAAGCTCGCGATTTCGGCAGGCACCTCGATCGGGTGAATGATCGCCGTCAGACCGAGGATACCGCACAGATTGTAGATATTCGACCCCACGATGTTTCCGAGCGCAACGTCTTCGTGCTTGCGCAGAACGGCGACGATGCAGGCGATCAGTTCGGGCAAGCTGGTGCCAACGGCTACAACCGTCAGGCCAATCACGCTTTCCGACACGCCAGCCGCCGAAGCCAGAACTGTGGCGCCATCAACCAGGAATCCGGCTCCGAAGATAGCTGCGGCAAGTCCCGCGACGATCATACCGCCCAGCACAACCGGACGGGTATTCGGCGGTACCGGAAGGTCTTCAGCTTCATGTTCGTGGCGCACGGCTTCGGCATCGTGGGATGCACTTTCGGATTTGTAGGCCCACCAGATGTAACCAACCAGCGCTGCCACAAGAACAAGTCCGGGCAGAAGGCCAACCAGACCAAGCAGTACCGCGCCCGTCGCCAGTAGCGCCGATCCGCCGAGCGCTATGGAGTCGCGTTTGAATGAGGCCGCTTTGACGCTGAGCGGCAGGATCAACGCCGACACGCCCAGAATGAACAGGATATTGGCGACATTCGACCCGACGATATTCCCAACAGCGATCCCTGGCGATCCGGCCAGCGCCGCCTGCACGCTTGTCGCAAGTTCCGGCGTCGAGGTGCCAAAGCCGACGATCGTCAGCCCAGCCAGCAGCGGCGAAATGCCGAGCCGTGCCGCCATGCCGACCGCACCCCGCACCAGCAGCTCGCCGCCTAAAGCGAGCAAGACGAGGCCGCCGGCGACCAGCAGGATCGATTCAGTCATGGGTTCTCTTTCAATGGTTTGGATTGTTGCTGTAGCGGGACGGAACGCGGGAGAAAAGGCATGGGTCTGATCCAGGCATCTGATGCAACAAGGCCGCCCGGTTTCCCGGACGGCCCTGTTGTAATCGACATATCGGGCTCGAAAACCGGCCCGTATCTGACACGGCGATCTTACATCGAATAATACATGTCGAATTCGACCGGGCAGGGGGTGGTTTCGGTGCGGATCACCTCTTCCCACTTCAGTTCGGCATAGGATTCGATCTGGTCCTTGGTGAACACGTCGCCCTTCAGCAGGAACTCGTAATCTGCGGCCAAAGAATCCAGTGCTTCGCGCAAGGAACCGCACACCGTCGGCACTTCGGCAAGTTCGGCTGGCGGCAGATCGTACAGGTTCTTGTCCATTGCCTCGCCCGGATGGATCTTGTTCTCGATCCCGTCGAGGCCCGCCATCAGCAGCGCCGCATAGCACAGATAAGGGTTGGCCATCGCATCGGGGAAACGGAATTCCACGCGCTTGGCCTTATCGCCGGTGCCGTAAGGAATGCGGCACGAAGCCGACCGGTTACGGGCCGAATAGGCCAGCAGCACCGGTGCTTCAAAACCCGGCACCAGACGCTTGTAGCTGTTGGTGGTCGGGTTGGTGAAAGCGTTCAGCGCCTTGGCATGCTTGACCACGCCGCCGATGAAATAGAGGCACATCTCCGACAGTCCGGCATATTCATTGCCGGCAAACATCGGCTTGCCTTCCTTCCAGATCGAGATGTGGGTGTGCATTCCGGAGCCGTTATCGGCCTTGATCGGCTTGGGCATGAAGGTCGCGGTCTTCCCGTAGGCGTGGGCGACCTGGTGCACGACATACTTGTAGATCTGCATGCGGTCTGCGGTCTGCACCAGCGTTCCGAAGGTCAGACCCAGCTCGTGCTGGGCAGCGGCGACTTCGTGGTGGTGCTTGTCGCAGGGCAGGCCCATTTCGAGCATGGTAGTGACCATCTCGGCACGGATATCCACGGCGCTATCGACCGGCGCGACGGGGAAGTACCCGCCCTTGGCGCGCGGACGGTGCGCCATGTTGCCGTTTTCGTATTCCTTGCTGGTGTTGCCCGGCAGTTCGATATCATCGATCGCAAAGCCCGATCCGGCATAGCCGTCCTCGAAGCGAACGTCGTCAAACATGAAGAACTCGGCTTCGGGACCGACATAGACAGTGTCACCGATGCCGGTCGACTTCAGATAGGCCTCGGCACGCTTGGCGGTAGTACGCGGATCGCGGCTGTACCAGTCGCCGGTCGAAGGCTCAACGATGTCGCAATTGATGATCAGCATCGGCGTGGCGCTGAACGGATCGACCCATGTCTCCGTCAGATCGGGCTTCAGAATCATGTCCGATTCGTTGATCGCCTTCCAGCCGCCAATCGACGAACCGTCGAACATCAGGCCATCTTCAAGTTCATCTTCACCCATGATGCTGGCGACCATGGTGAGGTGATGCCACTTACCCTTGGGGTCGGTGAAGCGCAGATCGACCCATTCGATTTCTTCGTCCTTGATCTTCTTCAGGACGTTTTTTGCTTTCGACATTTGTGTAGTGCCTCCGGGTAGAATTCAGGTCGGCCCGCCAGATTGGCAGGCAGAAGAGGGTGAGAAATCAGATCGCGTCGTCATTGGTTTCGCCGGTGCGAATGCGCAGCGCGCTTTCGATCGCGGTCACAAAGATCTTGCCGTCGCCAATGCGTCCGGTCTGGGCTGCGGCGGCGATGGCTTCCACCACGCGTTCGGCCTGATCGTCGGACACCACCACTTCAAGCTTCACCTTGGGCAGAAAGTCCACGACATATTCGGCGCCGCGATAAAGCTCGGTATGGCCTTTCTGCCGGCCGAAACCCTTCGCTTCGGTGACGGTGATGCCCGACACGCCGATTTCGTGCAGCGCTTCCTTCACCTCGTCGAGTTTGAAGGGTTTGATGATCGCTTCGATCTTTTTCACGTCGTCCCCATCCGCGCCTGGCTTATTGCTGACCGATTCCAAACAAGAACCGTGCCAAGCTGTGTAGATGATGGCTGTGAACAATCCTTACGCCTGAAGACTCAAGGGCAAGGATGTCTTTCGCCGATGATGGGCGGGTAGCAACAATATGGTGCACCGCGCAATGGTGCACAGCATGTGATCTGGACTTGCCTAAATTTTAAGCAAGCTTGCGGTACTCACAGGCGCAGGCCCGCCGTCTCGGGCAGGCCGCACATGATATTGAGGTTCTGGATCGCAGCGCCCGAGGCACCCTTGCCGAGATTGTCGAGCCGAGCGAGCAGGCGGACCTGCGCCCCGTCGAGACTCGTATAAAGATGCAGTGTCATGGTGTCCGCGCCGGGCGTGCTTTTCCGCAACAATTCTTCACTGGAGGTGCCGCCTGCAAAGGTGATCAGCGGAGCCTGTGCGGCGAATTCGTCAAGACACTCGTGCAGTGCGGCAACTGAACCGGCACCGGGGATCGCGGCGAGCGGCAGGGGGACATCGACCAGCATGCCGCGATGCGCAGGAACGACCGCAGGTGAGAACACCGGGGGATGGCGCAGGCCCGCGAAGGTCTGCATCTCGGCCAGATGCTTGTGCCCCATCGTCAGTCCATAGGCGCGAAACGCGATGTCGGTGTCCTGCTCGAACCGGTCGATCAGGGCGTTTCCTCCGCCAGAGTAGCCGCTGACCGCATTGACGGTGTAAGGCCAATCGGCGGGCAGCAATCCTGCGCGCACGAGCGGCGCGAGCAGCGCGAGAAAGCCTGTGGGATAGCATCCCGGATTGCTGACATATTGCGCATCGGCAATCGATTCGCGCCCGATCAGTTCGGGAAAGCCATAGGTCCAGCCTTCCGCCACACGGTGTGCGCTGGAGGCATCGATGATGCGGGTGCCGGACGCTTGGGCCAGCTTCACCGCGTCTTTGGCAGCTTCATCGGGCAGACACAAAATCGCAATATCGGCGGCATGGAGCGCATCGCGCCGCGCGCTTTCATCCTTGCGCTGCGCATCGTCCAGCACCAGCAACTCGAACTCGCCGCGCCCCTGCAAACGCTCGCGGATTTCAAGGCCGGTGGTGCCTGCCGCACCGTCGATGAACAGGCGAATTGCCACGGATCAGCTCGCAGCGGGAGCGAGTTCGCTCGTCCGGCACCAGCCGCTCGGGCCTTGCGGGCCGGGGCAGCCCCAGGCCCATTCACCAGCCACGTCGAGCAATTCGAACCGGCTTCCGGCAGGAAGCGTGGCGAATACCTCTGCATCGGCGCGGGGGGTTATCCGCAGGCCTGCACCAGCACCGCCCACGGTGCGGACATGGGGAATCACATAATGAGCGGCCAGATGAATCCCGGCAAGCGCGATATGCGCCAAGTCGCCGCGCAGCGGCAGGGTGCCGGGCGCAGGCTTTTCCACCGGCCCGGCAAGGCCCAGCACGCCCTCGGGCACGGCATAATCGGCGTTATCGCGCGTCGCGCTGCTCATCGGTGTATCGTCGGCCTTCTCAGATGGCGCCGCATATTCTCCCCAGAGCGCAGCGTGGCAGGCCCGTTAGCGGCAAGTCGCTTCTGGAGCAAGCTCAGGCGCCGTAACGGGCGCGGATCGCGTGCCACGCTGCGCGCAAGCCAAGCCCCCGCCCGCCGCGGGCCCGGCCGGGTTTGGGGGCCGGGGTCCACGCGAAAGTATCGTAATGCACCCAGTCCAGCCCGTCTGCGACAAAGCGGTCGAGGAACAGCCCGGCGACACTCGCCCCGGCAAAGGGGTTGGCTGCGGAGTTGGCCATATCGGCCACGTCTGATGACAGGTATTCGCGGTAAGCATCATGCAGCGGCAGGCGCCACCCGGCATCGTCATTGGCCTTGCCCGCCGCAAGGAACGCGTCCGCGGTCTCATCCCGCCGCGCCATCATGGCGGGAAGGTCAGGGCCAAGCGCAACCCGCGCCGCGCCGGTCAGGGTTGCAAAATCGACGATCAGATCGGGGTTTTCCTCCGAAGCGCGGGTCAGCGCGTCGCCCAGGATCAACCTGCCTTCGGCATCGGTATTGTCGATCTCGACCGTCAGGCCCTTGCGGCTTTTCAGCACATCGCCCGGCCTGAACGCGCCGCCGGAAATGGCATTTTCAACTGCCGGAACAAGCAGATGGAGGCGCACTTTCAGCCGCGCTGCCATCACCAGTCCGGCCAGCGCCAGCGCGTGCGCCGCGCCGCCCATGTCCTTTTTCATCAGCCGCATACCGGCGCCCGGCTTGATATTCAGGCCTCCGGAATCGAAGCACACCCCCTTGCCGACCACCGCCAGAACGGGATGCGTAGGATCGCCCCACGTCAGATGCATCAGCCGCGGCGCATGGTGCCGTGCCGAAGCGCGCCCAACGGCGTGGATCATCGGGTAACCCTGTTCCAAGGCATCGCCGCGGACCACCGTCAGATCCGCCTTGTGCGCCTTGGCCAGCCTTTCGCACTCGGCTTCCAAGGCGGCTGGGCCCATGTCTTCAGGCGGCGCATTGACCAGATCGCGCACCAGACATTCTGCTTGCGCTTCAGCAACATAGCCATCGATCTGACCGACCTGACCGGTCAGCAGCACGCGCGGGCCCTGGCCTTTGTCCTCGCTTTTGTAGCGGGTGAAGCGGTATTGGCCGGTGATCCAGCCGAACATCGCCGGACCCGGATCGATGTCTGCCACCCGGTACACACCTTCGGGCAGTTCTTCCGCCAGCTTGGCAAGGCACCAGATCGACAGGCTGTCGGGATTGGCTACCCCGCTGACAACAAACCAGGAATCGCCATCCGGCAGGATCGCGAACTGGTATCCCCCGCCTTCGAACTTCTGCGCGGCAAGGCTGGCGCGCTGGCCGGGGGATAGCCCCTTGGCGAAGGCTTCGAAGCCGTCCTTGTTGATCAGATGAATGGCAATCGCATCTTCGCCGCGATCGGGCCGGATCAGTGCTTTGGGTTCGCTCATTCCCGTTCCATAATCGCCGCATGGCCGATGTCACCAGCAGATTCGGCCAGGACGGGGGAGAGCGCCGATGACTGTCGCAATGTTTCGCGTGGAACAGTGGCTAAGGGGGGTCTGGCAGGGGTCTAGCCGGGGTCAAGCCCGAGCTGGCGCCCGCCTGCGACGAACAGGCGCGGTTCTGATAGGCGTCATGCTTGCGGTCTGCCTTGCGCCGCATGCCAGCGCCGCCGCCCCGCCTGTGCCCCTGTTACCTCAGGCACCCGCACCGCAAAAAGTCACTTTCACCGACAAGGTCACGCAAGGCGAGGCCATCCGCGATTTCACCTATGAATGGCCCGCCGCCGTTTCCGCTGTCCCCGCGCTGGTCCAGCGGTTTACGGCCGAGCGTGACCGGATCCTCGCCAACCAGAAGGAAGAATGGAACAGCGCCATCGCCGATTTTTCGGCCGAGAATTGCGGCGCCTGTGTGAACCGGTCGTTCGAGAAGACCTGGCAGGTTGTCGCCAACCTGCCGCGCTTCCTGTCGCTATCGGCCAGCTTCTGGGAATATTCGGGCGGCGCGCATGGCAATGGTGCCTTCGATGCGCTGGTGTGGGACCGCACCGCCAAACAGGCGATAGACCCCAAGGCGATGTTCCGCTCGCCTGCAGCCTTGCAGAGCGCGCTCGGCGCCGGATGGTGCAAGGCATTGAAGGCCGAGAAAAAGGCGCGGCTTGGCCCGGATTACTCCGATGACGGCTTCTTCCCGTGCCCGCCGGTCAGCGATCTGACCGTGCTGGTGGGATCATCTGACAGGCGCGCCTTCAACCGTATCGGCCTGATCGCCGCGCCTTATGTGGCGGGGTCTTATGCCGAAGGAAACTATGAGGTAACGTTGCCGGTGACGCGGGCTGTGCTTGCGGCGGTCAAACCGGAATACCGGGCAGCCTTCGCACCGGGGAAGTAGCATTTGGCGCCCGCAGTCGCTATGTGAAGGCCATGCACGATTATCAACTCGTTGACGGCGATCAGACCGTCTACCGCGATGGCAGCATCAAGCTGCACACACCCGCCGGCTTTGACGGGATGCGCAAGGCTGGCCTGCTGGCCGCCGAAATCCTCGATGCCTGCGCTGACATGGTGAAGCCCGGCGTCACTACCGGCGCGCTGGACGATGCAATCCGCGGGATGATGCTGGATGCCGGCGCGGTGCCAGCGACCTTGGGCTACCGCGGTTATGCGCATAGCTGCTGCATTTCGATCAACCACGTGATCTGCCACGGCATTCCGGGAGACAAGGTGCTGAAGGATGGCGACATCCTCAACATCGACGTGACCCCGCTGGTCGATGGCTGGCACGGTGATACGTCACGGATGTTCTACGCAGGCGAACCGTCATTGAAGGCGCGCAAGCTGGTCGAAGTGACCTATGAATGCCTGATGCTCGGCATTGCGGCAGCGCAGCCCGGCGCACGGCTGGGCGATATTGGCGCGGCGATCGAAGCCCACGCCAACCAGTTCCGTTATGGTGTGGTGCGCGAATTCTGCGGGCATGGCCTCGGCCGCCTGTTCCACGACGCGCCCGAAGTGGTCCACGCCGCCAAGGCTGGCACGGGGCCGGAGCTGAAGCCGGGGATGTTCTTCACCATCGAACCGATGATCAACCTCGGCAAGCCGTGGGCGAAAGTGCTGGGCGACGGCTGGACCGCGGTGACGCGGGACAAGTCGCTGTCGGCGCAGTTCGAGCATTCGATTGCGATTACGGACACGGGCAACGAGATTTTCACGAAGAGCCCGACGGGCCGGGATTGCCCGCCGTACGGCTGATTATTGTTGCGAACGGTTCGGGCTGGATCAGACCACCGTTTGCGACAAGCATTCCGACCGCAAGGCTTGCCCTGATGCGATGATCCTTGAGGTCAGAGGCGGATACGGGTTGCCGGTGCGCGATGGGCGGGAAGGGTATGCCTCAAGCGTGATCGAAATCGGATTCTGCCCTTTTTGCGGCGCGGCGCTGCCGCCGATTGGTGAACTCGAAGATTAGTCCCTCACCCCGCCCGGGCTTGACCCGGGACCCAGCTTCTTCAGGCGAGCAGGCGATCAAACAGATCATCCCACTCGGGGTTTGCCTTCTCGATCAGTTCGATCTTCCAATCACGGTGCCAGCGTTTGACTCGCCTTTCGTGGTGCTTGGCATCGATAATCGTGTCGAGCCGTTCTGCCAAAACCAGCCGGGTCAAACCATGTTCGGCGCAAAACTCCGATCCTTGGCCTGCCCGATGTTGAGTGATGCGCGCTGAAAGATCGGTAGTTGAACCCACATAAAGCGTGCCGCGATAGCGATTGGTCATGATGTAGACCCAACAACCTCGGCGCTCGTTTTCCATCGAGATAACAAAGAATAAGCGGGGTCTCGGGTCAAGCCCGGGACGGGGGGAAGGTCAAAGAAAAAGGGCAGCCAGACCTACGCTCATCACCACGACCAGCCCCACGGAAAAGCCCAGCATCGCCAGCGTGGGCCGCGTCACGCGCCCGTGCAGCACCCAATCATACCCCGCCGAGACCAGCACCGTGATCGGCACCTGCACCGCAATCGCGACCGGATCGGGCAGGCCCAGCACCTGCACCACGCGGGCATAGGCGGGGGTCATCAGCGCCAATGTCGCGATCAGCATCGCCTGCCGGTGTGCGGCGATGTCGCGGCGGCGGGCGAAGTGGAGGGCGGCAAAATACAGCGGGATGAAGGTCGCAAAGGCGGCGAGGTTCACCACCGTCACCTCCGGGCGGCCAAGCTCCAGGCCGATGCGCCATGAAATCACCGCGCCGCTCACCAGCATCGCGCCCACCAGTGCAATCGACGCTCGGCCCGTGGCCCGGTGGGCCGCCAGTTTGAAGTGCGCGGCGGCGAAGGCCTGGGTGGCCAGCAGGCCCAGCCATGCGACCATGCTTGCCGCGTGGAACACCACAATCGGGGTGTAACGCATCTGCACTTCAGGGTGGGCCACGGCTTTCAGGGCGAAGGCAAACAACGTGAAGCCCAGTAGCCCCAACGCGATCTTGCCCAGCAATTCATTCGCGCGGACGTGGCTTTCGGGTGCTCTCACTAATTCTCCCTTGCCGCCCGGATCGCGGCTCCGGCGGCAAACGGAGCGAGTGCCACCAGCGCGAGGCTTATAGCCCCAACGAAGCCGAGGCTGATCTGATCCTGACGGGCGAGTGCGCCGGCGCCAAAAATCAGGATGGGGAGGGCAAGCGGGATCAGCAGCAGACCGGACAGCGCCGCGCCTGCGCGCAGGGATGCGGTCAGCGCGGCGATCATCAGGCCTATCGCGGCAAGGCCCGGTGTGCCTGCGGCGAGGCCGAGCAGCAGGATCTGGAACGTCTCACCCTCGATCTTCAGCAGGGCAGCAGCGGGGAAGGTGGCGAGCAGCAGCGGCGGGCCGAAACTGAGCCAGTGGGCGATCAGCCTCACCGCCATCATCGCTTCCTCCGCCATGCCCCGCAGGCGGAGCTGATCGAAGAAGCCGAGATCTATGTCGCGCGCCACCAGCTTTTCCAGTGGCAGGATCGCCGCCAGCAACGCCGCAATCCACACCACGCCGCCTCCGGTCTTGGCCAGCAGGTTCGCATCCGGCCCGACCGCGAAGGGAAACAGCATGGCGACCGCGACGAAGAACACCACCGGCAGCGCCGCACCGCTGCCGGTGAAGGGGAAGAACTGCGCCAGATCGCGGCGGAGCAGGGCGGCGATCATGCGTCCTCTCCCATAGGCGCGAAATCCTCGATGGCGAAGGCAGTCATCCCCGGCACCTCCAAGGGCTGGTGCGAGGCGATCAGCGCGATCCCGCCGCCTGCGCAATGTTCGCGCACCAGGGAGCTGACGAGGCTTTGCGAGGCGGTGTCGAGGCCGGACAAGGGCTCGTCCAGCAGCCACACCGGCGCGGTTTGGCCGATCACGCGGGCGAGGGCAGCACGCTTTTTCTGCCCCGTCGAAAGATACCGCACCGGCACCTCTGCCAGCGCATCAAGCCTGAGCCGCGCCATGATCGCCTCTTCCCCGTCCGCGCCATCCAACGCGAACCAGAACGCCAGCGCGCGGCCCAGCGGCAGGTCGGGATCAAGGCCCGTGCGTTCATCCAGCAACGCCAGCGCACCCGTCCGCCGCACTTCGCCCGCATAGGGCGTCGTCAGCCCCGCCAGCGCCCGGATCAGCGTTGTCTTCCCCGCACCGTTCGCGCCGGTGATATGGCACGCCGCACCCGCCTCCAGCGTGAAGGACAGCCGCCGGAACAGCAGCCGGTCACCGCGGCGGCAGGCGAGATTTTCGGCGGTCAGAGAAGGCGAGGGCGCTTGCATTGGCCCGCAGCGTTAGGGAAAAGGCGGCCCGCAAACAAGCGACCCTGCGAACCGGAGCCTCCCCATGATCGTCCCCGAACTTACCTCTGAGGAAATCACCGAACTGCTCGGCCATCACCCCGCGTGGGAACTGACGCGCGGAGGCAAGGCGATCACGCGCACCTTCCAGTTCAGGAATTTTTCCGAAGCTTGGGGCTTCATGAGCCGCGTCGCTCTGCTGGCCGAAGCGCAGGACCACCATCCCGAATGGTTCAACGTCTATGCCAAGGTGGAAGTGACGCTGACCACCCATGATGCAGGCGATGCTGGCGGCCTGTCCCAGCGCGACGCGACAATGGCGCACGCGATTGACGCTTTGTGATGTCGCACGCCCTGCGGCGTGCGGTGTCCTCGCTCATCCGACCTGAAGGCCCCGTCGCTGCGGGCGACCGGTCAGGCGTACTGCGTCAGGCTGGCTTTTTTTACCTGCCCAAAGGCCCGGAACTCGCCCGCAATTGCTTGCGCACCTTGCCGGGCATCCAGCGCTTGGCGAAGGCCATCCGTCTGGACGTGGCGCCTACGAAGTAATCCAGCTTGTCGCCGTGCACCGCGTCCCACACGGCCTGCGCAACGTCTTCGACCGGGCTGATCTCCAGCCCTGCCGCGCGCACGTTTTCCCGGATCGCCACGTTGGACTTGCGGTTGCCGGTGCCGTTCAGCAGCGGCGTCTCGATGAAAGCGGGGCAGACCGACGCCACGGTGATGCGGTCAGGCAGCCACTCGGCATCGAGACTCTCGGACACCGCGCGGACCCCGAACTTGGTCGCGCAATAGACGCTCATCCCCGCCGATCCGACGATCCCCGCAGCGCTGGCGATGTTGACGAGGGCCGATCCGGGCGCTGCAGCCTTGAGATAGGGGTAGGCCGCCTGCGCGCCGTACAGCACGCCCTTCAGATTGATGTCGAGGCAGCGGTCGATTTCTTCAGGATCAAGGTCCGCCAGCGCGCCGCCCGTGCCGATCCCGGCATTGTTGATCAAGGCATCGATCCGCCCGCCGGCCGCCGCCGCGAAAGCCGAGAGTGACCCGTCCCACGCCGCGCGGTCCCGCACGTCGAGCCGGCCCGCCCACTTGGCCTCGCCCGCGATCTGCCCGAGCGTTTCGGCCATGCCGGCTTCGTTGATGTCAGCCACCCCCACGAACCAGCCGCGCGCAGCGAAGTGCAACGCGGTCGCCCGCCCGATGCCCGATCCGCCGCCGGTGATGAAGATGCTGCGCTGTGTCATTTTGGGGGTCCCTCTTCCCGATTGCTATTTGCGGGCCGGTCTAGAGCGGCCTGACAGGCTTGTCAGCAGGCAGAGTGAGGCAGTTCACAGCGGCGGGTTTCGGGGCGGTCCGAACGGTGGCCTTATGGCGGTGGTTGGGTGGATTGTCCCCAGTCTGCTTTCTACTCCCTCATCAAGGGGCGATAGATGAGAACTCTAAGGCCAATTCGTCGTCCGCAGTTAAAACGCTGCCTGCGCCCGTTCGATGCTGCAGCCAGGCTCGGGTCCATAATTTATCTTGAATATTCAAACATAAGGCACCCGTTTCCTGCTTCGCCGTTCATTGCAGAGCAAGCAATCTGCGGGCAATCTAAGCCTGTAGAGGACGCTGTCTATGGCAGGATTGATGAGCAGTTCAGCCCCTTACAAACTCGGTTTCCGGCGATGTCGGCAGCGTATCTTGTGACGCTTCCTGCATCCTCCAACGGGTCTGAAGGTTTCGTGTGCCGCAAGCGCACTACAAATCCTGCTGCGCTCCTGTTCTCCTTACTGGTCACTGCGGCGCTGATCGGCATGATGCTCTTGGTATCGGGTGTAGCGGATCGTGTCCGGCCAGTCGCCGAAACGCTTTCGATTTTCACGTTTACGGAAGTTTCTGAGGACAACAGCAAGTTGCCGGACGCAGTGCCGGTCAATCAGCCCGAGGTTTTTGCCGACAGTCCCGATGAAGCTGCGCCTTCGAGCCGTCCGCGCACTAGATCTCCTGCGCCCGCACTTCCCGTCGTCCCGCCCGTCGCGATCGACCTCGCGGTTGAGCAGCAGCCTCAGGTGCCACAAACTGGCGAGGGCCTCGAGGTGATTGCCGGAGCGAACAGCAAGGGTGATCTTGCGCAAGGTCCGCTCGGTCGCGGAGGGGCGGGTGGCGATGGCCTTGGCGGAAACGGCAGCGGCGGTGTGGGCAGCGGAAAGGGCGAGGGAAGTCGACTGATTGCCTCATGGGCGCCAGGCATGGATTTCTCCCAGAACTACAGGTTTTACCCTCTGGAGGCGCGCCTCGCGGGAATAGAGGGCACAGCTTGGTTAAACTGCTTCGTTCTTCCTCGCGACCGTGTGAGAGATTGTAAGCTGGTCGCGGAGCGGCCTTCGGGCCACGGATTTGGCAAAGCAGCACTAAAGACTGAAAAGGGGCTGCGCGTCCGCGTCCACACTCAGTCCGGGCGGCGAATCTACAACAAGTGGGTGATCATCGAGTCATTCTTTGTGCTCCCGCCATCTGAGGCAGGCGGAGCCAGAGCAGAGCGCGAAGGTGCACCGGCCACGGCTGTTCCGTGATCAAGCTGACGACCGAAGCGAGATTACAGCGCGCAAGCCGGGTCCGGCATCAAGCGATCAAAGCAAATGGGCTCAAGTCCGCTCCGGGGTCGATTCCAGAATGGCAGCTTTCGGTCCGGAAATTCCAATACCGGACACCAACTTACAGCGCCGGGTTCGCGTAAAAATGCCACGTGAAGATCGCCATTGCCCCGCGCTGCGGCGACCAGCTTTCCGCCAGTGCGCGCGTTGCTTTTTCTGACGGGCGTTCCTCCATCTCCAGCAGCCGCTTCACGCCTTCCTGCACCGCCAGATCGCCTGCCGGCCAGATATCGGGGCGGCCCTCGGCGAACAGCAGGTAGATTTCTGCCGACCAGCGCCCGATGCCCTTGATCCGGGTGAGCAGTTCGATGGCGTCTTCGTCATCGGCGGGCAGGGTGTGAAAATCGAGCTCGCCTGCCACCATCAGCTCGCACAGGCTCCGCGCGTAACCCTGTTTCTGGCGTGATAACCCGCAGGCGCGCAGTGTCTCGAAATCGCGTGCCAGCAGGCAGGCGGGGGTGAAGCCGTCGCCCAATTCGGCCTCCAGCTTGCGCCACACAGACGCTGCCGCCGCAACGGAAACCTGCTGGCCGACGATTGTGCGCAGCAAGGTGGCAAATCCGGGATCGCGGATGCGCGCTTCGGGATAGCCGACGCGGGTGATGGCGCGCGCCAGACGCGGCTCGCGCGCCGCGACGGCATCCAAGTCCTCGCGCAATTTTTCCGGCGTCAGACCCACTGCCACTTTCCTCAACTTGCCATGTGCGGCCAACTATCATAGCAGCCGCTCTGTATTCTCACAGCGCAGGTTCTTGCGCCCAATCGCCGAAAAGCCAAAGAAGGAACTCCGATCCATGCCCAGACTGGTCGTCACCAACCGCGAAGGCGAAACCAGCGAAATCACTGTCGGGGACGGGCTCACCGTGATGGAAGCGATCCGCGATAATGGCTTTGACGAATTGCTGGCGCTGTGCGGTGGATGCTGTTCGTGTGCGACGTGCCACATCCATGTTGATCCTGCCTTCGCTGACAAGCTGCCGAAGATGAGCGAAGACGAGGACGACCTGCTGGAATCCTCCGACCACCGCGAGGCCACCTCGCGCCTGTCGTGCCAGATTGCCCTGACCGCCGAACTGGACGGGCTGCACGTTACCATCGCTCCGGAAGATTAAGTCGCAGCGCGCAGGAACGGGCCGGTGGACGCCGATCTTGCCCGTTTCCTGCGCGATGAACTGGGCCATGTGCCCGATGCCCCCGCCGGGCCGTGGCGGGTGCAGGGGCCGGTATGGCTGTGGCAAGGCAGCGACGGCGCGCCTGCCAAGGGATCATGGTATTTCCTGACCATCGACGGCGAAATCGCCGCCGCGATCCGTGCAGGCGCGTTGAACGCCGCCGCATGGGGATCGGTCTATGTCGAGGCGACAATCGGCGCCACCACATGGCGCACATCGCTGTTTCCCTCCAAACAGGTGGGCGGCTGGCTGCTGCCTTTGAAGGCCGCAGTGCGCAAGGCTGAAGAAATCGCCGAAGGCACCGTGATCGACGCCGTGCTGGCGCTGCCAACCTAAGGCAAGGACTTGGGCGTTGCCCCGCGCGCCCGCAGCGCCTAATTCATGGGCATGAACATCACCCGCCCCTTTGGCGACACGCTCGCACTGATCGGTAATACGCCCATCGTCCGCCTTGCCGGCCCCAGCGAAGCGGCAGGCTGCGACATTTACGGCAAGTGCGAATTTGCCAATCCCGGATCATCGGTGAAAGACCGCGCGGCGCTGTATATCATCCGCGATGCGGAAGGCCGCGGGGAATTGCAGCCCGGCGGCACGGTGGTCGAAGGGACAGCGGGCAACACCGGGATCGGGGTCGCGCTGGTCGCCAATGCGCGCGGGTACAAGACCATCATCGTCATGCCCGACAACCAGTCCAAGGAGAAGATGGACACGCTGCGCGCGCTGGGCGCGGAACTGGTGCTGGTGCCGCCCACCAAGTTTGCTGATAGCGGCCACTTCGTCCACACCTCGCGCCGTCTGGCTGAAGAAACGCCGGGCGCTGTCTGGGCGAACCAGTTCGACAACATCGCCAACCGCCGCGCCCATATCGAAGGCACCGCGCCAGAAATCTGGGAGCAGATGGGCGGGCGCATCGATGGCTTCACTTGCGCGGCGGGCACCGGCGGGACGATTGCGGGGGTGGGGCTGGGCCTCAAAGCCTTCGACGAGAACATCCGCATCGCGCTGACCGATCCGCACGGCGCGGCGCTGTATAACTACTATGCCAACGGCGAACTGAAGGCCGAAGGATCATCGGTCGCCGAAGGGATCGGGCAGGGGCGGATCACCGCCAATCTTGAAGGCGCGCCAATCGACACCCAATACCGCATTTCCGACGAGGAAGGCCTTGTCTGGGTCGAACGGCTGCTGCGGCAGGAAGGGCTGTGCCTTGGCCTGTCGTCCGGCATCAATGTTGCGGGCGCTATCGCTTTGGGCAAGGAACTGGTGGCTGAAGGGCGGCCTGATCCGCAGGTGGTGACGATCCTGTGCGATACCGGCTTCCGTTACCTGTCCACGCTCTACAACCCCGAATGGCTGGCGGCCAAGGGCTTGCCCGCATTCGACTGGCTGGCCAGCGCGGGAGATTCAGCATGAACGGGCTTTCATGGCGGGAACGGCTGCGGCGCATGAACCAGCGCAGCCTGTTTGCACCGCGCGTGTTCGATGATCCTGCCGCCGCGCAGGAGGTTTCTGGCGAACTTGAGGATGTGCCCGCCGCCGCGGGTGCCCGGGCCGAAGCAGTGCAGCGGCTTCAGGTCGGATTGTTCGGTATCGGGGCGATGGTGTTGCTGGTTGGTCTTGCCAGCATAATCGGCGGGCAAGTGGACCGTAACGACCAGCTGGCCCCGCCCGATGCCGCGCCCACCACCGAACCGGGTGAAGCGCCCGCGCAGGCCAATCCGCTTGCCGATGCGGGCGTGGTGCCTGACATCGCTGCCGAGCCGAGCCCGTCGCCGATGCCCAGGCCGCTCGACCTGCCGCCGCGCCCCGCAGGCAATGCTGCGCCTTAGCAACAGGACGCTGGCGGGGCTGCTGGCGGTGATCGCCGGGCTGACGGGTTGCGATACAGCGCCCGCTGCGCCTTCTGCTCCGCCTTCGCCGCCAGTTCCGGCCGAGCGTTTGGGGCTGATGACCAGCCTGCCGATTTATTGGCCGCTGGGGACGGAAATCGCCGATTTGGCGGCGGGCGTGCCGCCAACCTGGCAGAAAGCGGCGCTTGCCCCTGATTGGGAGCTTTACCCGCTCGACACGCTGTCGCCTGTCCCCGGTCTGTCCCCCGATGCGCCAGAGGTTGATCCGTTGGCGGGGTTGACCCGGATTGCGGTCATCCAGCCGCGCGGGCTTTCGCCGGCAGATAATGTCGCGCTGGATGGCTGGGTGCGGGCTGGCGGGCGCCTGTTGCTGGTGCTCGATCCGGCGCTGACGGGGGAATATGACCTGCCGCTGGGCGATCCGCGCCGTCCGGTCGATGCTGCGCTGGTGCCGCCGGTGGTGGCGCGCTGGGGCATGGCGATCAGTTTCGATGAAGCGCAGGGGGCGACAGCACGGACCGCGCGCCTGGATACAGCACCGCTTCCGCTGGTGCTGGCGGGCCAGATCGCGATTGCCGATCCCGCCGCCGCCGATTGTACCTTGCTGGCAGATGGCGCGGCGGCGCGCTGCGCAGTGGGGAAGGGGCAGGTCACCCTCATCGCCGATGCCGCCGTCTTTGAACATGACGAACTCGCCGGAGAGAGCGGCGCGATCTTGCGCGGTGTGGTTGCCGCAGCCTTGCCATGAACGGCCACGGGAAAACACGGGACTGCAGGGAATCGGAGTCGCGGCCGGACGGGGGAAATCACGGGATTTACCGGATCCGGACACTGTTTTGGCGGCGTTTCTTGACCGATGGGGCCTTATAAGTGTTTTATCTGTCAATCAGAGAAAGTAACTAAAATCAGCTAGTTATCAAGTTTTCCCGCGAAATCCCTGAAAAATCCCTTCCATCCCCGCGACATCCCCGATATGACCGGGGTCCATCAGACATGGCTAATTGCGATGCGTCCGGCTGGTGGGGTCGGCGCACTGTCTCCGCTTGCGCGCGGGGCAGGACGCAGATGCTGTGTTCGTAACATCAAGCGGGGCCGCCCACAGGGCGCGCTGCAGGGGCTAAAGAGGGGAATGCAGGCACGTGTCTGCTTTTGGAGGATATAACGGCCAAGCTTACTCGCCTGCGGGCGAGAAGGGCCGCTTTGTCCTTCCGCCCGAGTTCCGCAAGGCGGTCAAGGAAAGCTCCGGTGGCAATCGCACCCTGTGCCTTGCCGCGCATGACCGCTTTGATTGCCTGATCGGTTTCGGCCTGTCCCGCACCGCGAAACTCGACGCGCAGCTTGATCGCGAAGAAGAGCGCGCGATCCGCCTTGGCCAGCACGATTTCGACCGCGAAGTGCGGGCTGCGCAGCTGTTCGGCTTTTCGCAGCTGCCCTTCGATGACAGCGGCCGCTTCGTCATGCCGGAACACCTGCGCGAACTGGGCAAGGTTGGCGAAGGGCTGTATTTCCAGGCTGCGGGCGAATTCTTCTTCATATGGGCGCCCGAACAGCTTCAGCTCATGGGCCCCGAATGGAAGGGCGCGCAGGCCGCCTGTGCCAAGCTGATGGCAAGCCCCAAGAAGGGGGCAGCGTGATGACGCCCGATCTTCCCGGCACCGCTCCCCACATCCCCGTGCTGCTCGATGAAGTGGTTGCCGCTATTGCGCCGCGTCCGGGCATGACCATCGTCGATGCAACCTTCGGGGCAGGCGGTTACACTGCGGCGCTGCTGGAGGCGGGCGCGCAGGTCCACGCCTTTGACCGTGATCCCGATGCCATTACCGCAGGTCAGGCGATGGCGGTGCGCTTCGAAGGCCGCCTCGCGCTGCATGCGGCGCGGTTTTCAGCCATGCGCCATGAACTTGCCGCGATTGGCGTCCCCCATGTCGATGCCGTCGTCATGGATATCGGTGTGTCGTCGATGCAGCTCGATCAGGGGGAGCGCGGCTTTGCCTTCATGCACGATGGCCCGCTGGATATGCGGATGAGCCAGTCGGGTGAAAGCGCTGCCGATTTCCTCAACACCGCCGATGAAGAAGCCATCGCCAACGTGCTGTACCACTACGGCGAAGAACGCCAGTCGCGCCGCGTGGCCCGCGCGATTGTTGCTGCACGTCCGCTGGCGACCACAGGCGAACTCGCCCGCGTGGTGCGCCGCGCGCTGGGTCATAAGCCGCATGACAAGAAAGACCCTGCGACCCGCACCTTTCAGGCCGTGCGCATCCATGTGAACGATGAATTGGGCGAATTGGAAGCCGGGCTTTCTGCGGCAGAGGCGCTGCTGGCGCCCGGCGGCATTCTGGCCGTGGTCAGCTTCCACAGCCTTGAGGACCGCATCGTCAAGCAGTTCCTGCGCACGGCAAGCGGCGCAGGCCGATCGGTTTCGCGCCATCTCCCCGGCGAAATTCCCGGTCCCCCGCCCACTTTTACCGCCCTGTCCAAGGCGATCCGCCCGTCCGAGGCTGAAATCGCCCGCAATCCCCGCGCCCGTTCATCCACCCTGCGTCACGCCGCCCGCACCGACGCGCCTTCAAGGAGCATCGCCGCATGATGAACAGCTCTCAAGTCCGTTCGCTCGGCTGGGCTGCCGTCCTCGCCGTCTGCTTTGCGCTCGTGGTGGTGTTGAGCTTCAAGGTGCATGCGGTGCGCAGCGAAGTGCTGCTGGCCGAACGCCAGTTGATTGCCTTGCAGCGCGAAACGATGCTGCTGGAAACCGAGTTCCAGACCCGGGCAAGCCAGCGCCAGCTTGCCGAATGGAACACAGTGGAATTCGGCTACAGCGCGCCGCGGGCCGGGCAATTTCTTGATGGTGAGCGGCAGCTGGCGAGCCTTGGCGAAGTGCGCGGCCCCGAAGCACCGTCGCCGATCCGCCTTGCACGGGCCGAAACGGGTGAGACGGCGGCTGATGCTGCCAGTGATGAACCAATGCGTTCGCCGGTGTCGGGCGCCAAGGTGGCGTTGGCTTCTGCCTCGGCCGAGGAGGATGCGGGCGCGGTGTTCACGCAGGCGTTTGGCGATTTCCTGATTGAGGCATCCCCGATCCGACCGGCGCGCGCTGAAACGCCGCGCGCGGCCAAGATCGCTGCCGCGCAGGGAACCGCGGAATGAACATGATGGCGGCTCATCTGGCTGCCTCTCATACTCCGCTTTCGGTTACGCCTGTCATCCCCGCAGGTCGCATGGGCGGCGCAGGGCTGCGGGCGCAATTGCTGTGGGCCGCCCGCGTCCGGGTGCTGTGGCTGCTGGTCGGATTTGCGCTGATTGCGCTGATCGCCTTGCTGCGGATCGCCTCGCTGGGCCTGGTCGGTCAGGCACCGGAGCGGACCAGCCTCGAAGATGCGCTGCTGCCCCCGCGCGGAGAGATTACCGACCGCAACGGCGCGCCGCTGGCGCGGGCTTTCCCGGCCTATGCCCTGTGGTTCGATCCCGCAGCGATGGGCGATAGCGGCGCGCCGCTGGTGCGGTCGCCAAAGGAAGTGGCGTTGGCGCTCAAGGCGATTTTCCCCGATATTGATGCCGACCGCATGGCGCGCCGCCTGGCTTCGGGAAAGCCCGGTTACCTGCGCCGCCGCATCCTGCCCGAAGAAGCCAACCGCGTGTTCAGCCTTGGCGAAATTGCGCTGGAAATCCCGCGAGAGACGGATCGGTATTACCCGCAAGGCACGCTGGCCGCGCACGTTCTGGGCTATGTGGTCGAAGACAAGGGCGGGCAGCTGGGCATGGAGCAGGTGCTTCAGGACCGTCTCAGCCACCCCGATCAGCGCGTCAATCCCGTCGCCTTGTCGATCGATGTGCGGGTGCAGGGCGCGCTGGAGGATGAACTGCGGCGCGGCATGCTGGCCACCAATGCCATCGGCGCGGCCGGGATCGTGCTGGATGTGGATACCGGCGAAGTGATGGCGCTGGCCAGCTTGCCCGAATTCGATCCCAATACCGCTGGCGCGGCGGGCGCAATCAACGTGTTCAACCGCGCCACCAACGGGGTTTACGAACTCGGCTCGACCTTCAAGCCTCTCAGCATTGCTGCCGCCATCGATGCGGGCGTGGTGCGCGATCTGAGCAAGGCGTGGGATGCCAGCCCGGTGCCGATCGCGGGCCGCACGATCAAGGATCTGCACCCCAAGGGTGCAAGCCTCAATGTGCCGCAGGCGCTGGTCTATTCATCCAACACTGTGACGGCGCGGGTGGCCGATGCGCTGGGCGGGGAACGGCTGCGCCGCACCATGATCGATCTGGGCATGGACCGCCGCCCGTTCATCGAACTGCCCGCCAAGGGCAAGCCGATCTGGCCGCAGGGTGCCTGGAGCCGGGTCACCAACATGACCGTCAGCTATGGTCACGGCCTTGCGGTGACCCCGCTGCACCTCGCCAGCGCCTATGCGGCGATGGTCAATGGCGGGATCTGGCGGCCTTCGACACTGATGAAGCTTTCGCCGGAAGACGTGCCCAAGGGGCGCCGTGTGTTCAAGGAATCGACCTCTTCGAAAATGCGCCAGATGATGCGCATGATCTCGCTCTACGGCACTGGCCGGAGCGCCGATGCCGCCGGGTACCGCGTCGGGGGCAAAACCGGTTCGGCCGAGAAAGCGAGCGCCGGGGGGTATAACCGCACTTCGCTGATATCGTCCTTTGCCGCCGCCTTCCCGATGGATGCGCCGCGTTATGTTGTTGTGGTGGTGGTGGACGAGCCCAAGGGCACCGTCGCCAGCAGCTTCCAGCGCACCGCCGCCTTTACCTCGGCTCCGATTGTCGGAAAGCTGGTGCCGCGCATCGGCCCGATGCTGGGCGTGCAGCCGGATGATAGCCGCGATGTCGACATCTCGGACCTGCGCTATCTGGTGGACAAGGGCAAATGAGGCTGGGCGAACTGCTGTTTGCGGCGGGGCTGACTGGCACGGGCGATATGGCCGTGACCGGATTTGCCATCGATCACCGCAAGGTCGCCCCCGGCACCGTGTTCGGCGCGTTTCAGGGCGCTGCCGTCAACGGTGAAGACTTTATCTCCGCTGCGATTGAAGCAGGTGCGGTGGCTATTGTGGCCCGTCCCGAAGCGCAGGTTGCAGGCGCACTGCACATTGCCGACGCCAATCCGCGCCGCACCTTTGCACGCCTTGCCGCAGGCTTTTTCGCGCCTGTTCCTGCCACGATCGTCGCGGTGACCGGCACCAATGGCAAGACGTCGTGCGTTGAAATGACCCGCCAGATCTGGCGCATGGCGGGTGAGCGCGCGGCGAGCATCGGGACGTTGGGTGTGACCACGCCCGACGGTTCTGTATCGACCGGATTGACCACGCCCGACATCGTCACCTTCCTCGCCAATATGAGTGGGCTGGCGCGCGAAGGCGTGACCCATGTCGCTTATGAGGCTTCCAGCCACGGGCTGTCGCAATATCGCAATGAAGGCCTGACGGTTGCGGCCAGCGCCTTCACCAATTTCAGCCGCGATCACCTCGATTATCACGGCACGATGGAGGATTACTTCGCGGCCAAGATGCGGCTGTTCACCGAAGTCGTCGCGCCCGGCAGCCCGGCGGTGATCCACGATGCGGGCGATGGTTCGCACTGGACAGCGCAGGCGATTGCTGGGGCCGAAACGCGCGGGCTGAAGGTCATGACCGTGGGTGAAGGCGGCACTTTCCTGCGCCTTGTTGCTCGCGAACCCGGGCAGTTGGGGCAGGTTCTTCACATCGAACATGAAGGTGCGACGCGCAAGGTCAGCCTGCCGCTGATCGGCGCCTATCAGGCCGCCAATGCGCTGGTTTCGGCGGGCTTGGCGCTGGCGACCGGCGTTGCCCCATCTGCCGTGTTTGACGCGCTCACCCGCTTACAGCCTGTGCGCGGGCGGCTGGAGCGGGCTGCGCTCAATGCCGCGGGCGCGCCGGCCTATGTCGATTATGCACACACGCCCGATGCGCTGGAGGCTGCCATCGCTGCGCTGCGCCCGCACGTTGCCGACGGCGGCCGCCTGATCGTCGTGTTCGGCGCAGGCGGAGACCGTGACGCGGGCAAGCGTCCGCAGATGGGCGAAGTCGCCGCGCGCGCCGCCGATCAGGCGATCGTCACCGATGACAATCCCCGCAGTGAAGATCCCGCGGCGATCCGCGCCGCGATTATGGCAGGGGCAGGGCAGGCCGCCCGCACGACTGCCAGGGAAATCGCGGGCCGCCGCGCCGCGATCGCTGCGGCAATTGGGGATGCCGGCCCGCGCGACATTGTGCTGATCGCTGGCAAAGGCCACGAGCAGGGTCAAATATTCGGGTCTGGAGAGAACATGCGGATCGAAGCTTTCGACGATGTCGAAGTGGCGCGTGAATGTGCAGGAGGTCAGTGCTGATGAACATGGCCATCGCCCACCCGATGCTGCACCAATGGCCCGTCAGGGCGCGCGACGGGTTGCCGCTTGCGCTGTGGACCGCTGCGGAAATCGTGGCTGCGACGGGCGGCATTGCCAGCCACGATTTCCAGGCATCGGGCGTCGAAATGGATTCGCGCGATGTGAAGCCGGGTGATGTGTTTGTCGCCTTGAAGGGTGAGGCGATGGACGGCCACCGCTTCATCGAAGCCGCCTTCGCCAAAGGCGCGGTTGCCGCAATTGTCGACCGCGCGGTGGATTTTCCGCACGTGCTGGTCAGCGACACCACGCAGGCGCTCCACGATATGGCTCACGCCGCGCGCGACCGTGCGGTGGAAGCGGTCCGCATCGGCATCACCGGATCGGTCGGCAAGACCGGCGTGAAGGAGGCGATTTTCGCCTGCCTAGACCGCGCCAGCCGCGGCGCGGCGCATCGTTCTGTGCGCAGTTACAATAACCATATCGGCGTACCGCTCAGCCTTGCGCGCCTTCCCGCCCGCGCGAAATTCGGCGTGTTCGAGATGGGCATGAACCATGAGGGCGAAATTGCGCCGCTTTCCGCCCATGCGCAGCCGCACGTGGCATTGATTACCACTATCGCGCCTGCCCATATCGAAAACCTCGGCAGTCTTGAGGCAATTGCGGACGAAAAATCGCGGATATTCACCGGCCTTGTCGCGGGCGGCGTCGCCGTCATCCCCGCGGACAGCGAATGGGCGGAGCGAATGATCGGCCATGCCAAGGCGTGCGGAGCCAAGGTCGTCACCTTCGGACGCGCGGCGAATGCGGATGTGCGTCTGCTGGATGCCATCCCGGCAGCCGGCGGCGGATCGCTGGTCACGGCGGACCTTGGCGACAGGCGCATCTGTTATACTATTGCCGAACCGGGCGAACATTGGATCGTCAATTCATTGGGCGTCATGGCGGCGGTGCGTGCAGCGGGCGGCGATCTGGCCAGCGCCGGCCTTGCGCTTGCCGAAATGGGCGGCATGAAAGGTCGCGGCGCGCGTCACACCATTGCCGTGGGCGGCGGCGGCAGCGCGCTGGTGATCGATGAAAGCTACAATGCCAACCCCGCTTCGATGCGGGCGACCCTGAAGGCGCTGGCCGCCACGCCTGCCACCCGCCGGATCGCGGTGCTGGGCAGCATGAAGGAGTTGGGCGATTTTGCCGATGCCTTCCACCGCCAGCTGGCCGAACCGATTGCCGAAGCAGGCGTCGCCCACCTGATCCTTGTGGGCGACGAGATGCGCGCCCTTGCCGAGGAATTGGGGAAAGGTGGCACTCACTCGCTTGTGAAGGGGCCCGGCTTCGCGCATTGCGATTGCCCTGCCGAAGCGATCGCGATGCTGGGGCAATTCGGCCTTGCGCATGGAGATGCGGTGCTGGTCAAGGGGTCCAATTCGGTGGGCCTTGGCAGACTGGTGTCACACTTGACCGAAAACGCCCGCGCAGGAGGCTGAGGCCCGAAGCCAATCGCGCCAAAGGACGACTGAATGCTCTATCTGCTTGCCGAGTGGCTTGGCTTCGAAGGCATCCTCAATCTGGTGCGATACCAGAGCTTCCGTGCGGGCGCGACGCTGATGACGGCGCTGGTGATCGGTCTGCTGATTGGGCCGCGCTTCATCAACATCCTGCGCGTCCGTCAGGGTAAAGGCCAGCCGATCCGCGAAGACGGGCCGCAATCCCACCTCGCCAAGCGCGGCACGCCGACAATGGGCGGGCTGATGATCCTGATCGCGCTGTCGTGTTCGCTGCTGATCTGGATGGATTTGACCAGCCCGTTTGTCTGGGCGTGTTTCGCCGTGACCATCGGTTTCGGCATCATCGGTTTCCTCGACGATTATGACAAGGTTTCCAAGAACAGCCACGCAGGCGTGCCGGGCCGGGTGCGGCTGGCGGCGGAGTTTGTGGTGGCGGGCGTGGCCGCGTGGCTGATCGTCAGCCAGATCAACACCAATCTTTACCTGCCCTTCCTGACCGGCGTCAGCATTCCGCTGGGGCCGGCCTATTACGTGTTCGCCGCCTTCGTCATCGTGGGCGCGGGCAATGCCGTGAACCTGACCGACGGTTTGGACGGTCTTGCCACCATGCCGGTAATCATCGCGGCGGGCACATTTGCGATCATTGCCTATCTGGTGGGGCGCGCGGATTTCAGCGTTTATCTGGGCATTCCGCACGTGCCGGGTGCGGGCGAGCTGGCGATTTTCTGCGCGGCGATCATGGGGGCGTGCCTGGCCTTCCTGTGGTTCAACGCGCCGCCTGCCGCCGTGTTCATGGGCGACACCGGCAGCCTTGCTCTTGGCGGCGCATTGGGTGCGATCGCCGTCGCCAGCCACCACGAGGTTGTGCTGGCGATTGTCGGCGGATTGTTCGTGCTGGAGGCGGTCAGCGTGATCGTGCAGGTCTTCTGGTTCAAACGCACCGGCAAACGCGTGTTCCGCATGGCGCCGATCCACCACCATTTCGAACAGCTCGGCTGGAGCGAGAGCAAGGTTGTCATCCGGTTCTGGATCATCGCCATCGTGCTGGCGCTGATCGGCCTGTCCACGCTGAAGCTGAGGTAGGCCTGCGCCCGTGATCACCTCCCCCGCCTTCAAGTCCAAACGGTTCGCGGTGCTCGGCCTCGCGCGTTCGGGCGCGGCGGCGGCTGAGGCATTGATCGCGAGCGGGGCAGAGGTGATCGCGTGGGACCGTCAGCCCCATGCGCGCGAAGTCTTTGAAGGCCGCTGCCGATTGATCGATCCGCTGGAACTGGACCTGACCGGATTTGCAGGCGTGGTCGTGTCGCCCGGCGTGCCGCTCAATACCCATCCGATTGGCCCGCACGTTTGGCAATATGGCCTGCCGGTGATCGGCGATATCGAACTGTTCGCGCAGGCCCGCGCCGATCTGCCGCCGCACAGGGTGGTCGGCATCACCGGCACCAACGGCAAATCGACCACCACCGCGCTGGTCCACCACATCCTGCAGAGCGCGGGCGTGCCTTGCGTGATGGGCGGCAATATCGGCGATCCGATCCTGGGGCAGGAGCCGCTGCCGGAAGGCGGCGTCTATGTGCTCGAACTGTCCAGCTTCCAGATCGACCTCACCTTCACGCTCGATTGCGACGTGGCCGCGCTGACCAACATCACCCCCGATCATCTGGATCGCTATGCCGATTTTGCGGCCTATGCAGCATCGAAGGAGCGGTTGTTCCAGATGCAGGCAAGCGGCACCGCCTTGATCTGCGCGGAGGATGAGCCGACCGCAGCAATTGCCGGCCGGCTGAAGGCGGAGGGCAAGCCGCTGGTGCGGATCAAGACCGCCGATCTGGATGCGGCGGGCCTGGCTGATGGGCGATCGCCTTCGCTGGCGGGGCCGCACAATGCCCAGAACGCGGCGGTGGCTGCGGCGATTTGCCGCCAGCTTGGTCTCACCGACGCGCAGATTGCCGACGGGATCGCGACCTATCGCGGATTGCCGCACCGGATGGAACGGGTGTGCGACACCGGCGGGGTCATCTATATCAATGACAGCAAGGCCACCAATGCTGCGTCGGCTGCACCGGCGCTCGCCGCGTTTCCGCCTGACGCTGCGGTCAACGCGGGCGCGCCGCGCATTCACTGGATCGTCGGCGGATTGCCCAAGGAAGACGGGCTGGGCGCCTGCGCCGACCACCTCGGCAATGTCGCGGCGGCCTATACCGTCGGAGAGGCCGGGCCGATGTTCGCCGATCTGCTTGAGGGCCAGGTGCAGGTCGAACGCTGCGAATTGATCAGCGAGGCCGTCCGCCGCGCTGCCGAAGCCGCGCGTCCGGGCGACATCGTGCTGCTGAGCCCTGCCTGCGCCTCTTACGATCAGTTCCGCGATTACGAAAAGCGCGGGACCCACTTCCGCCAGATGGTCGGCGCGATCACCGGTTGCGATACGGGCTACGATGATGCCAGTCGGAGCATCCTGCCATGACCTTTCCGGCCTATACTCCGGTCACCCGCAGCGCCGGGAATTACCTGCCGCCCGTGCCCGCCGGGCGCCGCTGGCGCGAAACGGTGCGCATCTGGTGGCGCGAGATCGACAAGGTGCTGCTCGGGCTGATCGCGCTGCTTATGGTGATCGGCACGGTCGCGGTCGCCGCGGCGTCGCCCGCCAGCGCCGACCAGCTTTCGACCGCGCGCGAACGGGTCCCCGAATTCATGTTCTTCCAGCGCCACATCGTCTTCCAGATGATGGGTCTGGCACTGATGATCGGCCTGTCGTTCCTGAGCCGCGATTCCGCCCGAAGGCTCGGCATTCTGGTGGGCGCGGTGATGCTGGCACTGCTGTTCGTGGTGCCATTTATCGGCGAGGAAAAGAACGGCGCGCGGCGGTGGATCAATGTAGGGATGAGCCTGCAGCCGTCCGAATTCCTGAAGCCGGGCTTTGCGATTATCTGTGCGTGGATCCTCAGCTGGCGGCTGCGTGATCCGGGGATGCCGGTGATTGCGTTCGTGACGGCGTTCTTCGGACTGATTGCGGCGCTGCTGATGCTGCAACCTAACCTTGGCGATGCGATCCTGTTTGGCGGGATCTGGCTGGTGATGGTGCTGCTGGCGGGCATGCCATGGCAGCGGATCGTGGGCCTGGGGGGGCTTGGCGTGGTCGGCCTGACGCTGGCCTATATGTTCTATGACAATGCACGCCACCGGATCGACGGCTTTCTGGGCGGCGGCACTGCCTTCGATCAGGTCGATCTGGCGCAGCGCACCATCACCGCCGGGGGATGGACCGGCACTGGCCTGTGGCTGGGCATCCGCAAGATGAACCTGCCCGAAGCGCATACCGATTACATTTTCTCGGTCATCGGGGAGGAATTCGGACTGATCCTGTGTGCCGTGATCGTGGTGCTGTATTGCGCGCTGGTGCTGCGGGCGCTGCTGCGGTTGGTGGGGGAGGACAACTTGTTCGCCCTGCTGGCGGCTGCGGGCCTCGTTACCCAGTTCGGCGGTCAGGCGTTCATCAATATCCTCGTCAACCTTAAGCTGTTCCCGTCCAAGGGGATGACCCTGCCGCTGATTTCCTATGGCGGGTCTTCGACACTGGCGGTGTGCTTCACGCTTGGGCTATTGCTGGCGATCACCCGGCGCAATCCGTTCCTCGCCCGTGAGGGTACGGGCCTGCGCGATCTGATCGAACGCAAGGATAACGGCGTATGACCAGTCCTACCCCTTCCGGTGCATCGCGCCATTATGTGCTGGCTGCCGGAGGCACCGGCGGACACCTGATCCCGGCCTTCGCACTGGCAGCAGAGCTGCACCAGCGCGGGCATCACGTGGCGCTGATCACCGATGAACGCGGGGCGAATATCCCCGGCAAGCCCGATTTTCTTCCTGCCCATGTCCTGCCCGCGGGCCGATTTGGCAAGAACCCGCTGGGCTGGCCCGGCGCGATCAGCGCCGTGCTGGAAGGCCGGGCAATGGCGCTGCGGTTGTTCGAAAGCTTCGCCCCGTCCGCGATCGTCGGTTTCGGCGGATACCCCGCGCTGCCCGCGCTGCTGGCCGCGACGGCGGCCAAACTGCCGAGCATCGTGCACGAACAGAACGCCGTGCTGGGCCGCGTCAACCGCCTGCTGGCGGGCCGGGTGGACGCCATCGCCACGTCTTATGAAAGCGTCGACCGCCTTCATTCCAAGCACGCGTCCAAGGTGCATCTGGTCGGCAATCCGGTACGGCCCGAAGTACTGGCTTTGCGGGAGCAGGATTTCCCCGCTTTCACTGACGAAAGCCTGCTGCGGATTCTGGTGACCGGCGGATCGCAGGGCGCGCGGGTGCTGTCCGAAGTGGTGCCTGATGGCCTTGCCATGCTGCCGCCCGCGCTGCGCCAGCGGCTGCAGGTAACCCAGCAATGCCGCGCCGAAGACCTTGAGGCAGTGCGCAGGCGCTATGCCGAACATGATATTCCCGCCGAACTCGGCACCTATTTCGAAGATATGCATGAACGGCTGGCCGGTGCGCATCTGTTCATCGGGCGCGCTGGCGCTTCGACCATTGCGGAACTGACGGCGGTGGGCCGTCCGGCGATCCTTGTGCCGTTGCCGATTGCCACGGACGATCATCAGGCGGTCAACACCCGCGAAATGGTGAAGGCCGGGGGCGCGCGGATGATCCGGCAGGAAGCGTTCCAGCCCAAGGAACTCGCCAAGCAGATCCAGGCGATGGCGATGAACCCGCAAGGCCTGTCCAAAGCCGCACACTGCGCCTTCAATTGCGGGCGGCCCGATGCAGCGCAGGACCTTGCTGATCTGGTGGAAAGCATGAGCGGGATTGATCTGATGGACGTGATCCGCGTGGGCGAGGCTGCGCCCCGCGCCGCGCAAGCGACGGTTCGCCCGCAAACAGCCCCTCGCAAGGCAGCGAAGGACCAGTCGGACCAATGAAGGGTGTTGGCACAGATATCGGCACCATCCACTTCGTCGGCATCGGCGGGATCGGGATGTCGGGCATCGCCGAGGTGATGCACAACCTTGGTTACAAGGTGCAAGGCAGCGATCTGGCCGAAGGGCCGAGCGTCGAGCGGCTGCGCGCGCGCGGGATCACCGTGCATGTCGGCCATGTCCGTGAAAACGTCGATGGCGTGGCGGTGGTCGTCACCTCCACCGCGGTGCGCCGCACCAACCCCGAAGTCGCCGCCGCATTGGAAGCGCGCATCCCCGTGGTGCGCCGCGCGGAGATGCTGGCCGAATTGATGCGCCTCAAATCCACCGTCGCGGTGGCGGGCACGCATGGCAAGACGACGACGACCAGCATGATCGCTACGCTGCTGGATGCAGGCGGGATCGATCCCACCGTCATCAATGGCGGGATCATCGAACAATACGGATCGAACGCGCGGCTGGGCGATAGTGACTGGATGGTGGTCGAAGCCGACGAAAGCGACGGCAGCTTCCTGCGTCTGGATGGCACCATCGCGGTGGTCACCAATATCGATCCCGAACACCTCGATCACTATGGCGATTTCGACGGAGTGAAGCGCGCCTTTGTGGAATTCATCCACAACGTCCCGTTTTATGGCGCGGCGGTGCTGTGCGTGGATCACCCCGTCGTGCAAGCCGTCATCGGCGATGTGCGTGACCGCAAGGTGGTGACCTACGGCTTCTCGCTTCAGGCTGATATTTGCGGGGTCAATATCCGCAGCGAAGACGGCGGCAACACCTTCGATGTAATCGTGCGCCAGCGTGGGTTTGAAGATCGCCGGATCGAAGGCGTGCATCTGCCCATGCCGGGCCGCCACAACGTCCAGAACGCGCTGGCCGCGATTGCGGTGGCGGTGGAAATGGGCTGTTCAGACGAAGTCATCCGCACCGGCTTTGCCCGTTTTGGCGGGGTGCGGCGGCGCTTCACCAAGGTCGGCAGCATTGCTGTTGATGGCGGCGCGGTGACGGTGATTGACGATTACGCCCATCACCCGGTCGAAATCCGCGCCGTGCTTTCCGCTGCGCGCGAAGCGGTGGCAGGGACCAAGGGCGCGCGCGTCATCGCGGTGGCCCAGCCGCACCGTTATTCGCGCCTCAACGACCTGATGAACGATTTCCAGTCGTGCTTCGACGATGCCGACATCGCCTATGTCGCGCCGGTTTATCCCGCGGGTGAGGAGCCGATCCCCGGTGTCGATCATGCCGCGCTGGTGGCGGGCATCAAGGCGCGCGGACACCGCGCCGCACGCGAAGTTGCGGGTGCGGACGCGCTGGCTGATGTGCTGGCGGGCGAGATTGCGGCGGGAGACTTCGTGGTGTGCCTTGGCGCGGGCGATATCACCCGCTGGGCGGCAGGGCTGGCAACGGCCGTCACCGAAAAGCGGGGCGCGGCGGCATGAACCAGCCGGGCGATACCTTCATCTATGACGACGGATCGGCCCCGACCTGCGCCGTCGAAGGTGCGGTCGCATCGCCGATCCCGCTGGATGGTATTCGCGGCAAGCTGACCTGCAAGGCGCCGCTTGCGCCCTATACCTGGTTCAAGACCGGCGGCCCTGCCGACTGGCTGTTCGAACCGGCCGATCTGGATGACCTGAAGGCGTTCCTTGAAAAGTTGGACGGGCAGATCCCGGTCATGGCCTTGGGCCTCGGTTCCAACATGATCGTGCGCGATGGCGGGGTGCCCGGCGTGGTGGTGCGGCTGGGCAAGGCCTTCGCCGGCGTGAAGCACAGCGGCGACATGGAACTGACCTGCGGCGGCGGGGCGAGCGGCATTCTGGTCGCCTCCAGCGCGCGCGACCTCGGCATTGCGGGGCTGGAATTCCTGCGCGGCATACCCGGCACGGTCGGCGGCTTCGTGCGGATGAACGGCGGAGCCTACGGGCGCGAGGTTGCCGATGTGCTGATCGATTGTGCGGTGATCCTGCATGATGGCAGTTTCATCACCCTTACGCCTCAGGAACTGGATTACTCCTACCGTCATTCCGCTTTGCCGGACGGTGCGATTGTCGTGTCGGCACGCTTTCGTGGATATCCGGGCGATCCCAAAGAGATCGGCGCGGAAATGGACCGTATCGCGGCCGCGCGCGAAGCCAGTCAGCCCTTGCGCACCAAAACCGGCGGATCAACCTTCAAGAACCCCGATGGCCATAAGGCATGGGCCTTGGTGGACGAAGCGGGATGCCGCGGCCTCACGCTGGGCGGTGCGCAGGTCAGCGACAAGCACACCAATTTCCTCATCAACACCGGCACCGCCACCAGCGCCGACATCGAAGGATTGGGCGAGATGGTGCGTGACAAGGTCTATGCCCATTCCGGCGTCAGCCTCGAATGGGAAATCCAGCGAGTAGGACGCCCGTGACTTTCGACAAGCCCCTCCATGTTGCCGTTCTGATGGGCGGCTGGGCGAATGAACGCCCTGTCTCGCTGTCGAGCGGTGCGGGCGTTGCCGATGCCTTGGAGAGCAAGGGTCACCGCGTGACCCGCATCGACATGGGCCGCGATGTGGCGCTGCGGCTGGCGGAAGCGAAGCCCGATGCGGTGTTCAACGCGCTCCACGGTGTTCCGGGCGAAGACGGCACGGTGCAGGGGATGCTCGACCTGATGGGGCTGCCCTATACGCATTCGGGCCTCGCCACGTCGGTGATCGCGATTGACAAGCAGCTGACCAAGCAGGCGCTGGTGCCCCACGGCATCCCCATGCCGGGCGGGCGGATTGTCACGCGTGAGGAATTGTATGAGCGCGATCCGCTGCCGCGCCCCTATGTGCTGAAGCCGGTTAACGAAGGATCGTCCGTCGGCGTCGCCATCGTCACTGCGGACAGCAATGTTGGCAACCCGATCAGCCCGGATGCCCGCGGGCCGTGGCAGGAATTTGCCGAATTGCTGGCCGAACCCTTCATCAAAGGCCGCGAACTGACCGCCGCCGTGCTTGACGGCCCCGATGGCCCACGCGCGCTTGGGGTCACCGAACTCGTGGTTGCCAACGGCTTCTACGATTACGAGAACAAGTACACCGCCGGACGGACGGAGCACATCTTCCCCGCCAAACTCCCGCCCGAAATCACCGCCCTGTGCGAAGCCTATGCCGTCAAGGCGCATCAGGTTTTGGGCTGCCATGGCACCAGCCGCACCGATTTCCGCTGGGACGAGGAGCTGCGCGAGGACGGTTTGTTCGTGCTGGAAACCAACACGCAGCCGGGCATGACACCGCTCAGCCTGGTGCCCGAACAAGCAGCCCATAGCGGCATTCCCTATGCCGATCTGGTCGAAATGCTGGTGGCAGAGGCGTTGCGGGTTCACAGCCTGAAGCAGAAGGGAGGCAGCGGTGGCGCAGCAGATCAGGCGTAACGGCACCGGCGGCGTACGCCGCGCTGCCAAGGCGCAGAGCCGCGCTGTCACCGCCCGCAAGGCGCGCGGATCGGCCAGCGGCTTTATCGATGCAGCGATGGGCGTGCTGCCCTTCACCGAAGAACAATGGAGCCGCATCTGGCTTGCCATGATCATCGGCGGCGGGGTGGCGATTGCTTTCGTCATCGCCAGCCTTGCCGGCGTGCCGGCATTGGCGCAGGCACAGGTGGCGCGGATTGCTGCCGATGCCGGGTTCGAAGTGCGAAATGTGCGCGTCACCGGCACAGCGCGGATGGACGAACAGCAGGTCTATGCCCGCGCGCTCGCCATTCGCAATCAGGCCATGCCCGATGTCGATATTGCCAAGCTGCGCGCTGAATTGCGGGCTTTGCCGTGGGTCCAGGACGCGCGGGTTTCGATCCAGCTGCCCCACACACTGGCCATCGACATCGTCGAACGCACGCCGCACGCGGTTCTGGAGAAGGCCGACCGGTTGGTGCTGATCGATGCCACGGGGGTCGAGCTGGAACCGGTTGCCGCCGACAGGTCCAAGGGGATGCTGCGTCTGGCCGGGCCGGGCGCGGGCAAACAGGCCCGCGCGCTTGAGGCATTGCTGGCCGCTGCGCCCGCCCTCTCCCCGCGCGTGGAGGCGGCCGAATGGGTCGGCAATCGCCGCTGGAACCTGACGTTCAAGACCGGACAACTGCTCGCACTGCCCGAAGGCGAAGTTGAGGCGGCAACCGCGCTGGTCAAATTCGCGCGGCTGGACGGAAAGAACCGCCTGCTGGGCGGAAAGGTGCTGGCCTTCGACATGCGTACGCCGCCGCGGCTGTACCTGCGCCTACCCGATGCCGCCGGAAAGCCGAAGGTTGTTGCCGCGGGCGAAAACGGGGAACCTACCTGATGGCCTCCAGCCCATCCACCCGCGCTGTCCCGCCGCGCCGTCTGGCGCGCACTTATGCGGCGGTGAACATTGGATCGTTCCGCATCTCGGCCATGATCATGGGCGAAACCGAAAGCGGCGAATTGCAGGTACTGGGCAGCGGTCACCGCGCCAGCGCCGGGGTTAAACGCGGCTATGTCACCGATATGGCGACCGCCAGCCACGCGATCCGTGACGCAGTGGAACGCGCCGAAAAAAGCGCAGGCACTCCGGTCAGGAGCGTTTGGGTTGCCTGTGCAGGCGCAGGGCTGGCCAGCCATGTCGTGTCGGTCGATATCGAAATCGGCGGGCGGCGGATCGAGGACGAGGACGTCGAGCAGCTGCTGATCGAGGCGCAGGACATGATCCAGCCCGATGGCCGCAAGGTGCTGCACGCCCAGCCTGCGCATTACACGCTGGATGGTGCCCACGGTGTCGCCAACCCGCGCGGGCTGCACGCCGAACGGCTTGGCGTGGATATCCACGTGATGCTGGCCGATGGCGCGCCGGTCAGAAACCTGACCGAAGCAGTGCAGAACGCGCATCTGGAGGTGGAGGGCATGGTCGCCG
>JBEQBX010000018.1:0-41950 GCA_041639595.1 Porphyrobacter sp.
GGTCCTTGCTGGTGCGCGCCATGATCAGCGCGACATCGGCGTGGGGGGGCGTTGGTGATGTACCGTTTCGTTCCGTTCAATATCCATCCATTGCCGTCCGGATCGGGGACGGCGGTGGTCGCCATGGCAGCCGAATCGCTGCCCGATCCCGGTTCGGTCAGGCCGAAGCAGGCGATGCGGCCTGCCGCGATCTGCGGGTACCATTCGGCCTTCTGCGCTTCGGTCGCGCCGTTCTTCAGCGCGCTCGAAAACATCCCGACATTGATCGAGAAGATCGAACGGTAAGCGGGCGCGGCATAGGCCATGATGTTCACGACACGCGCATATTGCGTCATGTTGAGCCCCGCACCGCCGAATTCCTCCGGCACTGACAGGCCAAACAGCCCCATCTCGCGCATTTCGGCAAGGATTTCGTCGGGCACGCGGTCCTCGGCGATCACCTGCGGTTCGGCCGGAATCAGGCGTTCGCGGACATAGCGGGTGAGCTGCTGCGCAAACTGTTCGAAGGTGTCCTCGTCCATGCCCGGATTGTGCGGAGCGGCGAGACTGGCGGGGGCATTCATGGTGGCAATCGTCCTTGAACGGGAGGGCGGCTGACGCTGCCTGCGTCTATGAGGCGGCAGGCGCGGCGTCGCCTGTCATTTCGGCGGGCGCAGTTTCCGGCGCAGTGTCAGCAGGTGGCGCGTCGGTAGCCAGCGCCTCGGGCGGGAGCTGGCGCTCGTCCAGCATCGAAGCGGCGTCTTCAAGCGCCTTGGCCTCGCCCGGGCTGACCCCGCCGGGCGCGCTTGCCCCTTCGCTGCCGCATCCAGCAAGCGCAAGGGACAGCGCGGCAATCACCGGCAGGCGCATCGGCGGCGGCTTATTCCGCCGGGGCTTCGGCGGCAGCAGCGGCTTCGGCGGCGACAGTTGCTGCGGCATCACCCGCGGCGGTCGCGCCTGCTTCCGGCGTTTCCAAAGCCTCGGGCGCATCGGTCGCGGTGGCGGACGGATCGGCAACCGGCGCCTCGGTCACCGGGGAAAGCGCGCTGTCGGCAGGCATTTCCACGGTGTCGGCGCTCGCTTCGGTTGAAGCGTCATTGGCGCTCCCGCAGGCGGAAAGCAGCAGGATGGCACCGGACATGGCGGCGATAAGGGCGGTCTTTTTCACAGGTTCTCTCCTCGATTGGGCAAATGGCCGGGTGGCAGCGCGGCGGCCCGTCATCATCTGCGACGGGTGTAGCCAAGGGCATGCCCTGCCGCCAAGTGCCAAATGGGTACACCCCACACACAGCCGATAGCAGCAGCGCGGGCAAGTGATACAATGTCGCCTATGACCAATGCCTTGACCCGCACCCCCGCCCGCCTGCGCGCGATCGCCTTTGCCGCTGCCGCAGCGCTTCCTGTCGCCTTCGTGAGCGCCCAGCCCGTCCCCGGCGCCTTCACGGTGATCGAGACCGGACAGCGTTATGCGACCTTGCAGGAAGCAGTCGACGCGGTCGGGAATGCCCGCGCCACGATCCGCATCGCGCCTGGCACCTATCGCCAATGCGCCGTGCAGCAGGACGGCGTGATCATCTACGAAGCGGCCGAGCCGGGCAGCGTCACATTCATGGCACGCGCCTGCGAAGGCAAAGCCGCGCTGGTGCTTCGCGGCATGGGCGCGGAGATTCGCGGGCTGACATTTTCGAACATGAAGGTTCCCGATGGCAACGGCGCGGGCATCCGGCTGGAGAAAGGCGCTCTGAATGTCGCCTATGCGCGGTTCCAGAACAGCGAGCAGGGAATCCTGACCGCTGATGATCCTTCAGGCCGCATTTACATCACCCGCTCGACCTTTACCGGGCTTGGCACCTGCGAGAATTCCGCAGGCTGCGCGCATTCGATCTATATCGGCAATTACGGATCGCTGACCGTGCGCGAAAGCCGCTTCGAACGCGGCATGGGCGGGCATTACGTCAAGGCGCGCTCTGGTCAGGTCTCGATCGAGAACAACAGTTTCGACGATGCCAATGGCAAGGGTACGAATTACATGATCGATCTGCCCGCAGGCAGCATCGGGCGGATTGCCGATAACTGGTTCGTGCAAGGGCGCGACAAGGAGAATTATTCGGCCTTCATCGCGCTGGGGGCAGAAGACCTGCTGCATTCGTCGGACGGGCTTGAGGTGGTGAACAACGAAGGCCGCTTCGTGCCTGGCCTGCAACGCCGCAGCGTGTTTCTGGCTGACTGGACAGCATCACGGATCGTGATGAAGGGCAACAAACTGGCGGCAGAGCTGAAGCAATACGAGCAACGTTAAAGCAGCAAATGCCCTGACCGGTCACGTTTGGTCGCGAGATAACGGGCGTTGTGCGGGTTTTCGGGAAGCTGGTGCGGCACGCGCTCGCTCACTGTGATGCCGGCCGCTGACAAGGCCTCTACCTTGGCCGGGTTGTTGGTGAGCAGCCGGATCGTCCGCGCGCCGAGCAGTTCCAGCATCCGCGCAGCCACCGGGAAATCGCGTGCCTCGTCCGGCAGGCCCAATCGCTGGTTCGCCTCGACCGTGTCGAAGCCCTGATCCTGCAAACGGTAGGCGCGCAGCTTGTTGACCAGCCCGATCCCGCGCCCTTCCTGCCGCATATACAGCAGCACGCCCCACCCGCCTGTCTCGCTTGCGGCATGCGCCATGGCGTGCAGCGCGGCGTCCAGTTGCGGGCCGCAATCGCATTTCAGGCTGCCGAGGATATCGCCTGTCAGGCATTCGGAATGGAGCCGCACCAACGGCTGGCGGTCACCCGACTGCTTGCCGATGATCAGCGCGACATGCTCGCGCAGGTCGGCGGCGGAGCGGAAGGCAACGATCTCGGCTTCCTCGCAGGCGGAAACCGGCAGGCGCGCTCGGGTCACGATCCTCAGCGCGCCGGCGGCGGAATAGGCGGCGAGATCGCTGACGGCGATCGGCACCGCCTCCCCTGCATCCACCGGATCGACCAGGAACGCCGGGAGAATGCCCGCAACCCGCGCCAGTTCGAGCGCGGCGGCAGCGGTTCCGGACCAGTCCAGCGTCATGGCCTTGAACGGGCCTTTCAGCGGATTGCCCAGATCCAGCGCCGGATCGGCAATCGGCAGGGCATCGCGCATGGTGAAATCCTCCCCGCCCGCGATCAGCACAGGGGCGTGGGGGACAGCGGCATCGCGCTGGTTGGCGAGTTTCAACGTCGTCGCCCGCGCGGCTGAAATCAGCATCCGGGGCGCGCTGGCCCCCTGCGCAATGGCCGTCTCGACCGGGAGCAAGGTCGGCCCGCCTGCAAACGCCAACGGCCAGCCATGGCGCAGCGCGTCCACCGCCTGCGCCGCGCGGCGGGAGGGAGACGGCCCGGAATAATCGCCGGCGTTCAGAGATCGAACTCCGTGATCAGCGGGACATGATCCGAAGGCTGGGTCCAGCCGCGCGCATCTTCCAGCACCCGGTGCCCGGTCGCTTGGCGAGCGAGATCGGGCGAGGCCCACATATGATCCAGCCTGCGCCCCTTGTCATTCTCCTGCCAGCCGGGATTGCGATAGCTCCACCAGCTGTAATAGCGGCCCGGATGCGGCACGTGCTCGCGGCCGATATCCACCCAGCCATGCGCGTCGCGGAACTTGCCCAAAGTCTCGACCTCGACCGGCGTGTGGCTGACCACCTTGAGCAATTGCTTGTGGCTCCACACGTCGCTTTCCAGCGGGGCGATATTGAAATCACCGACGATCAGCGTGGGGCGGTCGAGCGTTTCGGCCCAGCGCGTCATCCGCCCGAGGAAATCGAGCTTCTGGCCGAATTTCTTGTTCACCTCGCGGTCCGGCACATCGCCGCCTGCGGGAACATAGACGTTCTCGACCAGCATATCCTTGCCCAGCACTTCCACGCCGATGTGCCGTGCTTCGCCGTTGTCCTGCCAGTCGTGGCGGGTGACTTCGCGGATCGGGACGCGGCTGACCGTGGCGACGCCATGATAGCCTTTCTGCCCGCTGACCGCCTGATATGTGTAGCCGAGATTCGCCAGCGCCTCGGCGGGGAACAGGTGACTTTCGCACTTGATCTCCTGCAGGCACAGGATGTCGGGCGCGGCTTCGGTAAGCAGCTTTTCGATGAGCCCCACGCGCAGGCGCGCGGAGTTGATGTTCCAGGTGGCGACAGACAGCATGGGGGCCGACTTAGGCCGTCATCCAACAAGTTTCTAGCTTTCACTTTCATGTCGCTTTGGCGCGCGATAGGGGCAGTTGATCTGTTCCGGAGACATCCATGACCCGCACCCTCCTTGCCGCCCTGCTGCTGACCAGCGCCGCCTGTCCCGCTGTCGCCAATGACAAGCGCGCCGCTCCGCCGCCGGAACCGCGCGCAAAGAACGTGATCCTGTTCATCGGCGACGGCATGGGGATTTCCACCATCACCGCCGCGCGCATTTACGAAGCGCAGAAGCGCGGGGAAACGGGCGAGGAAAACAGCCTCAGCTTCGAAAAATTCCCCAATGTGGCGCTGGTGAAAACCTACAATACGAACGCTCAGGTGCCCGACAGCGCGGGCACGGCGACCGCGATCCATTCCGGGCAGAAGACTCGAATCGGCGTGCTTGGCATCGGGCCCGACGCAGTGAAAGGCGTGTGCAAGGATGCGCTCGCCCACCCGCTGCCCTTGCTGGGTGAGGAAGTGAAGCAGCGCGGGCTGGCGCTGGGGATCGTCACCACCACCCGGCTGACCCACGCTACGCCCGCGAGCGTTTATTCCCGTTCGGCTGACCGCGATTGGGAAAGCGACACCACCATTCCCGCCGACCAGCAGGGGCAAGGGTGCAAGGACATCGCCCTGCAATTGGCCGACGCGCGCTTCGACGTCGCCTTGGGCGGGGGGACGGCAGTGTTTTACGGCAAGGACAAGGAGCGCGCCGGACGGCGAATCGATCCCGGAGCCGATCTGCCTGCACAATGGGCCGCAACAAACCGTGGCACTGTGGTCAAAACGGCAGTTGAACTATCCGCCGCGCCTGCCGACAAGCCGGTGCTGGGGCTGTTCAATCCGGGGCACCTGACCTTCATGGCGGATCGCAAGCCGGATTCGAGCGAACCGACCCTCACCGACATGACAGCACAGGCAATCGCCCGGCTGGAGTCTGATCCGGACGGCTATTATCTGATGGTCGAGGGCGGGCGGATCGATCATGCACACCATGCGGGGCAGGCGGGTTATGCGCTGGAGGAAGCGGTGGAGCTTGCCCGTGCAGTGCAATGGGCCGTCGATCATACTGATCCGGCCGAAACGCTGATCATGGTGACGGCCGATCACAGCCACGTGTTCACCATTGCCGGTTATCCGAAACGGGGGAACGACATTCTCGGGCTAGTGGTGCCGCCGGCTGGCGGGGGCGAGGACGGCGGCGATGGCGAATCGCCTCTGCTCGCTATCGACGGGCAGCCTTACACTACGCTTGGCTATGCCAACGGCCCAGGCGGTATCCGCCTCGAAAAGCGCGATAGTGCCGAAGAAGATCACGATGAGCATGATCGGCCCATGCCGCAAACCGGGATCAAGGCCCGCCAGCAGGCGCTGGTGCCACTGGGCAGTGAAACGCATGGCGGCGAGGACGTGGCCCTGTTTGCCACCGGCCCCGGCGCAGCCGCCGCGCGCGGCGTGATCGAACAGAACGTGATCTACAGCATCATCCGCAAGGCGCTGGGATGGGATTGAAGTTGTATCGCCATTGGGCGCGGCGGCCGGTCGGCCTAGCGGACGCCACACGACTGAAGCAGCAGCCTGATCACCAATTTTAAACAAAAAACCCTCGACCCGGGGGCGTTGGGTCGAGGGTTCCATGGAGCGTTCGTCACGCTTGTACAAAGCAGGCCCTTGGTGAAGGGTGGGCAACAGGGGGGAAACCTCCCTTCGGCCTGCCTTGTTGAGAATGATTAGCTGTTGGAGCCTTTCATTCACATGAACGCGCTGAAAGTTTTGTCGCCTTCATACAACCGTTCGTCGGATCACCGTTCACCCCGGGCGACGAGCCGAGCGGCGCGGGTCTTTGAATGTAAAGGTGCTTTCAGAAATATTCACACCGTAACGGTGGTTCGATAGCTGCACCCGGGTCCGGTTGTTTTGTGCATCGAGCGCGATCCAATGGGTCAGTTGCAAACCGCCCGGGGCTGAGGCGTTTTTCACGAAAATCAGAGTGATCATCCCGAATTCGGGCTTCTTGGGATCACGCACTTCAACGCTCAGCACGTCACGGTTGCCGGTCTGGACCAGTTTGCCGAATCGCTTCACGTCCTTTTCAGGATCGAACAGCGCGCCCAACGGCGAATTGCCGATCGGCCAGCGTTCGACCTGTTTGACCTCGTAGTCGATCATGTAGAGCGATTTCCCGTTCGAGATGACGAGGAAATCGGCGTTCTTGCCGTAATCGAATCGGATCTTACCCGGACGCTTCAACGACATCACGCCGCGCAGGGTTGAGCCTTGGCGGTCGGTTTGTGTGAAATCGGCCTGCATGGTCGAAATTGCGCGCAGCGCGCCGACCACGGCATCAAGATCGCTCACAGACTGCGCCGCAGCGGGCGCGGTCAGGCTGATCGGGCTGACCGGTGCGGTGCCAAGCGTCAACGCCCCGGCCCCAAGGCCGAGCGCCAGCGCGCGAAACGGGAGAATACGTGTTTTCATGCCGAGGCGGTTAAGGCCGCCGGCTTGAACTGTCGATGAATTATCGCGCCGGCCGCAGGGCAGGCGCGACGAAGCCGATCTTACTTGATCTTGGCTTCCTTGAACTCGACATGCTTGCGCGCAACGGGATCATACTTCCGGAAGCTCATCTTCTCGGTGATGTTGCGCGGGTTCTTCTTGGTCACGTAGAAGAAGCCGGTGCCCTCGCTGGAGACGAGGCGGATCTTGACGGTGGTGGGCTTCGCCATGGCGGGTTCCTGTCAACTGGGTCGGCCCGGCGAATGCTTTGCGCAGGGCTTGAAAAAGCAAATAGCGGCGCGCCCGGAAGGCCCGGCACACCGCCACATGGGCGCGCCATTCGCCGATTCACGGGGAAAAGTCAAGGCGGGTGCTTTGCCATCGCGCCAAGATGATGACGCATTGCGCGCTGGCGATGGTCAGGCGTCGCACGGGCTTAATCAAAGGGCAAAAAGCTGTCGCTCACCACCCTTTGGCGCGCGCTTACCAGTCGGAACTGCTCGGCTTGCCGCGATTGGCTTTCACCGTCCCGCGCACCTTCTTGACCTTAAGCCGCTCGGTCTTGCCCACCCGGTTAAGGCGTGTCTTGGCGCGGCGTTTTGGCTCGGTCTGGGCTTCTTCCAGCAAGGCCGCCAGCTTGGCCCGCGCGTCGGCGCGGTTGGCTTCCTGCGTGCGGTGGGCCTTGGAATTGACGATAAGATCGCCGTTCCCGGCCAGCTTTGCGCCGGCCAGCGTCCGCAGCCGCGCGAACACCGGCGGGCTAAGGCGCAGCGCGTAAATGTTGACGCGCAGTTCCACCTCGGTCGCGACCTTGTTGGCGTTCTGCCCGCCTGGACCGGAGCCAGCCAGAAAGCTCTCGCTCGCCAGCCGGATGGCGCGGGCGCTCAGCGGTTCGGGTGCGTCCTCATCATGCATCCTTCACCCCGAGCGCGAGGAAATCGAGCGGCAGCGGCGCGCGCGCCTCGATCGGGGTCTTGCCCGGACGGGTGACGGTGAGGGTCTCGGCATGGAGCATCGTGCGCTTGGCGCCCGGAGCATTGCCGGCGCCATAGACCGGATCGCCCAGCAGCGGCGCACCAAGACCCGCCAGCGCATGAACGCGCAGCTGGTGGGTGCGGCCCGTTTCGGGGCGGAAGCGGATCAGGCTGTGCGGCCCCAGTTCATCGACCAACTCCCAGTGCGACACAGCGGGTTTACCCTTTTTCGCCGGGATCACCCGCCAGCCTTTTTCGGCCGAGCTGATCTTCGACAGGGCAAGTTCGATCGTGCCCTCGGTGCCGGATGGACGCCCCGCCAGAATTGCCAGATAGGTCTTGCCAACCAACCGGTCTTCGAAGGATTTGTTGAACCGCGCCAGCGCCTTGGGATTGCGCGCCAGCAACAGGCAGCCACTGGTGTCGGTATCCAGCCGGTGCACCGCCACCGGGCGGCGCTGAAAGCCCATTTTCAGCCGGTCAAGGTGATCTTCAAGGCAGATGCCGCCCTTGCGCGGGCGGTCAACCGCCATGCCCGAAGGCTTGTTAATGACGAGCGCTTCGCCGTCTTCGTAGAGAATTGTGATGTCAGCCATGGGCCCCGTTACCCGCTCGGCCCCGGCTTGTCTAAGCATCTCCTGAACAGGAGGGGTTCAGACGAGCGCAGCCCTGATCAGCCCGCGCAGCGCATTGCCGATCCAGAATCCGCCCGCCAGATCGTCCAGCGTCAATTCCGCCTCGCGGGCGCGGCCTTCGGCAATCAGATGCTCGCGCAGGACTCCCGGCAGCAAGCCGAGGGTCGCTGGCGGAGTCAGCAGCACGCCGTCCGGCCCGTCTGCAAACACGCTGGTCCAGCTACCTTCGGTCACCAGCCCGTCTGCTCGCACCAGCACGGCCTCGTCCGCGCCGAAGCTGCGAGCGGCGGCAAGGGCATCTTCATAAAACCCGCGATCCGATGTCTTGTGCGCCAGCCGCCAGTCCGACGCATCGAGCGGATGGGGCAGGGCGGCCACCTTTACCGGCTCTCCCAGCGCGGGAGGAAGCGGCCCCGTCTCCAGCGCGCTTGCACCGGAGCGCGACACCAGCAGCCGCACCTTGGCGGGGGTGTCGAGTTCAAAGCAAAGCGCCTGGATCTGGTTCCTCAAAGCGTGGCGATCGAAGGTGAAGCCGAGGGTTGCCGCGCTCGCTTTCATGCGCGCCAGATGGAGTTCCAGCAGCGCGATCCCGCTGTCGGGTTCAAACCGCATCGTCTCGATCAGGTCACAGGTCGGCGCGGTGAGGCCGGGTGCGGCACGGCGCACGAAGCCTGCCTTGACTTCGCACTCGCGCCGTTCGGACATCGGCTCGCTGTCGGCCACAATCGCCGAGCCGATGCCCAGCACCGCGCTGCCCTGCCCGTTCTCGATGGGGGTGAGACGCAGCGTGCGGATCGCGACGTTGAAGGCCGCATTTGAATTTCCGCTTTCGTCGGGGGCATCGATCCTGCCGATCGCCCCGCAATATGGCCCGCGCGCGTCGCGCTCCACCTCGGTCAGCAGTTCCATCGCCCGGATCTTGGGCGCGCCGGTGATCGATCCGCAGGGGAACAGCGCCCGCACCAGATCCATCGCGCCCTTACCGGCGGTAAGCCGCGCCCGCACGGTCGACACCATCTGGTGCACCGTGGGGTAGCTTTCGACCGCAAAGGGCGCGTCGACCCGCACGCTGCCCGCCTCTGCCACGCGGGCCAGATCATTGCGCATCAGATCGACGATCATCAGGTTTTCGGCGCGGTCTTTCGCCGAGGTGCTGAGGTCGTCCGCCATCGCGGCGTCAGCGGCGGCATCGGCCATGCGCGGGCGGGTGCCCTTCATCGGCTTGACCTTGGCCTCCGCTTCATTCAGCGCCACGAACAGCTCTGGCGAGAAGCTCAGCAACCAGTGCGATCCGTCGAAGATCAGCCCGCCATATCCCGCTGCCGCTGCATCGCGCAGCGCGGCATATAGCCCGGTCGGATCGCCGCGGAACGATCCGGCAAGGGGGTAGGTGAGGTTCGCCTGATAGATGTCGCCTGCGTGGATCGCGTCGCGCAGGGCTTCGAATGCAGCGGTATAGCCACCCGGCGAAAGCTGCGGCTCCATCGGGCCGAGGGTTCCTGGCCCTTGCGCTCTGTCTGCCAGCCAGCCGGGCACATCGGCAGCGGCGATCCGACGCGGCGATTGGAACAGGCCCAGCCACACCAGCGGCCCGCCGCCGCCGCTGCGCGCTGCGGCCAGCCCTGCCAGCTTCGGTTCCAGCGCCATGCCGGCTTCATAAGCAATGTAGCCCGCCAGCGACCCGCCTGCCGCCTGCCGGGCGGCTTCAGCTGCGGCGAGCGTGCTTTCCACCTCGTCCGGGCGGGCGGCGACGAACACGGCCTCAGGCGCTTCGTAAAGCAAGGCGTCGGCAGCCTCGTCCCCGGCGCGGGCATCGTCGAGCAGAACAAATGGCGTGAGCGAGCTCATGGTATGCAGCCTTGGCCAAAAATGGCGCCGCTGTCGAGAACTTGACCGCCGCCCTTGCCCCCTGCACATGGCTGCCAAGGCATTGATGCAAAGGGACAGCGTATGGCGGACACGGCGAGCGACATCTATCTTGGCCTCGGCGCACAAGGATCGCGGCAGGTTCTGGCGCTGAGCCGTTCCAACCGGCACGGGCTGATTGCAGGCGCAACCGGCACGGGCAAGACTGTCACCTTGCAGGGCATCGCCGAGAGTTTTTCCGCCGCCGGGGTGCCGGTGTTTGTCGCGGATGTGAAAGGCGACCTGTCGGGTATCGCCATGGCCGGTTCGCCTACCTTCAAGCACGCTGACAAGCTGGAAAGCCGCGCGAAGGAACTGGGCATCACTGACTACACCTATGCCGACAATCCGGTGATTTTCTGGGACCTCTACGGCGAACAGGGCCACCCGATCCGCACCACTGTATCAGAAATGGGACCGCTGCTATTGTCCCGCCTGCTCGATCTGAACGAGACGCAGGAAGGCGTGTTGCAGATCATCTTCCGCTATGCCGACGAAAACGGGTTGCTGCTGCTCGACTTCGCCGACCTGTCGGCGCTGCTCGCCTGGGCAAATGAGAATGCGGCTGAATTGTCAGGGAAATATGGCAATGTCACCAGGCCTTCGGTGGGGTCGATCCAGCGGCAATTGCTGTCGTTCGAGGCGCAAGGCGCGGACCATTTCTTTGGCGAACCGGCGTTGGAGATCGACGATTTCCTGAAGGTCGATGATCAGGGGCGGGGCTATGTGAATGTGCTCGCCGCCGACAAGCTGATGCGCAGTCCCAAGCTTTATGCCACGTTCCTGCTTTGGCTGCTGGCGGAACTGTTTGAATCGCTTCCCGAAGTCGGCGATCCGGAAAAGCCCAAGCTGGTGTTCTTCTTCGACGAGGCGCACCTGTTGTTCGACGGTGCGCCCAAGGCGCTTCAGGACACCATCGAAAACGTGGTGCGACTGATCCGGTCGAAGGGCGTTGGCGTGTTCTTTGTGACGCAGAACCCGATTGATATCCCGGAAGAAGTGGCTGGCCAGCTGGGCAACCGGGTGCAGCACGCCTTGCGCGCGTTCACGCCGCGCGATCAACGCGCGATCAAGGCGGCGGCGGAGACGTTCCGGATCAATCCCGATCTCGATGTCGAAAGCGCGATCACCGAGCTGAAGGTGGGTGAGGCGCTGGTTTCGACGCTGGATCAGGACGGCGCGCCAACCATTGTCGAGCGCACGCTGATCAAGCCGCCGCGGTCGCGGCTGGGGCCGGTGACGCCGAAAGAACGTGCTATTATTCAGTCGATTAGCCCGCTGGACGGTAAATACGATACCCGCGTGGATCGTGAAAGCGCCGCCGAAATTCTCGCCGCCAAGGCCGCTGACGCCGCCGCCACCGCCGAACAGGTCGAAGCCGAAGGCGAGGAAGCCGTACGGGGTCAGGCGCGCAAAAGCCCCAGTCTGTGGGGCAAGGCTTTCAGTGCAGGGGCGAAGGTTGCATTGGGCGGCGCTGCCGCAGTTGCCGCTTCTAAAATCACCGGCAAGAAATCCCGCGCCAATCCGGTTGCTTCCGGCGTGACGTCGGCTGCCGGTTCGATCGCGACCGATCTGGCCGGGCCGATTGTCGGACGGTTCGTTCGCAACCTGATCGGCGGATTGATGCGCTGAACCCCCGTTGCTGCAATGTTTCACGTGAAACACCGCAGCAACGGGGGGTCTAAAGAGGGTCTGGCAGGGGGCAAGCGGGGATCTGACCCCTGCCTGCCGCCTGCTGACCGGAATCAATCCTTGGCTGTTTCGACCATGCAAAACGCGTTCAGCTTGTTCCCGTCAGGATCGCGGAAATAGGCGGCGTAGAAGCCGTCATCGCCCCTTGGCCCGGGTGCGCCTTCGCAAGCGCCGCCACAAGCGATGGCGGTGTCATAAACGGCATGAACCAGTTCGGGTGACTTCACTTCCAGCGCGACCATGACCCCGTTGCCGACCGTGGCGGGCTGACCATCGAAAGGCACAGTCGCCGCGATTCCCGCCGCGCCGCCCCATTCGCCCCACGCGATGAAGGCTTCGGTGTCCATCATCCGCCCCAGCCCGAAATGCACGGCAATCGCATCATAAAACGCCGCCGCGCGCGGCAGATCATTGGTGCCCAGAGTGACGTAACCGATCATCGTGTTTCCTCCCGTGTGATGCGAATCGATGGCGGAACATTAGGGGAACATCAAAGGTGCAGCAAGGGATGAAGGATTTCGGCCCGCCGCAGGACGGGCCGCAAGGGCGCCCGCCCGCCCGCAGGCGATGCGGCGCGAAGCGACGGAAGCTCGCCGAGGACTGCACGCCGGAGGGCGTGCAGCAAACCCTAAAGCGGCGCGGTTTCCCGATTGACCCAGGCCAGATCATCACCCGCCAGTCGCGGTGCCAGAATTGCGCGCACCTCGGCGTGATAGCCATCGACCCACGCCACTTCCTCTGCCGTCAGCAGCGCCTTGTCGATCAGCTTGCGATCCAGCGGCACGAAGGTCAGCGTCTCGAACCCGAGATACTTGCCTTCCATCCCCGCAATCTGCCGTTCTTCCACCAGCACCAGATTTTCGATGCGGATGCCGAATGCGCCCTGTTTGTAATAGCCCGGTTCGTTCGACAGGATCATGCCTGCAAACAGCTCCTGCCCCGTCCCGGCCTGCCCGCCCGAAGGCTTTGCGATACGCTGCGGGCCTTCGTGCACGGCGAGCACGCTGCCCACCCCGTGGCCGGTGCCGTGGGCATAATCGACGCCCGCTTCCCAGAGATATTGCCGCGCCAGCACATCAAGCTGCCCGCCAACCGTGCCTTGCGGAAACACCGCGCGGGCCAGCTGGATGTGGCCTTTCAGCACGCGCGTATTGCGATCGCGCATCTCTGCCGAGGGCTCGCCCGGCCCGACCCACACGGTGCGGGTGATGTCAGTCGTGCCGCCGGGATACTGGCCGCCCGAATCGACGAGATAAATCGACGACGGCGGGATCGGGATATTGCTGTCTTCGTCCACCTTGTAATGCGGCAAGGCGGCATGGCCCGCGGCGGCAGAGATCGTGTCGAAGCTGAGATCGGAGAGGCCGGGGTCTTCCTCGCGGAAGGCTTGCAGCCGTGCGGCCGCCGACAATTCATCGACGCCGCCTTTCGGCGCTTCGATTTCAAGCCAGCGCAGAAAGCGCGAAACCGCCGCTCCGTCGCGCGCCTGTGCATCGCGCTGGCCTGCCTGTTCAGCCGGGTTCTTGATCGCCTTGGCAAGGATCGTCGGGTCCTGGGTGAAGGCAAAGCTGGCCCCGCCGCTGCGCAACGCCTGCGCGATCCCGACCACCGCAAATTCGGGATCGAGCGCGACGCTTTGCCCGGCATATTCGCTCAAGGCGGTTTCAAACGCCGCGCGGTCGCGGATCGTCACCGCATTGCCCAGATGGCGGGTGAGTTCCGGCGTCACTTTTTCGGGCGCGATGAACAATTCGGCGCTGCCGTCCTTGCGGGCGATGACATAGGACAGCGCAACCGGCGTATGCGGCACATCGCCGCCGCGGATGTTGAGCAGCCATGCGACCGAATCGAGCGCGGGGATGACCACCGCATCATGGCCTTCCTTCGTCAGCCAATCGGCCACCGCCGCGCGCTTGTCTGCCGAGGAACGTCCGGCGATCGTTTCGTCATGCGGGATGGCTTGTGCCGCCGAGGGCGCGGGCTGATCGGCCCACACGGCGTCCACCGGATTGCTGTCTGCCGGGACCATGGTGATGCCCTTGGGCGCGAGGCGGCTTTCCAGCGCCTCAACCCACGCCCAGGTGTGGAGCCACGGATCATAGGCGATTTTGGCACCGCTCTCGCACACTTCGGCCAGCCAGCCTGCCAGCGTGTCGGCGGGGACGCTGCGATAATCGAACAAATTGCCGTCCACCTGCTCGCGCACCTGCACGGTGTAGCGCCCGTCCACGAAGATCGCGGCATGATCCAGCGTCACCGCCGCGAACCCTGCCGATCCGCCAAAGCCGGTCAGCCACGCCAATCGCTGGGCATAATCGCCGACATATTCGCTCATATGTTCATCGCTGATGGGGATGATGAAGCCATCGACACCGCGGCGCTTCAACTCTTCGCGCAGGGCGGCTAATCGGGCTGAGCCAGAGAGTTGGGGGGTCTGCATCAGCATTTCGTCGATCCTTAGGCGCGGCGCGGGTCTTGCCGGGCCGGATTGTGTCACTAGTACTACCGACATAAGCTCAAATGCAGCGCCTTTCCACCCGGATGCGCGCGCACCGCCTGCCAGAGAGGATGACCGAATATGCTCCGCCAGATCAGTCAGTTTGCCCTCGCCAAAGCGCTTGCCTTCGGGTTTGCTGCCACCACCTTGGCGGCCACTGCCGCCAGCGCGAACACACAAGAGGAAATGCCGACCGTGACGATTGATAAGCCAAAGCCGGTCGCAGAAAAGCGCCCGCACACCTACACCGTCCACGGGATCACGGTCGAAGACCCTTATGACTGGCTCTACGACAAGTCATACCCCGTCGTGGATGACGAGGATGTGTTGCGGTATCTGAACACCGAAAACGACTATTTCGAATACAAGATGCTGAGCCAGAAAGGTCTGACCGACGCGCTGTTCACCGAAATGCGCGCGCGCATCAAGGAAGACGACAGCACGGTGCCGCAGAAGGATGGCGACTACCTTTACTGGTCCGAGTTCGAGGAAGGCGCGCAATACCGCAAGCATTACCGCAAACCCGTGGCGGGCGGTGACGCGCAGTTGCTGATCGATGAAAACCAGCTTGCCGAAGGGCACGAATATTTCCGCCTTGGCGCGGCGTCGATCAGCCAGAACGGGCGGTTCCTGGCTTTTTCCACCGACACCTCCGGCGGCGAACGATACACCGCGCGGATCAAGGATTTGGCGACCGGCGAACTGCTGCCCGATGTGATCGAAAACCTGCGCGGCGGGCTGACCTGGGTCGCGAAGGATACGGCGCTGGTTTATGGCCCTTCCACAGAGGAATGGCGCACGCTGGAGGCGAAGCTCCACGTGATCGGCACGCCGGTGGAAAATGACGTCACGCTGTACAAGGAAGAAGATCAGAGCTTTGGCGTCGGCACCGGATTGACGGCGCAGGAAGACTGGCTGGTGATTGCCACCGGCGATAATGAAACCAGCGAAGTGCGGCTTGTCCCTGCTGCCAACCCCACCGCGACGCCCATTCTGGTGAAGCCGCGGCAGAAGGGCGTCGAATATTCGGTCGACGTGCGTGATGGCGAGTTGTGGGTGCTGACCAACGACGATCACATCAACTTCCGCCTCGCCAAGGCGAAGCTGGAAACGCCGGGCGACTGGCAGACGGTGATCGCCGGATCGGATGATTTTTATCTCACCGATTTCGACCTGTTCAAGGGCTTCTTCGTCACCGAAGGGCGATTGGGCGGTCTCGACCAGATCCAGCTGCGCCAATATGCCGCGCCGGATCAGATCACCCCGATTACCTTCCCCGAAGCCAGCTACACCGCAGGCCTTTCGAACAACCCCGAATATGACGTCAGCACGCTGCGGCTGTCGTACCAAAGCATGGTCACGCCCAGCACGGTCTATGATTATGACGTCAAGACCGCAGGGCTGACGACGCTGAAGACGCAGGAAATCCCCAGCGGATATGACGCCAACCTCTACACCACTGAACGCCTGACCGTTCAGGCGCGTGACGGGACGATGGTGCCGGTCAGCATCGTGATGCGGAAAGACCGCGCGGAGATCCTGAAGAAGGCGGGCATCGAAGGGCCGGGGCCGCTGCATCTGTATGCTTACGGCGCCTATGGCTATGCCATCCCGCCGGGCTTTTCGACTTCGCGCCTCAGCCTTGTGGATCGCGGTTTCGCCTATGCCATCGCACATATCCGCGGCGGCGATGATCTGGGGCGGCGCTGGTATTTGCAGGGCAAGCTGTTCGACCGCACCAACACCTTCAACGATTTCGTCGATGTGGGGCGCGGGCTGATTGCCAAGGGCTACACCGCCGAAGGCAAGGTCACTGCCAGCGGCGGTTCTGCGGGCGGCGAGTTGATGGGAGCGATCATCAATCAGGACCCCGCGCAATATGGCGCGATTGTCGCCCATGTGCCGTTTGTTGATGTGGTGAACACCATGCTCAACGAAAAGCTGCCGCTGACGCCGGGCGAATGGCAGGAATGGGGCAACCCGATCACCGACAAGGCGGCGTTTGCCTATATGCTGTCCTATTCGCCCTATGATCAGGTGACCGCCAAGGCCTACCCGCCGATGCTGGTGACCGCCGGTCTGAACGATCCGCGCGTGACCTATTGGGAGCCGGCGAAGTGGGTCGCCAAGCTGCGCGAATTGAAGACCGATGATAACGTGCTGCTTTTGAAAACCAACATGGGCGCAGGCCACGGCGGTCAATCGGGGCGCTGGAACTCCTTGAAAGAAACGGCGGAGGAGTTCGCCTTCATCCTGTGGCAGATGGGGATGGCCCCGAAAGATTGATCAGCTCCGGGGGAAGCGAGACGTTATAATCGATCGCTTCCTCCACCAGCTGGATCACGATGCTCTCCATCTCAGGGCCGAACATCGCCAGCTTCAGGTAAAGTTCCGGCACGGCGCGGATCAGGCCGAAGCCGGCTTCCTTGCCGAACACCGGGATCGGACCGCTGGGCAGCGGGCGCTTGTCCAGATCGGGGGTCAACTGCCACACCATCCCGACCTTGCGGCTGTTGAAGATCGCCATCAGCCGGCCATAATCCGAAGCAAGCACCAGCGCGGGCATCCCCGCCAGATAGCGGCAGGCGGCGACCGCTGCGGCGCGGTCCTTCAATCCGATTGCACCCTCCAGCCAGCCCAATGTCCGGCGCACATCTTCCCGGCCAGCTTCGGCGGCATGTCCGAGCAGCCAGTCGTATCCGCGCAGGCCCATGTTCCATGCGCGGGGGTCACGCGCGACCGTCGTCCAGAAGAAATCGACCGCATCGGCCAGCGTGGTCATCTTGCCGCTTTCGTAGGAGAAGATGCCTTCGGGGGTGAGGACGACGCTTTTCCCCTTGCTGCCCGGCGGCTGGGTATAGGTGATGCGGGGCTTGAAGCCCCGGTCCTTGCGCGGTGATTGATCATTGTCCGGCATCGGGTCTTCGTCCTTGACTGGTCGCAGATAGCAATAGCGCGCGAAGGCTAAGAATATCTTGGCGCTGCTTGCCGCCGCTCTGCCGCCGCATTACCCCATGGCTATGCCCAACCGCTTTTCCCGCACCTACACCGCCCTGCCCGATCACATTGATGAACTCGGCCACGTCAACAACACGGTGTGGGTGCAATGGATTCAGGACATGGCCACCGCCCACTGGGATGCGGTCGCGCGCCCGGAACACCGCGAGGCGTTTTTCTGGGTCGTGGTGCGGCACGAGATCGATTACCGCGGCAATGTGAGCGAGGGCGAAAGCGTCACCGCGACCACCTGGATTGAAGGCGCCGCACAAGGTGCAAAGTCGCTGCGCCGGGTGGAATTCGTGGATGCTTCGGGCAAACGCCTCGTCAGCGCGGGCACCACCTGGGCGATGCTCGACCGCGCAACCGGTCGGCTGGCGCGGGTGCGGCCGGAAATACTGGAACCCTTCGCCGAACCCTAAACCGCGCCGCGCTTTCGGTCCGCTTCGCGTTCTGGCGGGGCGCTGGTGAACACCGTCAGACGTTCATAGGCCATGCGGTTGCGCCCGCTGGCCTTGGCTTCATACATCAACGCATCGGCCCGCGCGTAGAATTCTGCGAAGGCCATCTTGTGCCGGTTCGCGTCGGCCAGCATCACCACGCCCATGCTGGCGGTGACGGGCAGTTCAAGCCCCGGGACTTTCTGGGCAATTCGCAAAGGGATTGCCTGCCGCAGCGCCTCGGCCCGTTCGAGTGGACGCGGGCCGCGCAGCAGCACAACGAATTCCTCACCGCCCAGCCGCACGGCGACGGAATCGCGATCACCGCTGGCGCGCAGCGCGCTGGCGCAGGCCATCAACGCGGCATCGCCGACCTGATGGCCGTGAAGATCATTGATCGCCTTGAACCGGTCGAGATCGACCAGCGCAAACGTATCGAAACCCTGCGCCAGCAGTTCGTCAAAGCGCGCCTCGATTGCGCGGCGGTTCATCAGGCCGGTCAGCGAATCCCGGGCCGACAGCTGTTCCAGCATCCGCGCCTCGGTCAGCGCCGCATCGCGTTCCCGCCGCAGGGCGAGGAAGCGGTCGGCAATCGCCAGGCTGATCACCACCACCTCGATCCCGATGGCAAGATACAGCATATGGTCGAGGCTGGCCGGGCCGACGTGCCAGCCCAGCCCGCGCAGCAACCGTTCAACCGAAGCGATGATGATCGGCGTCCATGCCACAGCAATGAACCGCGCCGAACGGCTGCCGCGCACCACTGCTTCGAACAACGCCGCGCTGATTACCGCGATGCACGGCAGCAGGGCGACAAAATAACCGACATCGTCGATCGGCTGGGTCCCGTCCAGCTGGAGGGCCAACAGGCCCGGCACGATCATCGTGAACCAGCCGGTCGCCCACGTCATGCGCCGCATTACCTTTGATTGTGCACCGCGTTCCAGGAAGACGATGAGGAACAGCGCTGAAATCCCCGCGCCGATCGACCATGACAGCGGTGCCAGAACGGCCAACAGCACCGCCGGCAGTGCGACAAGGGTCAAAGCAAGTCCGCCCGCGGTCAGAACGTAAACCATCATTGCGCAGACCATCGCCGCGTGGAGCAGGACAAAGCGTTCGCGCAGCACCACAAAGAAGCTGATGTCGAATAGCAGCGGCAGCATCAGCATGCCGGCGACAAAGGCCAGCAGGATCAGATCAACCCCTGACCATTCGGCCTTGTCCGGATCATGAGTGATCCGCGCTTCCGTGAGCATCGGAACCGAATGGGGTGCCTCGATCCGGGCGAGCACCGTGGTCGTGTTCGGGGTGATTTCGGGCAGCGGCAGGCGGAACACTGGCCCCGCCGGGAAGGGGGCTGCATCGCCTTCTGACAGGCGGCGGGTGCGGATCGTGCCATCGGCGTCGATGGCGTGAAATGTGATCGTTTCGAACCGCGCGATGCGACTGAAGAAATGGCGCGGCAATTGTTCGCCGCGCCAGCTTTTCGCATCGAAGCGCAGCCACACCGCGGGCACGTCCGAACGCCAATGGCTGTTGTGGCAAATCCACGGTCCGCGCTGCAGCATCGCCTGCGCACCGGGCGCAAGGCCGGTCTCCGCGTGACACACCGGGGCAAAGGTGGGCAAAGCGTCTTCGACTGCCGCCGCTGCCGGCCGGGCAGCCAGCAGCGCCATCAGCATCGCAGCCATGCACAGCCGGTAGATAAGGCGCAGGAATCCCATCGCGGGGCGGTACCATGGGCACGGTTACGATGCTGTTAAGCGCGAACGCCCCATTTCACATTCAAATTTGTGCATTCTCATGCGTTTGCCGGCTTGGGCCATTGGCGGATGCGGTGCCTGTGATCGGTTGACTTTGGCCGCCCTGTGGCCGTCATAAGCTTGTCATGAAACAGTCTTAGCGGGACAGGCGCAGCGCCTTGTCCCAAGGTGCCCGATCAGGAATAATCATGTCACACCGCAACGCAGCTTTTCTCAAGACCGGCGCAGTTCTGGCGCTGGCGGCATCGACCTTGGCCGCGTGCGATGACGGGGGATCGGGCGCGCAGTCGGTCCATGCAGTCGGTTCATCAACGGTCTATCCCTTTGCCAAGCTGGTGGCTGAGAATTTCGCCCGGTCGAACCCTGACATGCGCTCGCCGCTGATTGAATCCACTGGTACCGGCAACGGCATCCAGCTGTTCTGTTCGGGCCTCGGCCCCAACACGCCGGACATGGTCAATGCCTCGCGCCGGATGAAAGCTTCGGAATTTGATGCCTGTGTGTCGAACAAGGTCGATGAAGTGATCGAACTGCAGGTCGGGCTGGACGGCATCGCGTTTGCTTCGGGCAAGGGCGGGATCATGCTCAACCTGTCGCCTGAAACCGTTTACGAAGCGCTGGCCGCGCAGCCCTATGGGAAGCCGCAGACAGCCAAGACGTGGAAGGATGTCGATCCGGCGCTGCCCGCCGATCCGATCCTTGTTTACGGCCCGCCCAGCACGTCCGGCACGCGCGATGCGTTGAAGGAACTGGTGCTGGAAGTCGGCTGCAAAACCGATCCGGCAATGAAGGCGCTGAAGGACAGCGACGAAGACAAATACCGGCAGATCTGCACCGAAGTGCGTGATGACGGCGCCTATGTCGATCAGGGCGAACAGGACAACCTGATCGTCCAGAAGATCGTCGGCAACCCGCGCGCGGTTGGCGTCTTCGGCTATTCCTACATGGAGGAAAACGGTGACCGGGTGCAGGGCCTGCCGATGAACTCCGTCCAACCGACCTATGAAAACATCGCCAGCTTCGCCTATCCCGGCGCGCGGCCGCTGTATGTCTATGTCAAGAAATCGCACATGCGCGCCATCCCGGGGCTGGAGGCGTTCATGCAGGAATGGGTGAAAAGCTGGGGCAAGGAAGGCCCGCTCGCCAAGGTGGGGATGGTGGCGATGACGCCCGAAGCCATGCAGGCCAATGCGGCCAAGGTGCAGGCGATGACACTGCTGACCAAGGTGGAACTGGAAGCAAAGTAATCGCGCCGTTCAAACGGCCTGCAAAACGCGCCTGTGCATCGTCACGGGCGCGCTTTTGCCTTGCGGCTTTGAACTACAGAGGGTTTCCGTCCCGGTCGCGGTAGATTTCGCGGCGGCCGACGTGGTTGGACGGGCCGACAAAGCCGTCCTCCTCCATCCGCTCGATCCACTTGGCCGCGGTGTTATACCCCACACCCATCTGCCGCTGGAGCCAGCTGCCGGATGCCTTCTGGTTTTCGAACACGATCTGGCAGGCCTGACGATATTTGCGTTCGTCCGGATTGTCCGAAGCGGTCATGTCATCATCGAAGCCGAACCCGCCGAAGCCTTCTTCCGGTTCTTCGGTGACGGCATCGACATATTCGGGACTGCCCTGACCGCGCCAGAAATCGGCCACGGCTTCCACTTCCTCGTCCGATACGAACGGCCCGTGCACGCGCACCATCGCGCCGGTGTTGGGTTTGTACAGCATATCGCCCTTGCCCAGCAGCTGCTCCGCCCCCTGTTCACCAAGGATCGTGCGGCTGTCGATCCGGCTGGTCACCTTGAAGCTGATGCGGGTCGGCAGGTTCGCCTTGATGACTCCGGTGATGACGTCGACCGAAGGACGTTGGGTCGCCATGATGAGGTGGATGCCCGCCGCACGCGATTTCTGCGAAAGGCGCTGGATCAGGACTTCGATTTCCTTGCCGATGGTGACCATCAAATCGGCCAACTCGTCGACGATCAGCACGATCTGCGGCAGCGGCTGGTAATCGAGCTGTTCTTCCTCGAACAATTGCTCGCCCGTTTCGGGGTCGAACCCGGTCTGCACGCGGCGGCCCAGCGGTTTGCCCTTGGCAATCGCGGCGCTGACCTTTTCGTTGAACGAATGGATATTGCGCGAGGAAATCGCGCTCATCATCCGGTAACGGCGTTCCATTTCCTCGACCGCCCATTTCAATGCACGCACCGATTTGGCCGGTTCGGTCACCACCGGCGAAAGCAGGTGGGGAATATCGTCATAGGTCTTCAGTTCCAGCACCTTGGGATCGATCAGGATCAGGCGCAGTTCGGTTGGCGTGAAGCGGTACAGCAGCGAAAGCAGGATCACATTCAGGCCGACCGATTTACCCGAACCGGTCGTCCCTGCGACCAGCAAGTGCGGCATGGCGGCCAGATCGGCGATGATCGGTTCGCCCGCAATATCCTTGCCCAGGATGATCGGCAGGCTGCCCTTGGCATCGGCGAAATCGGCGCAGGCGGCCAATTCCTTCAACATTACCACCTGGCGGTCCTGATTGGGCAGTTCGATGCCCATCACGGTGCGGCCCGGGATGGGCGAGACGCGGGCGGAAATCGCGCTCATATTGCGGGCGATATCCTCGGCAAGACCGACCACGCGGCTGGCCTTGATGCCGGGCGCAGGCTCCAGTTCGTACATCGTCACCACCGGGCCGGTGCGCACAGCGGTGATTTCGCCCTTCACGTTGAAATCGTCGAGCACGTTTTCCAGCAGGCGGGCGTTCCGCTCCAGCGCCATCTTGTCGAGCTTGGGCGCCTTGTCGACCGGAGGTTCGGCGAGCAGATCGAGGCTGGGCAGGCTGAACTGCGCGAACATATCGCGCTGCGCAGTCTTGGCGGGCTGCGCGCGTTTGGGCGGGGCGGAAGGATCGGAGATCTCGGGCGAGCGGCGCGGGCGATCGTCCGCCTCCTGCTCGGCTTCGATAGCGATGCCTTTGGCTGGACGGCTGGGGCGGGCAGGCACCGCGTCATCGGTGTCATCATCGCCAGCAAAGGCCAGCGCCGGGACCCGATCGCGCCCGGGCAGCGGCAGACGGCGCAGCAGGCCGGACAGCGATCCACCGCCCAGAAATTCGGGCAGGCTCATCAGCACGCGCCAATCAATGGCGAAGATGCGGGTCAGCAACGCAACGCCCACGGCAAGGCTGACAAGCGCTAGGGCGAGGATCACCCAGCCTTGCGCTGCTTCGCCGAAGCGGGCTGCAACAGCCTGAATTGCGCCTGCGCCCAGCAGGCCCGAAAGCCCCCCCGCCTGCGCTGGCAGCGTGCCGCCAGGGCCACTGAAAGCCAGGCTCAGCACCGTGGCCATCAAGGTCATGGCGATCAGCAGCAGCGCGGTCGGCATCCACCATGCGGTCGTTTCCGGCGCGTCGCCATTTTCGACATCGCGCCACAGTTTGCGCGCGGACACATATAGCAGGGGCAGCAACAGCACCCCGGGTACGCCGAAGATCAGCAGCACGCGGTCTGCAGCCCACGCTCCGGCTGCGCCCATCCAGTTGGCGATGGCGGCAGGGTCAGCCGCGGTCGAGGGGCTGGGATCGGTCTGGGTGTAACTGGCCAGTGCCAGCGCAAGGAACGCTGCCGCGCCGAAAAGCAGCCCCGCGCCCGTCATCTGGGCAATGCGGCGCAAGCTGCGGCGCAGGCCTGCGCGCCATTCGGCGTCGGTCTGGCGACCGGGTTTGACGTGTGGGGCCGCGCGGCTGGCCATTTCGGGAGTCTCCTGTGCGGAACACATCATGAATCCTCCCGCCACTCCGGTCAAGGAAAGAGCGATGGGACGATCCTAACTCAACCCGTCGATTGCCGCCCAGCGGGGCCAATCCAGCTCCTGCGCGCGCTCTGCCGTCATGCCGCCAAGCGCGATGACCGGCATTTCGGCGCCCTCGGCCAATTCCCGGAACCGGCTGATGCCGAGGCTCGCGCCACCGGGATGCGAACGGGTGGGGAACACGGGGGAGAGGAACACGCCGTCCGCCTTCGCCGCGTTCGCCAGCGCAATTTCATGCGCATCATGGGCGGTGGCAAGGCGCAGCAGGTTGGGGAGCCGGCCGAGCTTCTCCGCCGGTCCGTAAATGCCGTCCGCACCCCATTCCTGCGCCAGTTCCGCTGCGCCGGACAGGATCACGAGGTGCCCGCCCGCACGTGCCGCCGCGGCCAGTGCTTCGAACCGCTGGCGGCGCGCCGGTTCAGCAAGGTGATAGTGCCGGAACACGAAGGCATTGCCGCGCGGCAATGCGGCCAGCGCATATTCCAGCGCTGCGTCATTGCGGGCGTCGCTGATCAGCCACAGGGCGGGGAGGGGATTGGCGCGCGTCACGCGCCCGCTATAGAGCGCAGGATATGGATAATACAGCCGCAGCCCGCCTCGCCGAAATCCGCGCCAACATTGCCCGCGTGTGCAAGCCCGCGCGGCGCGCGCCTGCCGATGTCACCCTGATCGCGGTCAGCAAGACCCATGATGCCGCCGCGATCCAGCCGCTGATCGATGCCGGCCAGCGCGTGTTCGGCGAAAACCGTGTGCAGGAGGCGCAGGGCAAGTGGCCCGCTTTGCGCGAAGTCCATCCCGATATCGAACTGCATCTGATCGGTCAGTTGCAGTCGAACAAGGCAGAAGAAGCCGTCGCCCTGTTCGACGTGATCCACTCGCTTGACCGGCCCAGCCTGCTGACCGCATTGGCCAGGGCGATGGACAAGGCCGGACGGCAGGTGCCGTGTTTCGTGCAGGTCAATATCGGAGACGAGGCGCAGAAGGGCGGCTGCCCGATTGCCGATCTGCCAGCGTTTCTGGCCGCCGTGCGCGCTGCGGATGTGCCGCTGGCCGGGCTAATGTGCATTCCGCCCGCCGACACCGAAGCCGCGCCGTTCTTTGCGATGCTGGCGAAACTGGCCGCCGATCACGGGCTGACCGGCCTGAGCATGGGGATGAGCGGCGATTACGAAACCGCAGTCATGCTGGGCGCCACGCATGTGCGCGTCGGCTCGGCCCTGTTTGGTGCCCGCGGGCAACATTGATCCACGCAACGAAAAAGGGCGCCCCGTTCCCGGAGCGCCCTTCTTTGTTTTGGTTCAGTTCCTAACTCAGAACTCGAACAGCGCTTCGATCCCGACGTTGCGGCCGCGCATCAGCGGCGAGAACGTGCCGCCGCCCGGACGCTGCTGGAACGGCCGCTGCACGCCGTCGGAAAGCGGGCCAGCGAACGGCACCTGCGTGTCGCCGCCTTCCTGCACCTGGTCGAGCAGGTTGCGGCCGTAGATCGACAGCGACAGGCCTTCCATCGGGGTGTTCCAGGTGATGTTGGCTTCCAGGTTGCTGAGATCGTTCAGCCAGCCGAAGTTATCGTCGGTATAGGCTGCACGGTCACGGTACTGGTAGTTCACGCGGGTCAGGATGGAGCTGTTACCCAGATCCCAATCGTGGATCACGCCCATGCCAACCACGACGGGGGGAACGCGCGGCAGGCTGAGATCCAGATCGGCATCCGAGATGCGGCCATCGCCCGAAATGTCGAACAGCACGCGGTCGTAGCCCGCATCGGTAATCCCGATGTTCGCAGTGAAGGCCAGCGAATCCGACACGCGCATGCGCGCTTCGGCTTCGAAGCCCTTGATCGTGGCATCAGCGGTGTTGAGGATGTTCTGCACCACGCCTGCACCCGGATCAGCGAGGTTCACTTCGCGCTGCATGTTGCCGACCTTGGTGACATAACCGGCCACGTTCAGCGTGAAGCTGCCATCGGCGGTCTGGAATTTCCCGCCGATTTCGTAGTTGTCGACCTGTTCTTCATCGAAGGAGAGCGCGTTGGTCGCTGCAAACGCCCGGTTGAACACCGGGATATTGGTGATGCGGAAGTTGTAGCCGCCCGAACGGAAGCCGCGGCTCCAGTGGCCGTAAATCTGGCTGTCAGCGAATTCGTACTGGAGACCAAGCTTGGGCGAAAGGTTGCGGAAGCGCACGTCATCGGTGAAGCCGCCGGTTTCGATCGCCGGATTGAACGGCTGCGAGCCGGTGGGGCAGGTGCCTGCGATCACCGAGCACGGCGCACGCGGAGTGATGTAGGTCACTGCCGCATCCTTGGTTTCCTGGTTCCAGCGAATGCCTGCGATCAGCGACAGATTGTCGACGAATTCCCACTGGGCATTGGCGAACGCGCCGATCACTTCGTGATCCTGACGGCCACCGCCGAAGAACACCGGCGGACGCAGGTTCACCGGCAAATCGCGGCGCAATTCGCGGCTCTCGTCATAGGCGAGGTCTTGCTGGAAGTAGAAGCCGCCGAAGGTCAGTTCGAGGTTATCGAACGACATCGCATAGCGCAGTTCGTTCGAAATCTGCTGTTGTTCGGTCCCCGAATTGGAGTGGAACAGGAAGCTCGGCGTTGCGTCAATATCGCCGCGGGTCGTGGCCGTGTAATCACGGAAGCCAAACACGTTGGTCAGGGTACCCGGACCGACATCGAGAGTTGCGGTCAGCGATCCGGTCCAGATTTCGTTGGCATAGTTGCCCGGCTCGTCGATGGCGAGATCGAAGCTGTTGCGATCAAAGAACGCGCGGTTCTGGGCCGAGGGGCCATCGCCTTCGCTTTCGAAGTAATCGAGCTTGCCCAGCAGGGTCAGGCCGCCCAGCCGCGCTTCCAATGCGCCGCGCAGGATCTTGGTTTCTGCCGCGCCGTGGTTTTCCGACAGGTTGGGGCGTGTGGCAGCCGCAAGGTTACGGAAGTAGCCTTCGTCCTTGTTGAAGTACGCACCGACCTTGAACAGCAAAACGTCTTCAACGATCGGGCCGCTGATGACGCCGCTCATCGTGTAGTTCGCGCCGCCGCGGCCGCCATCGACGGGGCCGTCGACTGCTGCACGGAACTTGCCGCGGAAATCTTCGGTCGGGTTGCCGGTGTTGATGACAACTGCACCGCCGGTCACGTTACGGCCGAACAATACGCCCTGCGGGCCGCGCAGGATTTCAACGCTGTCGAGGTCGAACAGGTCGAACACGACGCCGCCGTTGATGCCGAGGTATACGCCGTCAACGAACACGCCGACGGTGGGGTCGATCGAGGGGATCGACGAGTTGATGCCGAGGCCGCGGACGGTGAAGTTGGCGGTGCCGCGGCTGGTGCCAACCTGGTCGAGGCTGACGGTCGGTGCCTGGAACGACAGGCCCGAAATGTCGCGGATCTTGAACGCTTCCAGCGTGCCAGCGTTGAACGCGGTCACGGCCAGCGGAATATCCTGAACGTTTTCAGCATCCTTGGTTTTGGTGCCGGTAACGAGGATTTCGTTCAGACTGTCGAGCGTGTTGGCGCGTTCTTCGGCGACAGGCGCTTCAGCGTCCTGTGCAAGTGCAGCAACGGGGGTGAAAGCCGCGGTGCCAGCCAGCAGCGCGATTTTGCCGAGCCGGAGGGGGCTCCGCATGGGGGATGCGGTGGTCATTTTTGTAACTCTCCCTGAGTTGAGGGCCGCCACAATAGCAATACGTTTCGGGAATGCAACCTATCCCGCAAACGGTTCACCGCACCTGCAAAATGCTGCATATAGAAGGGTTTTTAGTTATGCCTTTTCAAGCTGTTGCTGGCGCTGATCGCTGGCCGCCTCGAGCAGCGCGGCCTCGATCTCGGCCAGCCGTTCGGGCGCCTTGATTTTGGCCGACGTCAGGTCGGTGACATAGAAGGTATCGGCCGCCGCTTCGCCATAGGCGGTGATATGCGCCGAATGGACGATCAGGTTAGCCTTGTACAAAGCATGCGCCAACCGGTTGAGCAGCGCGGGCCGATCGCGCGCTGTCACTTCGATCACGGTGAAGTGGTTGGAGGCATCATTGTCGAACCCGACCCGCGGGGCGACATCGAACGCCTTGGCCCGCGAATGCGCGAGCGGGCGAGCGGCCAGCTTGGGCACCAGTTCCACCTTGGCGAGCAGCGCATCGCGGATACCCTTGTCGATGCGCGCCATCTGCGCTGCTTCGCGGAAGGGCTGGGCGTTGTGGTCCTGCACCAGAAAGTTGTCGACTGCATAGCCGCTGCGCGCGGTGTGAATGCGCGCGTCGAGGATGTTGGCACCGGCCAGGTGGATGCCGCCCGCCATGCGGTAAAACAGGCCGGGATGGTCGGCGGCGATGACGCTGACCCGCGTTGCTCCGCGCGCTTCATCGACTTCGCAGTGGATCGAAAGCTGGTCCTTGGTTGCAATCGCAGCGTCATATTGCACCAGGTTACTGGCAATGATGTCTTCAGGCTCGGCGATCCAGTAGGCATCGCCCAGCAGCGCGCCGATGCTGTCGACCAGATGATCGGCGTCGCCCAGCAGGCGCTGCACTGCGTCCTTCTTGGCCGTGACGCGCTGTTTGCGGCCATTGCCCTTGTGACCCAGGCGCAGGCGCTCCTGCGAAGCGTCGTAAAGCTCGCCCAGCAACTGGCCCTTCCAGCTGTTCCATGTCCCCGGCCCGACCGCGCGGATATCGACTGCGGTGAGGATGGCGAGATTGCGCAGGCGTTCAAGGGTCTGCACCTCGCCTGCGAAATCCTCGATGGTCTTGGGGTCGGTCAGATCGCGTTTTTGCGCGGTGCGGCTCATCAGCAGGTGTTGCAGCACCAGCCAGGCGACGAGATCGGTCTCGCGTCCGTCCAGTCCGAAGCGGGGGCACAGCTGGTGGGCAACATCCGCCCCCAGCACCGAATGATCGCCGCCGCGCCCCTTGGCGATGTCATGCAGCAGCACCGCGACATACAGCGCGCGGCGCGAGGCGAGCTTGGGAAATTCGCGGGTGGCGCGCGGGTGATCGGCAGACAGCAGCCCGCGCTCGATCTGGCTCAATAGCCCGATCGCGCGGATGGTGTGTTCGTCCACCGTGTAGTGGTGGTACATATCGAACTGCATCTGCGCATTGACCCGGCCGAAATCGGGCACGAAACGGCCGATCACGCCTGCCTCATTCATCCAGCGCAGCGCGGTTTCGGGGTCCTTGCGGCCAGATAGCAGGTCGATGAACAGCGCATTGGCGCGCTTGTCCCGGCGCATCTTGCCATCGATCAGCTTGGCATCGCGCCCCACCTGACGCATCGTTTCGGGGTGAATTTCCAGCCCTTCGGCCTCGGCCAGCTGGAACACTTCGATCAGACGCACCGGGTCTTGCCGGAACCAGTCGTCACCCGGCGCGCGCAGGCGTCCGCCTTCGACCGAATAGCCTTTGAACATGCGCGGCCGCTGCGTCCAACCGGCGAAGAAACCGGTGCGCGGGCGTTTCTTGGCCATCTCCTCGTCAAGGTGCGACAGGAACACGCCGGTCAGGCTGCCCACCCGCTTCACCTGCAGGAAGTAGTATTGCATGAACCGTTCGACCGCGCTTTTGCCCGGACGGTCAGCGAACATCATGCGTTCGGCCACCTGCCGCTGAAGATCGAAGGTCAGTCGGTCCTCGGCGCGGTCGGTGATCAGGTGCATGTGGCAGCGCGCCGCCAGCAGAAATCCTTCGGCGCGGCGGAAACTGCGATATTCGGCAGACGTCAGCAGCCCCACATCGACCAGCTGCGCACCGTTATCCACGCGGTGGACATATTTGCCGATCCAATACAGCGTCTGCAGATCGCGCAGGCCGCCTTTGCCCTCTTTGATGTTGGGCTCAACGACATAGCGGCTATCGCCCATCCGCTTGTGCCGCGCTTCGCGTTCGGCCAGCTTCAGGGTCAGGAACTGGCGTTCGCTGCCCTTGACGACGTCATTCCAGAACCGGGCGCGCAGTTCTTCATAAAGCGCCTGTTCGCCCCACACCATGCGGCTTTCGAGCAGCGCGGTACGGATCGTCAGATCCTCTTTCGCCATGCGGATCGTGTCGGCAACTGTGCGGCTGGAATGGCCGATTTTCAGGCCCAGATCCCACAGGATATAGAGCATCGTCTCGATCACCTGCTCGCACCACGGCGCGCGCTTGTTGGGGGTGATGAAGGCAACATCGACATCCGAATGGGGCGCCATTTCGGCCCGCCCGTACCCGCCGACCGCCAGGATCGCGAGCCGTTCGGCCTGGGTGCGGTTGGCGGCGGGATACAGGTGCGTGGTGACGTAATCGTGGATCACCCGCAGCAGTTGATCGATCAGGAAGGAAAATCCCGCCGTAACCTCGTGCCCGGCAGACGGTGTCAGTTCCAGCCTGCGGGCAAGCTCGACGCGCCCTTCGTCCAACGCCATGCGCAGCGCCGCGACGATCCGGGGGCGGGCTTTTTCGCCCCCGGATTGGTGCAGGGCTGCGATTTCGTCGGCCAGCGCGCGCCGGTCGATGATCGCGCGCTGGCCGGGGATGCGGCGCGGGCTCATCCTCGGGGCCTCACGCCCGGCTCACGCAGGGACGGCTTGATCGAGGTAGAGCGCCTTGACGCTGCGCTTGTCGATTTTCTGCGTGCCGAGCCGGGGCAGGGCATCCTCGACTAGCCAGATCTGGTGTTCCAGCGGCACCTTGAACGGCGCAATCCGCGCCAGCAGGAATTCGCGCAGCTGTGCCGGAGTCACCGCGGCATGGCCTTCCTTCATGCGGTACACCGCCGCAGGCACCTCGCCGAAGCGTTCGTCGGGCAGGCCGAAGACCGAACATTCGCCGACATCGTCATGCGCGTAGATCGCGTCTTCCACTTCGATGCAGGAGATATTCTCCCCGCCGCGGATGATGATGTCCTTCTTGCGGTCGACGATGAACAGGTAGTCGTCGGCATCGAGATAGCCGAGGTCGCCGGTGCGGAAATAACCGTCAGCGGTGAAGGCGGCCTTGGTCGCCTCGTCGTTCTTCCAGTAGCCGCGGAAGTTGGCGACTGACCGGATGCACACCTCGCCCACCTGACCTTGCGGCAGGGGGTTGCCCAGATCGTCGAGGATCGCAAGATCGACCATCGGCTTGGACGGACGCCCGGTCGATCCGGGCTTGGCAAGGTAGTTCTCGTTGAAATTGCCGCAGCCCACCGCGTTGGTTTCGGTGAGGCCATAGCCCAGAAGCGGGAAGCTGCCGGGGAAGGCTTCCTTGATGCGGGTGACGTGTTCCACCGGACGCGGGGCGCCGCCGGCGGCGAAGCTTTTGCAGGCCGACAGGTCGTATTTTTCGCGGTCAGGATGGTTGGCGATTTCATAGCTCATCAGCGGCACGCCGACGAAGTAGCTGACCTTTTCTTCCGCCATCAGACGGATCGCGAGGCCCGCGTCCCACTTGGGCATCAGCACCAGCTTGCGCGCGATGGCGAAGCTTTGCAGGAACAGCGGCACTTCGCCGGTCACGTGGAACAGTGGCACCGCGACCAGCGCGCAGGGCTGTTCGGTGATGACCTCGCCCTGGGATTCGATGTGCACCTTGGCCATCGCCGACTGGGCGACATAGTTCATCACGCCGTTCACGACGCCGCGGTGATCGGACCATGCGCCCTTGGATTTGCCGGTCGAACCCGAGGTGTAGAGGATGGTGGCGATATCGTCCGGCCCCAACTGACCCAGCATCGCCATCGCTGCGGGGGTGCCCTGCGGTGTCGCCCAGGTGGCAACAAGGCCTTCGGACGGCGGGTTGCCGTGAGTGAACAGCACGATTTTGGACGGATGCGAATGCCCTTCGAGCCGCGCGGCGCGGCCTTCGTCGGCCAGCAGCAGCTTGGCTTCGGCGAGTTCCAGCCCGTAAGCCAGTTCATCACCGGAGGAAAAACCGTTGAGCAGCGTGGCGCAGCCGCCCGCCATCAGGATGCCCATATAGGCGATCATCCAATTGGCAGAATTGCGTGCGGCAAGGCCGATACGGTCGCCTTTCTGGATGCCATGCGTCTGCACCAGACCTTCGGCAACGCAGGTCGCCGCGGCGTAGGCCTCGCCAAATGTCAGACGGATGTCGCCATCGACCAGAAAGGGCAGATCCTTGTTCTGGTTGCAGAAATGCGCGAAATAATGGGCCAGCGTCGGCGGGGCGGCGGCGAAGGCCGGCATGGTGATCCCGTCGCGGGTAAAGGGCACGGTGGCGAACGGCTGTCCTTCCGAGGTCAGGCCGGTCATGATCGCTTCAAGCGCATTGTCCAGCTGGGTGGGCATGCGGTGTTCCTCTCTCGTTGTTGCGGCCGTCCGGACGGGGACTCGCCCCTGCGCCGGATTGCCTGTCCCATTCCGCCCAGCGGCGCCCGTGCCCCTTCCCCTGCCCCGGTTGCTGTGCCAGAAGCGCCAGCGCGACCGTGGCCAGAAACGAGGACACCTCGGGTCCGCCGATACGGCATATCATTGTCAATAAGAGGTTCGCTTCGTGCTGTCACTACTTGCCGCAAGCATCCCTGCCGATCCGATCTACTGGACCGATCTGGGGCTGAAACCCGGGATCGAGCTGGGGTTCTTCACCCTGCGATATTATTCGCTGGCGTACCTGCTGGGCGTGATCTTCGCCTATTGGCATACGTCAAAGATGCTCAAGGCGCCCGGCGCGCCGATGGCGCAGCGCCATGCCGATGACCTGTTTTTCTACTGCACGCTGGGCGTGATCATCGGCGGGCGGCTTGGTTATGCGCTGTTCTATACCGGCGGCGAAACCGGCATCCCCAGCGCCTTTACCGATTTTTCGGGCGACGGCTTTGTTTCGTGGAAGCTGCTGCGGCTGTGGGACGGGGGCATGGCGTTCCACGGCGGTCTGGCAGGTGTCACGGCGGCGATGGCTTACGTTGCGTGGCGCGATCGGCTGAACTTCATCCGCGTGGTCGATTATGTTGCGGTCGGCGTGCCGATGGGGATGCTGCTCGGCCGGCTGGCGAATTTCGTCAATGGCGAGCTGTGGGGCCGCGTTACCGATGTGCCGTGGGCGATGGTTTTCCCCGCCGCCGACGATCTGCCGCGCCACCCGAGCCAGCTGTATCAGGCGGGCCTTGAAGGGCTGGCGCTGCTGGTCATCATGATGCTGCTGTTCTGGAAAACCCGCGCGCGTTATCGTCCGGGTCTGTTGGCGGGGGTGTTCACCCTCGGTATGGGGATCGCGCGCTTTGTTAACGAATTTTTCCGCCAGCCTGATCAACAACTGGCTGACTTTGCGATGCGGACCGGGCTATCGATGGGGCAATGGCTGACCATACCGCTTATCCTGACTGGGTTGATTGTCGTGATCTACGCGCTGCGGACCAAGCCGCTGGCGGCGGGGACGACAGCGCCGGCCTGAAGGATGGCGGCCGGGTCTGGCGCAGCGCGCTCAGACTGATCGATCCGCCACCGGCAGACCAGGATGACGACGGCGCGGCGGCGCAGGCTGCCGCGCGCGCTGCTGCCAAGGCCGAAGCGCGCGCCCGCGCAGAAGCGGCTGCGCGGGAGGCCGCTGAAGCGCACGCCCGTGCACAGGCCGAGGCTGAGGAACGCGCCCGCCTGCTGAAAGAGGCCCGCGCCCGCGAGAAGGCCGAAGCCGAAGCCCGCGCCGCTGCCGAACGCGAAGCGCGCGAAAAAGCCGCTGCCGAAGCCCGCGCCCGAAAGCTTGCCGAAGCCGAGGAACGCGCCCGCGCCGAAGCCGAAGCACGAGCGAAAGCCAAGGCGGAGGCGCTGGCCCGCCGAGAAGCAGAAGAGCGCGCCCGCCGCGAGGCCGAAGCTGCCGCCGCTGTCGCCAAGGCTGCCGCAGAAGAACAGGCCCGCCGCCAAGCCGAGACCCGCGCCCGCGCCGAAGCTGAAGCCCGCGCCCGCGCTGCTGAAGAGGCCCGCCTGAAGAAGGAAGCCGAAGCCCGCGCCAAGGCAGAAGCCAAGGCCCGCGCCAAGGCAGAGGCAGAAGCCCGCGCCAAGGCCGCAGCCGAGGAAGCCGCCCGCCGTGCCGCCGAAGAGAAGGCGCGGCGCGAGGCCGAAGAGGCTGCCGCTGCCGAACAGGCCCGGCTGGAGGCCGAATTGCGTGCCCGCGCGAATGTCGACGTGCCGGCCACCTTGCGCCGTCTGATTCGCGAAACTGGCCCGATCAGCCTCGCGCAGTTCATGGGCGAGAGCAACGCACGCTATTACGCCAGCCGCGATCCCCTTGGCGAACAAGGCGATTTCATCACCGCGCCCGAGATCACGCAGGTGTTCGGCGAATTGGTCGGCGTGTGGTTCGCCGATCTGTGGTCACGCATGACCCGCCGCAAGCTTATCCATTACGTTGAACTGGGGCCGGGGCGCGGCACGCTGGCCAAGGATGCGCTGGGCGCGGCGGCCAAGCAGGGCATGACGCCGCAGGTCCACTTTGTCGAAACCTCTGCCACGCTGCGCGCGATCCAGCGCGAGGCCTTCCCCGATTGCATTCACCACCACGACATTTCGACCCTGCCCGATGATGCGCCGCTGCTGATCGTCGGCAACGAGTTCTTCGATGCCCTGCCGGTGCAGCACCTCATCCGCTCGACTGAAGGGTGGTATCCGCGGATGGTGGGGCTGGAAGGCGACGAGTTCACCTTCGTCACGGGCAAGGAGCGAATGGACCACTTCGTGCCGCCCAGCTGGGTCACGGCCTCGCAGGGCACCTTGATCGAGACGAGCCCGGCTTCGGTGGCGATCATGGCTGAGATTGCGCGGCGGCTGAAGGACCAGGGCGGGGCGGCGCTGATCATCGATTATGGCCATGAGGAGCTGCGTTCCGGATCGACCTTGCAGGCGCTGAAATCGCACCAGAAGGTCGATGTCTTTGCCCACCCCGGCGACGCCGATCTTACCGCGCATGTCGATTTCGAACTGTTGAAGCAGGTGGCCGAGGATAACGGCGCGGATGTGATGGGCCTGCAGTATCAGGGTGAATGGCTGCTCCAGATGGGGATCGACACCCGCATGGAAATGCTGCGTCGTCGGGCGCCTTACCAGAAGGACAAGTTCCAGCGTCAGCGCGACCGGCTGGTGAAAGAAAGCGAGATGGGCATGCTGTTCAAGGTGCTGGGTCTGTGCGGGCGGCGCTGGCCGTTCGGGGCGGGGTTTGATTGATGACGACGAAAGCTTGTGTGCTGGCGCTGGCTGCGGGCCTCGCCGCAATGTCCCCTGCGCTCTCCGCGAACACCATCACTGGCCGCTGGGTGACAGCGGAAAAGGATGCGGTGGTGGGGATCGCCAAATGCGGCAAGACACTGTGCGGGAGGATCGAGAAGTTCCTGATCCTGCCTCCCGGCGGCAATGACCAGCGCGACGTCAATAATGCCGACACGGAGAAGCGCAGTCGCAAGCTGATCGGCACCGCGATCCTGTCCGGCCTGACGGTGGATGGCGATGCGTGGCGCGGGAAGGTCTATGACCCCAAGTCCGGGCGCACCTACACTTCCGAAGTGCGCCGCAAGGGCGACGGGGTGCTGGAAGTGAAGGGCTGTTTCGGCCCGCTATGCCAGACGCAGGTGTGGAAGAAGGCGCCTTGATTTGCGCGGGCCTTGCGGTCCGCGGTGCCAACGTTGCCGCGCCACAAACGCCCTTCCCGCTTGGGGGAGGGGTTGCGTGTGGGCCTACTATTTCAGCCCCGCGTTCGTCGCTAACGCCGCCGCCGCTGCCTTGGGCGTCAGCTTCTTCTCATCCTCGCGATCAACGGCGAAGTTCGCCTCGCGCATCGCTTCGACGCTGATCGCCCCGATCAACGGTTGCAGCGCGGCGATCACGCCCTTGTCTCCGGCGATGCGAGGGGACAGCATCAGCATCGCATCGTAGCTGGGCAGCGCGCCTTCCGGGTCCTCCAGCACCACCAGCTTGTCCGCCGCGATCCGTCCGTCCGATGTGTAGGCGCTGATCACGTCCGCCTCGCCCGATTGCAGCGCATTATACATGAAGGTGGGCGCGAAATTGCGGCTTTTGCCGAAGCGCAGCCCGTAAAGATCGCGCACCGCGATCCATTCCGGGCGTTCGAAAAATTCGGGATCGCCGCCGACGGTGAGGTCAGGAGCCTTGCCGCCCAGATCCGCCAGAGAGGTGACGCCCAACGCCTTGGCCCGGTCGGCGCGCATGGCGAAGGCATAGGCATTTTCGAAGCCCAACCGGCCCAGCACCTTCACGCCATTGGTGCGCGCTTCCCAGTCGACGATCGTTTCGTACATCGCCTCGCGTCCGGGATTATCTTCGCGCTTAAGGTAATTGGTCCAGATCGTGCCGGTGTAATCGACCGAGATGTCGATGCTGGAACTGGCGACGGCCGAATGCACCACGGCGCTGCCCAGCCCATCGCGATATTCAACCGCGTACCCCGCCGCCTCCAGCCGCGCGCCGATCAATTGGGCAAGGATGTATTGTTCGGAGAAGGATTTGGAGGCGATGATGATGCGCCGTTCCTCGCTGCCCGAACCCTGCGCCCAAAGCGCGGCAAGGATGCCCGCTGTCACCACGGCGATCCCGCCAAATGTCATCGCCCGCGACCGCCGCGCCAGCCCGACCTCGATCACCCACAGCAGGTTATCCGCCGCCAGCGCCAGTGCCGCGCTGGCCAGGCATCCGGCCAGCACCAGCGCCCAGTTCTGGGTTTGCAGTCCGGCGAAAATCGGATCGCCAAGGCTCGGCTGACCGATGGTGGTGGCAAGCGTCGCCGCGCCGATGGTCCACACGCTTGCGGTGCGGATGCCGGCCATGATGAAGGGGGCGGACAGCGGCGCTTCGACCAGCACCAGCTTCTGCCACTTGGTCATGCCCACGCCGTCTGCCGCCTCCAGCACGCCTTCATCAAGGTTGGCCTGCGCGGTGACGGCATTCCTGAGGATCGGCAGCAGCGCATAAAGCGTCAGCGCCATCAATGCGGGCAAGAATCCGAATGCCGGCAGCCCCTCGCCGAACACCGCCCGCAGCGACAGCAGCAGCGGGAAGAACAGCGCCAGCAGCGCCAGCGCAGGTATGGTCTGGACAAGGCTGGCGAGGCTCAGCGCAAGACGCGCGACGATCGCCGAACGGCTCGCCCACACCGCCATCGGCAGGGCGATAAGCATCGCCAGCCCGATCGCGCTGGCCGACAGCACCACGTGCGCCGCCAGCTTGTCACCCAGGCCGGGGAGCAGATCCCAGATGTCGTTCACCGCTCGCGCTCCATCGCCGCTAACCGCTCGGCTTGATTGCGCGGGACGCTGGCAAGGCGCTGCGCCACTGCGCCGCCAGCACCGGCGAGCAGCGCGCGCGGGGTCTCGTCCGCGACAAGAGCGCCCTTGTCCATCACCAGCACGCGGTCTGCCAGCAGCAGCGCCTCGGCCATGTCATGCGTCACCATCACGGTGGTCAGGCCCAGTGTGTCGTGCAATTCCCGCACTGTGCGGCCCAGCGCGTCGCGGGTCACGGGATCCAGCGCGCCGAAAGGTTCGTCCATCAGCAGCAGTTCCGGCCCCCCCGCCAGCGCCCGCGCCACGCCGACCCGCTGGCGCTGACCGCCGGAAAGTTCATCGGGCATCCGCTTGGCATAGGCAGGATCAAGCTCGACCAGTGCGAGCAGCTGCGCGATCCGTTCTGGCGGCAGTTTCTCGCCTGCCAACCGCGGGCCGATGGCAATGTTTTCGGCGACCGAGAAATGCGGGAACAGGCCCACGCCCTGGAACACGTATCCAACGCGGCGGCGCAGGCGGGCGGGTTTCAGCGTGCTGACATCGTCAGCCCCGAACAGGACCCGGCCTTCGCTGGGCCGGACCAGGGTGTTGACGGTCTTCAGCAGCGTCGACTTGCCCGATCCCGACGCGCCGACCAGCGCGACAAAGCTGCCCGCCGCCAGATCGCAGGTGACGCCGGCCCCCAATGCGCCAACCGCCGTGACCTCCCCGAAGCGGCAGATCACCCCGTCGAAGCGGAGCAGGGGTGATGGCATCGTCATTGGCACGTCAATTAGCGCGGGTTTCGCCTGCGCGCCAGCGTCCCCGATTGGCCTTTGCCCGATGCCTTGCTATGCGGGGGCCTGAACAATCATTACACCCGCAGGACATAAAATGCGCGCGACCCCTGATTTCGACTTCCACCTTGGTGAAGCGGCCGAGATGATCCGTGATACCACCGCCCGCTTCGCCGACGAACAGATCGCGCCCTTGGCTGATCGCACGGACCGCGAAGACCGCTTCCCGCGCGAATTGTGGGAGCCGATGGGCGCGCTGGGCCTGCATGGCATCACGGTCGAAGAGGAATGGGGCGGGCTGGGGCTGGGATACCTTGAGCATGTGATCGCGGTCGAGGAAGTCAGCCGCGCCAGTGCCAGCGTCGGCCTGTCCTACGGTGCGCATTCCAACCTCTGCCTCAACCAGATCCGCCGCTGGGGGAATGACGAGCAAAAGGCGAAATACCTGCCCAAGCTGATCAGCGGCGAGCACGTCGGCAGCCTTGCCATGTCCGAAGCGGGGGCAGGATCGGACGTGGTTTCGATGAAGCTCAAGGCCGATGCCGTTCAGGGCGGTTACGTCCTCAACGGCACCAAGTTCTGGATCACCAACGCGCCCGAGGCCGATACGCTGGTGGTTTATGCCAAGACCGACGGCCACGCCGGATCACGCGGCATCACCGCCTTCCTGATCGAGAAGGGCGACGAGGGCTTTGCCATCGGCCAGAAGATTTCGAAGGTCGGCATGAAGGGCTCGCCCACCGCCGAGCTGGTGTTCACCGATTGCTTCGTGCCGGAAGAGCGCATCATGGGGCCGCTCAACGGCGGCGTCGGCGTGCTGATGAGCGGACTGGATTACGAGCGCGTGGTGCTGGCCGGATTGCAGCTCGGCATCATGCAGGCGTGTCTCGATACGGTGATCCCCTACCTGCGCGAGCGCAAGCAGTTCGGCAAACCGATTGGCTCCTTCCAGCTGATGCAGGCCAAGGTCGCCGACATGTATGTCGCCCTGCAATCGGCCCGCGCCTACACCTATGCGGTGGCGAAGGCCTGCGATGCCGGTCAGACGACCCGCTTCGATGCGGCGGGGGTGATTTTGCTAGCGTCAGAGAACGCCTTCAAGGTTGCTGCCGAGAGCGTGCAGGCGCTGGGCGGCGCGGGCTACACCACTGACTGGCCGGTGGAGCGGTATATGCGTGACGCCAAACTGCTCGACATTGGTGCCGGCACGAACGAGATCCGCCGCATGCTGATCGGGCGCGAATTGATCGGGGCGGCGGGGTGAGCGGCGACGACGACTACGTCTATGACGAGGCGAGCGGCGAATGGATGGCTGCGTCCGAACTCGCGGCCAAGCAGGCGGCGGATGACGTGGTGGAAGTGCGCGACGCGGTCGGCAACATCCTCGCCGACGGCGATGCGGTGACGCTCATCAAGGACCTCGAGGTCAAAGGCGCAGGGCAGACGCTGAAGCAAGGCACGCTGATCAAGTCGATCCGCCTGACCGGCGATGCCCAGGAGATCGACTGCAAATATCCCGGCATCAAGGGCCTTGTCTTGCGGGCTGAATTTGTCCGGAAACGCTAAGGACGACACCATGACCGCCCCCACCCTCACCACCAAACTCGACCGCGAGAGCCCCGAGGCCAAGGCCCGCTTCGCGCATAACCATGCGCTGGCGCAGCAGCTGCGCGCCGCTGTGGCCGAAGCATCGCTGGGCGGCACGGAGAAATCGCGTGAACGCCACGTGTCGCGCGGTAAACTCCTGCCACGGGAACGGGTGGAGCGGCTGCTCGATCCGGGTTCGCCTTTTCTGGAGATTGGCCAACTCGCCGCCAACGGGATGTATGAAGGCGACGTCAACGGCGCCTCGATCATCTGCGGCGTGGGGCGCGTGTCGGGGCGCCAGTGCATGATCGTGTGCAATGACGCGACCGTGAAGGGCGGCACCTACTACCCGATGACGGTCAAGAAGCACCTGCGCGCGCAGGAGATTGCGCAGGAGAACCGCCTGCCGTGCATCTACCTCGTCGACAGCGGCGGCGCGAACCTGCCGCATCAGGCCGAGGTCTTCCCGGACCGCGACCACTTCGGGCGCATCTTCTTCAATCAGGCGAACATGAGCGCGCTCGGCATCCCGCAGATCGCCTGCGTGATGGGGTCCTGCACTGCGGGCGGCGCTTATGTGCCGGCGATGTCTGACGAGAGCGTGATCGTGCGCAATCAGGGCACGATCTTCCTCGCCGGCCCGCCGCTGGTGAAGGCAGCCACCGGCGAGGAAATCTCAGCAGAAGACCTCGGCGGCGGCGATCTCCACGCCAAGAAATCCGGCGTCGTCGATCACCTCGCGGAGAACGACGAGCACGCGCTCACCATCGTGCGGGATATCGTCAGCCACCTCGGTGCGAATACCGGGGCGGCGGCGGACGTGGTGCTGAAGGACCCCCGCCCGCCCAAGTTCAACGCCGACGATCTTTACGCCCTCATTCCCGATGACGTGCGCGCACCCTATGACGTGAAGGAAGTGATCGCGCGGCTGGTCGACGGGAGCGAGTTCCACGAATTCAAGGCGCATTACGGCAGCACGCTGGTGTGCGGGTTCGCGCATATCTGGGGGATGCCTGTGGCGATCCTCGCCAATAACGGCGTGCTGTTCAGCGAAAGCGCGCAGAAGGGCGCGCATTTCATTGAGCTTGCCTGCCAGCGCCGCATCCCGCTGCTGTTCTTGCAGAATATCAGCGGCTTCATGGTCGGCGGGAAGTACGAGGCAGAAGGGATCGCCAAGCATGGCGCGAAGCTGGTCACAGCCGTCGCCACCGCCACCGTGCCGAAAGTCACCGTGGTGATCGGCGGCAGTTTTGGCGCGGGCAATTACGGGATGTGCGGGCGGGCCTACTCGCCCCGCTTCATGTTCACCTGGCCCAACGCACGCATTTCGGTGATGGGCGGGGAGCAGGCCGCATCCGTGCTCGCCACCGTCCACCGCGACGCGGACAGCTGGGATGCTGACCAGACCGAGGCGTTCAAGGCGCCGATCCGCCAGAAATACGAGGACGAAGGCAATCCCTACTACGCCACCGCCCGCCTGTGGGACGACGGCGTGGTCGACCCGGTGCAGACGCGGGACGTGCTCGGGCTTGCGCTGGCGGCTTGTCTGGAAGCGCCCATCGCCGAGCGACCTGCGTTCGGCGTGTTCAGGATGTAAGGCGTCCCGAAGTCTTGAAACCCCTGCCGGCCCCCTTGCGTATCTAACCCAAGTTAGGCCACAAGGCCTGAGCCTTTTGGGAGGGGCGCGCCGTGCACTCACCGATCTCACCTGCGCGCCTGCGCAAGCCCACTTTGCTTTCGCGCATCGTGCGCCGGATCATTCTTGCCATCTGGTATGCGCGGGGGTGGAAGATCGACTCTCCGCTGCCTAAGCATCTGAAGAAATACGTCCTGGCAGGCGCGCCGCACACGTCGAACTGGGATTTCGTGTTCTTTACCGGCGCCACGCATGAAGAAGGCGTGCGGCCCAATTTCATGGGCAAGCACACGCTATTCCAAGGCATCATGCGCAACTTCATGCTCGATATGGGCGGAATCCCGGTCGACCGGACGGCGAAAGCCAATGCCACCGAACAGGTCGCCGCCGAATTTGCCGCCCGCGATGAACTGGCGCTGGTGATCGCCTGTGAAGGCACGCGCAAATCGGACGGAAAGTGGAAGTCCGGCTTCTACCACATCGCCCGCGCGGCCAACGTGCCGATCGTCCCCGCCTTCGCCGATAACGCGGCCAAGATCATCAGCTTTGGCCCGCCGATGCTGCCGACCGGTAATTACGGCGAAGACCTGCTGAAAATCGCCGAATGGTTCCGCACAAAGCTCCCCGATTACGATCGCTTCAAGGTTCTGGAACAGCAGGCCCGCGACATTATTGCCGGAAAAAACGATGTTTGAATTGCTAGCTGTGAATGCCGCGATCCTGCTGGTGCTGGTGCTGATCCAATGGGCAATCAGCGTGAAGATCAACGACGTCAGCTTCATTGACGCCTTCTGGGGCGCAGGCATGGCCATTCTCGCTGTGGCAAGCTGGCTGCACGTGCCGGGCGGGCCGGGCGATCTGGCCACGCTGATAATGGTGATGGCTGCCGCGTGGGGCTTTCGCCTTGGCATCTATCTGCTCCTGCGCTGGCGCAAGGAAGGCGAGGACAAGCGGTACAAGCGGATCCTCGCCGATGCGCGCGCAAAAGGCGAATTCGCCCGGTTTGCGCTGACCCGTGTGTGGCTGATGCAGGCGGTGCTGCTGTTCATGGTGTCCAGCCCGGCGCAGGTCGGCATTCTGGCCAGCCCCGATCCCGCGCCGATTACCCCGCTTGCCTGGGCGGGGTTTGGCCTGTGGTGCGTGGGTGTGTTCTTTGAATGGGTGGGCGATTGGCAATTGTCGCGCTTCAAATCCAATCCTGACAACAGCGGCCGCGTGCTGGACACCGGGTTGTGGCGTTACACCCTCCACCCGAATTACTTCGGCGATTTTTGCGCATGGTGGGGCATCTGGCTGGCTGCGGCGTCGGCGGGCTGGATCATTGCTGCGGCCACCGTGATCGGGCCGATCTTCCTCAGCTTCACGCTGACCCG
>JBEQBX010000019.1:0-40372 GCA_041639595.1 Porphyrobacter sp.
TCGCGCCATAAGACCTTCGCCCTAATTCAATCTGTTTCGTCGCTGCAATCGGGCGAGCGCAGACGAGGTACACTTGCGTGAAGAATGTTGCTATTTTGCACCACTCACACGATCTCCCCTCTGAGGAACAGTGTGACATATCTGCATTGTGTTGTATATTTGCATTTCCGCAGGCATCCGCTGCCCGCCACACCTCTTGCGCCAGAGCGCATCATTATGCCGAAGGCTGCGCCCCTCACCGACCGATAAACGGTACCGGAAAAACATCTTTGGGTGGGGTTTGCGGGTGAGCGGCTCGCCACGTGCACAGCCCCAAACTCGCCCGGATTGCGCACTGCGCGGCGCGCCTGATCCCTTATGTCGGCAACAGTCTGGCCAACGATGTGCGATTATGCCGATGCGCGGGTTCGCAATGCGCAACGCCAGTATTTCGGCGCCGGCATGGATCGCGGCGATGATGACCAGCAAAACACCGGCCTGGCCGCGAAAAAGCCTTATAGAACAACATCTGCAAGCCTTCGCATTCATGTTGCAAAACTGCAACGCGAAGCAATTTTATTTCTGAATAACCATTCATAGTGCCGCACGGCGTTGCGCCGCCATGCGGATTCCCCTTACATTTGTCCGTAGGAGCGCTCGGCTCTAAACAAGGGACTTTCATACATGAAAAGGTTTTTCGAAGCCGATCGCCGTATCGGACTGTTTTCGAGTGTCGGGGTCGTCGCCCTCGCGTTGTCGAACCCCGCGTTCGCACAGGACGCGGATCAGGCGGACGCCGAGGCCGAAGTTGTTGAAGAAGTTGCTCAGCCCACTGGCAACATCGTGGTTTCCGGTTCGCGCATCCAGCGCCCCAACCTTGATGCAACCGTGCCGATCGCCTCGTTGACTGCGGCTGAATTGACTCAGACCGGTAACGTGAACCTCGGCGACCGCCTGGCGCTGCTGCCGCAGTTCCGCCCGACTTTCACCAGCCAGAACTCGGGCCGCTTCATCGGCACCGCCGGCCTGTCGATCCTCGATCTTCGCGGCCAAGGCACGGCCCGTACGCTGGTGCTGCAGAACGGCCTGCGTCACGTGTCGTCGCAGCCCGGCGCGCAAACTGTCGACGTTTCGACCATTCCCGTCGACCTGATCGAACGCGTCGACATCATCACGGGTGGTAACTCGTCGGTTTATGGTTCGGACGCGGTCGCTGGTGTGGTCAACTTCGTGCTGAAGCGTGATTTCGAAGGCCTCAGCATCCGTGCCCAGAACGGCATCTCGGACGAAGGTGATGGCAATAACCTCATCGCCGCAATTACCGCCGGCACCAACTTCTCCGGCGGCCGCGGCAACATCGCCGTCAGCCTTGAGTACAACAGGAACGACCCGATCTTCTATTCGCAGCGTGAATACGCGGGCGCGTTCAATGGTCGTCGCCAATTCCAGCTGATTGAAGATACATCCACATCGAATGGTGGCCGTCCTGAAACGGCAGCTGGCAATGGCATTTCCGATACTCAGCTGATCGACAACATCAAGAACATCGGCCTGTCGACTGGCGGCGCGTTCACCTCGACCTGTCAGGGCACCACCGGCGTACGGGCTGCAACCAACTGCGGGGGCGTGTTCAACTCGCTCGGTACTTCGCAGTTCGGCAACGTGTTCGTGTTCCAGCCCGACGGCAGCCTCGTCCGCAACGTGGTGCAACGCGATTTCCGTACCTTTGGTTCGGGCAACTCGCAGGGCGGCCTCGGCTCGACACTGCGTGAAACCGGTATGTTCCAGATTGGCAACACCCGCTACTCAGCCAATCTGCTCGGCAGCTTTGAAGTTTCGGATGCGTTCCGTCCGTACGTCGAAGCCAAGTTCGTGCGTACCGACTCGCTTCAGGAAGGTCAGCCGACCTTCTTCCAGGGCACCGGCGGTCTGCTGGGCGTGAACTTCTCGATCAACAATCCCTTCCTGACCCCGCAGGCACGCAGCCTGCTCGTCGACAGCTTGGGAACGGGCACCACCTTCAGCATGCAGCGCTTCAACACCGATTTCGGTGGGCGCGGTGAAGAGCACCAGCGCGATATGTATCGTGTGGTTGTTGGCGCGGAAGGCAGCTTCTTCGATACCTGGAGCTACAACGTCGCGCTCAACTATGGCCGCGCAGAAACCTTCTACCAAACCAACGGCAACGTGCTCGTGGCGAACTACCAGCGCGCTGTTAATGCCGTTCGCAACACTGGCGGTCAGATCGTCTGCGCCGTCAACAATGATGCGATCACCACCAACGACGATCCGGCATGCCGTCCGCTCAACCTGTTCGGCAACGGGGCTCCTTCGGCTGAAGCACTGAACTACATCCTCTTCAATTCGACCCGCGAACAATGGTCCGAGCAGAAGAACGCTGTAGCGTCGGTCTCTGGCGACCTTGGCAAGCTGTTCGAACTGCCCGGCGGTCCGATCGCTTTCGCAATCGGCGGCGAATATCGTGAAGAAGACAGCTTCTCGGCATTCGACGATGTGACCCGTTCGGGCCAGACCTTCCTCAACTCGATCGCCAACTTCGATCCGCCGACGTTGAAGATCTGGGAAGCCTTCGGCGAAGTCCGTATTCCGCTCCTTGCTGATATGCCGTTCTTCCAGGAACTGACCATCGAAGGCGCAGGGCGCGTTTCGGATTACAATTCGGGCACCACCGGCACGATCATCTCGTATAACGCGGGTGGCGTGTGGTCGCCGGTTGACGGGGTGCGGTTCCGTGCCAATTACGGCCGTGCTGTGCGCGCACCGACGCAGGGCGACCTGTTCTCGGCTCAGGCACAGACCTTCCTCAACGGTCTGGTCGACCCCTGCGGTCAGCAGAACATCAACGCCAACCCTAACCGCGTCGCAAACTGCGCTGCGGCGGGTGTTCCCACCACGCAGACCTTCAACGGGGTGACCGAACCGTTCACCAACCGCGCGGCTTCGGGGATTTCGGGCGTGTCAGGCGGCAATCCCACGCTGTTCGCTGAAGAATCGGACAGCTGGACAGTGGGCGCAGTGCTCACGCCGACCTTCCTGCCGGGCTTCAGCCTGAGCGTTGACTGGTACCAGATCAAGCTGCGTGAAGCGATCAACACGATCGGTGGGCAGACCGTGATCAACCAGTGCTACGACGATCCGGGCGGCATCAACAACGCATTCTGCCCTGCCGTGTTCCGTAATCCGAACGGTACCTTCCGCGGTCAGACCAACGTTCTGAATGGCGGCGAAACCGTCAGCTTCAACACCACCGGGAACGGCATCTCGTTCATCCAGGGGCCGTTCAACTACGCCCGTCAGGAAACGAGCGGGATGGATCTCGACCTGAACTACAGGCACAACTTTGACGGCGACTGGCGCCTGACTGCGCGTGCTCTGGTGTCGTGGCTGATGGAACGGAACGTGTTCACCTCGGTGTCCGATCCGAACTTCCTGACCCGCGAACGCTCGGTTCTCGGCAACCCGGAATGGAACGGTCAGTTGAACGTGACCGTTGGCTACAAGGACTTCGACCTCCTTTACAGCCTGCGCTACCTGAGCAAGCAGACCATCAACAACTGGCGTACCCAGAACGAGGAACAGGGCCGTCCGCCCGAAAACCTCGACGCCACCCCGTTGGTCTACTACCCCTCGGTGACGTATTCGGACATCCGTGCCTCGGCACGCATCAACGATGCGCACACCTTCTTCCTCGGGGTGGACAACCTGTTCGACCGTCTGCCGCCGCTCGACCTGCTGGGCGAAGGGGCCGGTTCGGCGATCTTCCCGAACATGGGCCGCTTCTTCTACGCCGGCTTCACCGCCAGCTTCTGATAGCGCCTCAGACACGCACAAAAGAAAGGCCCCGGGAAACCGGGGCCTTTTTTGTTGATGCAGCGATGCGGGGAACGGGTCAGACGACTGTCATGACAAGCTGGCCATCGCCCTCGTCAATAGCCAGCGTGCTGCCGTCGGGCAGCTTGCCTTCCAGCAGCATCTCGGCCAGCGGGTCCTGCAAATACCGCTGCACCGCCCGTTTCAGCGGACGTGCGCCGTATACGGGGTCATAGCCAACGCGCCCCAGCCACCGCAGGGCAGCATCGGTCAGGTCAATCTTGATCTTGCGGTCCGCCAGCAGCTTCTGCACCCGCCCCACCTGGATCTCGACAATCGGTGCCATGTGTTCGTGGCCCAGACGGTGGAACAGGATGATCTCGTCCAGACGGTTAAGGAATTCGGGCCGGAAATGCCCGCGCACCACGTCCATCACGTCCTTTTCGACCGTGGCGACCTCCGCCCCGTCGGGCAGGTTGGCGAGATACTGGCTGCCGAGGTTGCTGGTGAGAATGATCAGCGTGTTGCTGAAATCGACGACCCGGCCCTGCCCGTCTGTCAGGCGGCCGTCATCCAGCACCTGAAGCAGCACGTTGAAGACATCGCTGTGCGCCTTTTCGACCTCGTCGAACAGCACCACCTGATAGGGACGGCGGCGCACAGCTTCGGTCAGCACCCCGCCTTCTTCATAACCGACATAGCCCGGAGGCGCGCCGATCAGGCGGGCGACGGCGTGCTTCTCCATGAACTCGCTCATGTCGATGCGCACCATCGCGCTGTCATCGTCGAACAGGAAGCCGGCCAGTGCCTTGGTCAGTTCGGTCTTGCCAACGCCCGTGGGGCCGAGGAACAGGAAGCTGCCAAGCGGACGGCCCGGGTCCTGCAATCCCGCGCGGGCGCGGCGCACGGCCTTGGAAACAGCTTCAATCGCCTGGCTTTGGCCGATGACCCGCTTGCCGATAATGGCTTCCATCTGGAGCAGCTTTTCACGTTCGCCCTCCATCATCTTGTCCACCGGCACGCCCGTCCAGCGGCTGACAACGCCGGCGATATCCTCCTCGGTCACTTCCTCGCGCAGCATGGCATTTGCAGCCTGACCCTGCGCTTCGGTGAGCTGCTTTTCCAGTTCGGGGATGCGCCCGTAAGAAAGCTCTCCCGCCTTGCCGAGATCACCTTCGCGCTGGGCCTGTTCCAGCTCCAGCCGCGCGGCATCCAGCTGCTCCTTGATGCGGCTTTCCGCCTCGATCTTGTCGCGCTCGTTCTGCCAGCGGGTGGTGAGTTCGGCCGACTGCTGTTCAAGGTTCGCCAGTTCTTCGCGCAGCGCGACGAGACGGTCCTTCGAGTTCTGGTCGGTTTCTTTCTGGAGCGCCTGTTCCTCGATCTTCAGCTGGATGATCCTGCGGTCCAGCGCCTCGATCTCCTCGGGCTTGCTCTCCACCTCCATGCGGATGCGGCTGGCGGCCTCGTCCATCAGGTCGATCGCCTTGTCGGGGAGGAAGCGGTTCTGGATGTAGCGGTCGGACAGCTTGGCCGCGGCAACAATCGCGCCGTCGGTGATCCGCACACCATGGTGGAGTTCGTATTTGTCCTTGATGCCGCGCAGGATCGAGATCGTGTCTTCGACCGTCGGTTCAGCAATGAACACCGGCTGGAAGCGCCGCTGGAGCGCCGGATCCTTTTCGACATATTTCTGGTATTCGTCGAGCGTGGTGGCACCGATGCAGTGCAGTTCCCCGCGGGACAGCGCGGGTTTCAGCAGGTTGGATGCATCCATCGAACCTTCCGAAGCGCCCGCCCCGATCAGGGTGTGCATCTCGTCGATGAACAGGATGATCTGGCCCTCTGCGTTCTTCACCTCGTCGAGCACGGATTTCAGCCGTTCTTCGAACTCGCCGCGATACTTCGCGCCCGCAATCAGCGAGCCCATGTCGAGGCTCATCAGCGTGCGGCCCTTGAGGCTGTCGGGCACGTCGCCGTTGGCGATGCGCAAGGCCAATCCTTCGGCAATCGCGGTTTTCCCGGTGCCGGGCTCGCCGATCAGGGCGGGGTTGTTCTTGGTGCGACGGGCGAGGATCTGGATGGTGCGGCGGATTTCCTCGTCGCGGCCGATGACCGGGTCGAGCTTGCCGTCACGGGCTGCTTTGGTGAGGTCGCGGGCGAACTTTTCCATGGCGTCATAGGTGCTTTCGGCTCCGGCGGAATCCGCCCTTTTGCCGCCCCGCAGCTGCTCGATTGCCGAATTAAGGGCCTGCGGAGTGACCCCTGCGGCCTTCAAAGCCTCACCTGCGGGGGTCTGGGACAGGGCAAGCGCGGTCAAAAGGCGCTCTACGGTGACGTAAGAATCGCCCGCCTTGTCGGCCAGCTGTTCAGCGGAATCGAGCAGGCGCACGGCATCATTATCCAGCCCCGGCGTCGATTGTGCGCCGCTGCCGGTCACGACCGGGATCTTCGACAGTGCGGCATCGATCGCGGTCGCGGCCAGCGGTGCCTGCCCGCCTGCGCGCTGGATCAACCCGGCGGCCATGCCTTCGCTGTCTTCCAGCAACGCCTTGGCGATGTGCAGCGGCGTGATGCGCTGGTGATTGAGGCGGATCGCGACGGTTTGTGCGGCTTGCAGGAAGCCCTTGGCCCGGTCGGTGAACTTTTCCAGATTCATGTCGTCTAACCCCTCCAAAGGTTACACCCGCGAGATAGTGTTGCACATTGGCCACACAAGCCCCCTGCCGCAAAATTCATCCGCAGGTGTGTTACCTGAATAGGTGGGTCCGATTGAGTGCCATGGCAAGAGGGGCCGGCAGCCTTGACCTCTCCGCGCCGCCAAGCGAAGGGTGCGCCATACGATTTGGGAGAGAAATCGGACATGATCTGGGTAAAGCGCGGCGCCTTTGCGCTGGTGGGGGTGCTTGTGCTGGCGGTGGCGGTCCTCGCCACGTGGGAGCCGTTCTTTGCCAGCGCCGCCACCCCCTCCGGCAAACGCCTTTACTCTGCCGAGATCATCCGTGACGATTTCGGCGTGCCCCATATCTACGGCAAAACGGACGCTGACACGGCTTACGGCGTCGCCATCGCCCATGCCGAGGATGATTTTTTCACCTTGCAAGACGTCGTCGCCATGGCGCGCGGGCGATACGGGGCGATTGCGGGCGAGGAAGGCGCGAAGATCGATTACGCCTACCACCTGATCGACGCCCGCGGCACGGCGGAGCGGGAATATCCGAAACTCCCCGCCGATACCCGTGCCCTGTTCGAAGCCTACGCCGCAGGGCTCAACCAATATGCCGAGGAACATTCCGGCGAGGTGAAGCTGGCCAACCTGTTCCCCGTCAACGGCATGGACGTGGCCGCAGGCTTTGCGCTTCGCCAGCCGTTCTTCTTTGGCCTGGACGGCGTGATCGGGCCGCTGGTGGCAGGCGAAGACCTGCGCCGCGAACACGGACCTGACATTCCGGGCTTCCCGCGCGCTGCCCTGCCGGGAGCAGATCCTGCGCCCACCGCCGAACCCAAACAGGCCCGCACGCTGGTCCTGCCGCTGGGCGAGGATGCCGAACACCTCGGTTCCAACGCCTTTGCCGTCGCACCGGCCAAGGGCGGCGGGACGACCACCCTGATCTCGAATTCGCACCAGCCGCTGCGCGGCGGCGTGGCGTGGTATGAACTGGTCGTCGAAAGCGGCGAAGGCTGGCACTTTGCGGGCGCGAACTTCCCGGGATCGCCCTTCCCCTTCCTTGGCCATAACGAACATCTCGGCTGGACCAATACGGTCAACACGCCTGACATGATCGACGTGTATCAACTGGAACTCGACGACACCGGCACCCGTTACAAGCTGGATGGCCAGTGGCGCGACCTTGAAAGCAAGTGGGTAACGCTGCCGGTCAAGATCGGCCCGGTCGTCCTGCCGGTCCGCAAGGAAGTGCTCCGGTCACAACATGGCCCCGTCATCAAGAACGCCAAGGGCGCTTTTGCCATCCGTTACGGCGGGATCGGGCAATTGGGCCAGCTTGACGCCTATTACCGGATCAACAAGGCCAAGACCTTCGCCGAATGGGAAGCGCAATTGTCACGCCTTGCCATCCCGTCGACCAATTTCATCTATGCCGATCAGACCGGCACCATCGCCTATGTCTACAACGCGGCGATCCCCGCCCGGCCCGCGGGAGTGAAGGCCGACTGGCGCAATATCCTGCCCGGCAATCGTTCAGACCTGATCTGGCAGGGCGCGGTCGATTACAACACCCTGCCCCGCATCGTGAACCCGGCGAGCGGGTGGCTCTACAACTCCAACAACACCCCCTTCACCGCCGCCGGGGCGGGGAGCGATCTTGATCCCGGCACGTTTGACCCCGTGATGGGCATCGAACTCAAGCAGACCAACCGTTCGTGGCGCGCCTACAAGCTGCTGAGCGAGGCGGGCGTGCTGGACCGCAAGACGCTTGAGGCAATCAAATACGACACCGGCTACGAACGCGAAGGCTATGTCGATCGCCTGTTCGATGCGCTCGAAGGCATGAAAGCCGAAGGCAAGCTGGCCGAAGCGCGCGATCTGCTGGTCAGCTGGGATTTCACGGCAGACGGCAAGGGGCGCGCCGATGCGCTGGCGCTGCTCATCATCCGCGACTTCATGGCCGCCGATTACAACAACAAGCCCTTCCCCGATGTGGCTGAAAAGCTCGGGGCTGCTGCCGAACACCTCACCACCCATTTCGGCAGGCTCGATCCGCCCATGTCCGATCTGCTCCGCCTGCGCCAGGGCGATCTCGATCTGCCGCTGGATGGCGGCTCCGACACGCTGCGCGCCTCGACCACATGGGACGTGGCGGAGGATGGGCGCCTCAGCCTCAAGCACGGCGACAGCTTCATCATGTGGATCGAATGGCAGCCGGGCCAGCGCGTGACATCACGTTCAATCCAGCCGTTCGGCGCGGCGACCACACGCCCGGCCAGCCCGCATTACACCGACCAGATGCGGCTGTTCGTCGATCACAAGCTGAAGCCGGTGCATTTCTGGCGTGATGATCTGCTGGCGAAAGCCAGCAGCCGCCGCACTTTGACCAGCACGCGCTGACCGGCCCGATTTTTTCACAGCTACCGCCACCGGAGACTTCGTCCATGACCTTCCGTTTTGCCGCCGCCAGCCTTTCGGCGCTCGCCCTTGCGCTGGCCGCACCCGCTGCTCCTGCCTTCGCGCAGTCCGGCGCGGCTGCCAGTGCCGCACCGCAGGCGACCGCCGATCTGCCCACGCTCGTTTCGCAGGTGACGATCCCTTATCAGGAATTCGAACTGGCCAACGGCCTGAAGGTGCTGGTCCATGAAGATCGCAAGGCGCCGATCGTCAATGTGACCGTGTGGTACAATGTCGGATCGAAGGATGAACCGGCGGGCAAGACCGGATTTGCCCACTTGTTCGAACACCTGATGTTCAACGGATCGGAAAACGCCCCCAGCGACTATTTCCAGTACCTCGCTGAAATGGGCGCGACCGATTACAACGGCACCACCTGGTTTGATCGCACCAATTACTTCCAGACCGTGCCCCGCCCCGCACTGGAACGCGCGCTGTGGCTGGAAAGCGACCGCATGGGTTACCTCCTTGGCGCGGTCACGCAGAGCAAGCTCGATAATCAGCGCGGCGTGGTGCAGAACGAAAAGCGTCAGGGCGATAATGAACCGGGCGGGCTGGTCTTCTACGACGTGCTGAAGACGCTGTTCCCCGAAGGCCACCCCTATCGCCATGAAGCCATCGGTTCGATGGCCGACCTTGATTCTGCCTCGATGGCGGACGTGAAGGCGTGGTTCAGTGACAATTACGGCCCCAACAACGCCACGCTGGTGATTGCAGGCGACATTTCCGCCGCCGAAGCCCGGCCGCTGGTCGAGAAATATTTCGGCACCATCGCGCGCGGCCCGGTCAATGATCCGGCGCAGGCCGAAGTTCCCACCTTGGCAGAGCCGGTGCGCAAGACATTCAAGGATCAGGTCGCGGCCACCAACATCACCCGTTACTGGGCGGTCGAAGGGCTGACCGGCAAGGATCGCATCGCGCTCGATGTCGGCGCGTCGATCCTTGGCGGCCTTGCGTCCAGCCGGCTGGATAATGTGCTGGTCCGCGATGAACAGCTGGCCGTGAGCGTGTCGGCAAGCAACTCCGCGTTCCAGCGCGTCGGCTTCCTCAGCGTTGAAGCAACGGCCAAGGACGGTGTCGATCTGGCCGTCCTTGAAAAGCGGATGGACGAAGTGGTCGCCAAACTGATCGCCGAAGGTCCGACGACAGACGAAGTGCGCCGCGCGGTCACCAGCAACCTTGCGCGCACGATCCGCGGGTTGGAACAAGTTGGCGGGTTCTCCGGCAAGGCCCAGACACTGGCCGAAGGCGAAGTGCTGGCAGGCGATCCCGATTTCTACGCACGCGAGTTTGAAACACTCGCCAAGCTGACCCCGACCGACGTCAAGGCGGCACTGGCCCGCTGGATGACCCGCCCGGCGATGACCGTGGTGCTGGAGCCGGGCGCGCGCGATGCGGCTTATGAAGAAGCGGCTTCGGTCGCGGCGGAAGGGGAAAACGCCTCGGAACGCGACCGCGCATCCGAAACGATCAGCGTTTCCGCCGTCCGGCCCGCTCCGGCAATCGATACGATTGCCCAGCTTGATTTCCCCGATGTCGAGCGCGCGACGCTCAAGAACGGGATGAAGGTCACCTACGCGCGGCGCACCGCTGTTCCGGCCACCTATGTCGCAATGGCCTTCAATGCGGGCAGCGCAGCCGATCCGGCTGCCAAGCGCGGGCTGGAAGGTCTGACCATGGGTCTGTTCGACGAAGGCACGGCCAAACTCACCGCACAGCAGATCGCCGAAGCGGGCGAGCGTCTGGGCGCGAATGTGTCGGTCGGCGGCGGCGATGACCGGTCGACCTTCACCCTCTCCGCGCTGACGGCCAACCTTGCCCCCAGCTTGGATCTGATGCGCCAGATCGTGCGCGAACCGGCCTTCAACCCCGCTGATCTGGAACGGGTGCGCAGCCAGACCGTGACCAGCATCAAGCAGGCGATGAAAACACCCCAGAGCATCGCCCAGCGCACCCTGACGCCCGAACTGTTCGGCGCAGCCAGCCCCTATGGCGGGGTCAGCACCGTCGAAAGCGTCAGCAGCATCACTCGCGACGATCTGCTCGCCTTCAAGGACAGCTGGATCCGTCCCGACAATGGCGAAGTCTTCGTGATTTCGGACAAGCCGCTGGCCGAAATCGTGACTGCGCTGAACGCCGCGTTCGGCGACTGGACCGCCCCGAAGGCTGCCAAGGGCACCAAACAGTTTGCCGCCAGCAAGGAGGCGACCGGCAACCGCATCATTCTGGTCAACCGCCCCAATTCCCCGCAAAGCTTCATTTACGGCGCGCAGATCACCCCGATCGATGCCGGCGACCCGGCGTTCGTGGCCTTCAGCAGCGCGAACAATTCACTCGGCGGTAACTTCCTCGCGCGGCTCAACATGAACCTGCGCGAGACCAAGGGCTGGAGCTATGGCGTGCGCGGCGCAGCCCAGGCGCGTGAAAACGCCGTGGTTTACGGCATTTCGGCCGGCGTGCAGGCAGACCGCACCGGGGATTCGCTGTCCGAAATGATCCGTGAAACCAAGGCATTCCTGACCGAAAACGGCGTCACCGCTGAAGAATTGGCGCGCAATGTTTCATCGGAAGTCGGCGCGCTGCCGGGCCGCTTCGAAACATCCCCGGCAGTGCTGGGCGCGATGCAGGGCAATGCCCTGTTTGGCCGCCCGGATGATTATCACGAAAAGCTCGCCGATATTTACCGCGCACAGACGACGACAAGCCTTGATGCCGCGGCCCGTGCGGCGATCGATGCGGACCGGTTCGTCTGGGTGGTGGTGGGTGACGCCAGCAAGGTGCGCGCCCAGCTCGAACCGCTCGGCCTGCCGATCGAACAGCGGGAAATGGACGCAGGAGAGTAATCCGCGATGCAGCGCGCTTCGGCCCAAATCCGGTTGAAGCGCGCTGACATCAGTGTAAATAGCGCATCACCAAGTGCCGGATCGTCCAGATCCGCACACAAACCAAGGAGTTGACCATGTCCGTTGCAGGTACCTACAAGACGACCGTCAAGAGCCCGATGGGCGATCAGACCGGCACCCTGACCGTCGTTCCCGATGGCGACACCTTCTCGGGCTCGCTGATCGGCAGCCTCGGTTCGATGGACATCACCGGCGGCACTGTCAGCGGCAACACCATTTCGTGGAAGATGAACATGGTCGTCCCCATGCCGATGACGCTCGACTGCGAAGCGACCATCGAAGGCGACACGCTGACCGGCTCGGTCAATGCCGGGGCATTCGGCGCGATGCCGCTGTCGGGCACCCGCGAAGCCTGATTCGCATCAGCCTTTTTGGCTTTGAAAGCCGCCGGAGTTTCCGCTCCGGCGGCTTTTTTGTGGCGCCCCCGCACCTGCGGATTGCCTGCATTCAGGATCGGCGGCTATGCTGAAGGCGGAATACAATCAGGGGAAACACGCGATGAAGTTTCACGCCGCTCTCGCCGCTGCTGCCGCCACCGCAATGCTTGGAGGGTGCATGACCACGCCTGACACGCACCCGCTGGCGGGGACAACATGGCAACTGACCGCAATCGACACCTCGGGCAGCACCACCACCCTGACCCCGGCGATGCAGCAGCGTCACACGATCGCCTTTGCCGACGGCGGCGAATTGCAGGCCATGCTGGATTGTAACCGGGGCCGCTCGACCTGGACGGCGGGCCGACCGGCGAACGGCGCGGGCACCATCACCATCGCGCCGGTGGCCGCGACCCGGATGTTCTGCCCCCAGCCCGGCTTTGGCGACCAGTTGGCCAGCGGCCTTGCCGCAGCGATGCGGTTCACCACCACAGCAGATGGGCGCCAGCTGGTGCTGGAAACGCCTGACCTGCGCTTCACTTTCGCCGCCGCCGCAAAATAATCGTCCGCCACGGCTTGCGACCAAGGTCTAGCTATCGCGGCAGCCCGTAACGCGCGACGCTGCAATCCTCGACCAGCACGGCATCAATCGCCGCGCTTGGATCGAGGGGACAAGCGGGAGATGGACAATGGCGACGACATATGATGGCGCCCTGCCCAAGCATCACAAGGTTACAGGGACGGAAAAGCGCGTCATCCTGGCCTCGTCGCTGGGCACGGTTTTCGAATGGTATGATTTCTACCTTTATGGCCTGCTGGCGACGATTATCTCGGCGCAGTTCTTCTCCGGCGTAAACGAGACCACCGGCTTCATCTTCGCGCTCGCCGCCTTTGCCGCCGGCTTTGCGGTGCGGCCCTTCGGCGCGCTGGTGTTCGGCCGGCTGGGCGACATGGTCGGCCGCAAATACACCTTCCTTGTCACGATGGGCCTGATGGGCTTTGCGACCTTCACCGTCGGCCTGCTGCCCAATTACGCCAGTATCGGCGTGGCTGCCCCGATCATGCTGGTGGTGCTGCGGCTGATGCAGGGCCTGGCGCTGGGCGGAGAATATGGCGGGGCGGCGACCTACGTTGCCGAACACGCACCCAACAACAAGCGCGGGCTGTACACCAGCTTCATCCAGACCACCGCCACGCTGGGCCTGTTTGCCGCGTTGCTGGTGGTGATCGGCACCCGCACCATGATTGGCGAGGAAGCCTTCAAGGAATGGGGCTGGCGCGTGCCGTTCCTGATTTCGGCGCTGCTCTTGGGCGTGTCGCTGTGGATCCGGCTGCAATTGCAGGAAAGCCCGGTCTTCCAAAAGATGAAGGACGAAGGCACCAATTCCAAGGCGCCGATTTCCGAAGCTTTCGGCAACTGGAAAAACGGCAAGTGGGCGCTGATCGCGCTGCTCGGCGCGGTCGCGGGCCAAGCGGTGGTGTGGTACACCGGCCAGTTTTATGCGCTGTTCTTCCTTGAAAAAGTCCTGATGGTGGATGGGGCGACAACCAATATCCTGATCGCGGTGGCGCTCGCCATCGGCACGCCGTTCTTCATCTTCTTCGGCTGGCTGTCGGACAAGATCGGGCGCAAGCCGATCATCCTGGCCGGCTGCGCGCTGGCGGCGGTGACGTTCTTCCCGGCCTTCCACGCCCTGACCGAAGCGGCCAACCCTGCGCTGGCAAGGGCGCAGGCCACTGCCCCTGTCACTGTGATCGTCAATGATGCCGATTGTTCGGTGCAGTTCGACCCGATCGGCAAGAACAAGTTCGATGCCAAAAGCTGCGATATTGCCAAGTCGTTCCTTGCGAAAAGCGGCGTGAGCTATTCGAAGGTCGAGGCCAGCGCAGGGGCCATCGCCCAGATCACCATCGGCAACCGGACCTTCGTTGCACCCGATCCGGCCATGGTTTCGGGCGACGACCGCAAGGCTGCAATCACCGCCTATAACGACGAAGTGAAAGCGGCCCTGGTTGCGGCAGGCTATCCTACCAAGGCCGATCCCGCTGCCATCAACACGCCGGTGGTGATCGCGATCCTCACCTATCTCGTGCTGCTGGTGACGATGGTTTACGGGCCGATTGCCGCGCTGCTGGTCGAACTGTTCCCGACCCGCATCCGCTACACCGCGATGAGCCTGCCCTATCACATCGGCAATGGCTGGTTCGGCGGGTTCCTGCCCACCACGGCCTTCGCGATGGTGGCAGCGACGGGCAATATCTACTTCGGGTTGTGGTATCCGGTGGCGATCTGCGCGGCCACTGTGGTGATCGGGCTGTTGTTCCTGCCCGAAACCTTCCGCCGCAACATCGACGACTGATCCCGCGCCAGCGGGTCGCAGGGAGGGCGGCGTCCGAAAAGGCGCCGCCCTTTCGCGTTCAAGGCCTTGCTTGCACATTTGCCCAAACAGGATAGGTTTTTTGGATGAAGGAGAGGGCCGGACAATGATGCTCGGCGCGGCGCTCGCCGCTGCCACGCTTTACCTGGGTGCGCTGTTCTGGCTCGCCGCGTGGCGGGACCGGGTCGGAGCGCCCGGCTGGCTGCAAGCCCATGCGGGCAGCATCTACGGTCTCAGCCTTGCGGTCTATTGTTCCAGCTGGACGTTTTTCGGCGGGGTCGGCACGGCGGCGACCGCGGGGCTGGATTATCTGCCGATCTACCTTGGCCCGGTGCTGGTCTTCACCCTCGGCTTCGGGTTGGTGCGCAAGATCCTGGCGCAGGCCAAGGCGCAGCATTCCACCTCGATCGCGGACTTCCTGTCGGCCCGTTACGGCAAGAGCGCCAGTCTTGCCGCGCTGGTGACGGTGATCGCGACGTGCGGGACGCTGCCTTACATGGCGTTGCAGCTGGAAGCGCTGGGCGCCACGCTGATGCTGCTCGGTCCCAGCCTGCGCACGCAGGTCGCCGCGGACGAGCTGGTGCTGATTGTCGCAGGTCTGATGGGGCTGTTTGCAATCCTGTTCGGATCGCGCCGGGCTGACCGTACGGGCGATAATGCGGGCCTTGTCCTGACCATGGCAGTCGAGGCGGTGGTCAAGCTGGCGGCGCTGCTGGCGGTGGGCGCGCTGGCGATCTGGTGGCTGGTGGCAGGCGATGCCAGCGCTCCTGCCGCTGCTCCCGCGCTGTTGGCGCCAAGACAGTTCGATGCGCGGTTCGCGGTGCTGACGGTGATCGCAGCAGCGGCCATCCTGTGCCTGCCGCGCCAGTTCCACATGACTTTCATCGAAGCGCCGGGGGAACGCGCAGGCCCGGCGATGCGCTGGGTATTCCCCGCCTATCTGGCGCTGACGGCTGCGGTGCTCGTGCCGATTGTGCTGGCGGGCGGGCGAACGCTTCCGGCAGGCACCGATCCTGATACCATCGTGCTGGCCCTGCCGCTCGCCAGCGGTGCGCCGGAACTGGCGGTGCTGGTGTTCCTCGGCGGGTTTTCGGCCGCGACCGGGATGATCGTGGTGGCCAGCGTCGCGCTGTCGATCATGATCACCAATGACCTCATCGCCCCGCTGCTGCTGCGCCGCGCGCTGGCAGGCAGGGGTGACCGCAGCCGTGTGCCGGGGCGGTTGCTGCTGATCCGCCGGGTGGTGATCGCGGCGCTGATGGCCGCCGCCTACGCCTTCTATCGCGGCTTTGCGGGGATCACCGATCTGGCGGGCCTCGGCACCCTCGCCTTTGCCGCTGCCGCGCAGTTCGCGCCCGGACTGGTGCTGGGCATGGTGAGCCAGCATGGCAACCGCGCCGGGATGCTGACCGGCCTTGCCACCGGTTTCGTCCTATGGCTGGTGCTGCTGATCTGGCCCGCGGCGAGCGGCGCTCCGCCCCCGATCAGCATTCATCCCGATCCGCTGGTGTCGGGCGTGGTGCTTAGCCTTGGGATCAACACCGCGCTGTACTGGCTGGTGTCAGGACTGGCGCGGGCTTCGCTGCTGGATCAGGCGCAGGCCGCCGCCTTCGTCGGCACCCCGATGCCGGGCGCGATCCCCCGCCACGCCACGGCCAAGCGGGTGGGCGATGTCCGCGCATTGCTCACCCAGTTCGTCGGGCGGGAGCGGGCGGACGCCGCACTTGCCCCGCTGCAATTGCGCAATGGCGATCCGGCAGGAGCAGCCGTGCTGGAACTGGCCGAGCGGGTGGTTTCCGGCGTGATCGGCACGTCGTCTGCGCGAATGCTGGTGGGATCATGGGCAGGCGGCGATCCGATCCCCCTGCCCGAAGTCGTCGCCATGTTCGACGAGACGCATCGCCGCCTCAGCTTCTCCGCCGACCTTCTGCAAACGGCGATTGAATCCATCGATCAGGGCGTCGCGCTGGTCGATGCCGACATGCGGCTGGTGGCGTGGAACAGCCGCTATCAGCAGATTTTCGATCTGCCCGACCGGCTGGTCAGCGTCGGCACGCCGATTGCCGAACTGATCCGGTTCAACCTTCAGCGCAGCGCCCTGACCGATGACGATATCGCCGCGCAGGTCGAACGCCGACTTGCCTATATGCGCGCGGGGACGGAGCACCGGATTGAACGCGTGCAGCATGATGGCCGCGTGCTCAGGATCGTCGGCGCGCCCACGCCGGGCGGCGGCTACACCACGTCCTATACCGACATCACCGCTGACCGGCTGGCCGAACAGGCGCTGGAGGACAAGGTGGCGACCCGCACCCGCCAATTGAGCGCCGCCAACGAAGCTCTGGCCGAGGCGACGCGGTCCAAGACCCGCTTCCTTGCCGCGGCCAGCCACGATCTGATCCAGCCGCTGAACGCCGCGCGCCTGTTCGCCTCGGCGCTGGGCGAGGAAGTGGCCGGCAAACCGGCGTTGGAGCGGCTGGTGACCGATCTGGACGGTTCGATCGTCGCGGCGGACCGGCTGATCCGGGTCTTGCTGGAGATATCGAAGCTCGACAGCGGCGGTGTGGTTCCGGAGCCCGAACCCGTCGCGCTCGACCAGTTATTCGCCGATGTCGCGCGCGATTTCACGCTTCAGGCGCAGGCCAAGGGGTTGCGGCTGCGGCGGGTGCGCACCGATGTCTGGGTGATGGCTGACCGTGCGCTGCTGACCGCTGTTGTGCGCAACCTGCTGAGCAACGCGGTGCGTTATACCACGCGCGGCGGCGTGCTGATCGGGGTGCGGCGGCGGGGCGATCATGCGCTCATCTGCATTCACGATACCGGGCGGGGGATTGCACCAGCCGATATCGAGCGCATTTTCGGCGAGTTTGAACGCGGCGCCTCGACCGATCGCGAGGGGCTCGGCCTTGGCCTTGCCATCGTCCGGCGGGCGGCCCGGCTGCTGGGAGTGGAGATCGAAACCATGTCTGCGCTGGCGCGTGGCAGCCGCTTCGCACTTGCCCTGCCGGTGCTGCGGCGTGAGGCCGTGACTGCGCCTAACCCTCCCTCTGCGCGGGCGGCCAGCGGGCTGGGCGCGGCGCGCGTGCTGGTGGTGGACAATGACCCCGCTGTGCTCGCCGCAACGGCTGCTTTGCTGGCCAAGTGGGGACTGTCAGTGACCTGCGCTACCAGTTTTGCCGATGCAGCGGCGGCCACCCCCGCCGCGCCGGACGTGGCGATCATGGACTACCGGCTGGACGGAGAAGAACGCGGCGATGCGGCCTATGCGGCGCTGTGCGAAGGCTGGGGCAGCCGCCCGCCGGCGATCCTGTTGACGGCAGAAGCATCAGACGAAACCGAAGCTGCCGCCGCGCGGATGGGGGCCAATCGCCTGCTCAAACCCGCCCCGCCCGCCGCCTTCCGGGCACTGATCGCCACGGCGCTGGCCCAAGGGCGTGAGGCCGCAGGTCAGGCCTTGGCCGAATCCGCCACCGGCTGATCGACTTCCAGCTTCGCCGCCAGCAGCACCGCCTGCGTCCGGCTGTTCACGCCGAGCTTGCGCAAAATCGCGGTGATATGCGCCTTCACCGTCGCCTCGGAGATGGTGAGTTCATAGGCGATCTGCTTGTTCAGCAACCCCTGCCTTATGCCGCCAAGGATGCGGCGCTGGGCGGGCGTAAGGCTGGCAATCCGCGCAAGATCATCGTCCGTCCCCGCGTCGCCTGCGTCAGGGAACCACGCATCGCCTTCGCGCACGGCGGCCAGCCCTTCGCGGATCGCATCGAGGCTGGCGGATTTGGGGATGAACCCCGCCGCGCCCAGCTGCGCCGCCGCCGCTGCCACGCGGGGTTCCTCGCTGGCCGAGACGATCACGATGGGCAGCGCGGGATAATCCTGCCTGAGGTCCATCAGCACCGAAAGGCCAGAGGAATCCGCCATGTGCAGATCCAGCAGCAGGGCGTCCGCCGCGCCTTCGGACAACCCCCCGCGCGCCTCGGCAGCGGAGCTGGCCTCGATGATCGCAGCCTCCGGCCACACCCGTCCCACCGCATGCGCCAGTGCGCTGCGGAACAGCGGGTGATCATCGGCGATGATGATGCGCCCCCCCATCGGATCAGGCGTGCCCGTTCGTCAATTTTGGCGCCCTTCGATCAGCCGTTCGACAAGCGAAGGATCGGCCAGCGTCGAGGTATCGCCCAGCGCGCCGAAATCATTCTCGGCGATCTTGCGCAGGATGCGGCGCATGATCTTGCCCGAACGAGTCTTGGGCAGGCCATCGGTGAAGTGGATGATATCGGGCGTGGCAATCGGGCCGATCTCCTTGCGGACATGCGCCTTCAATTCGGCGAGCAGCGCATCGGACCCATCCTCGCCGACGTTCAGGGTGACATAGCAGTAGATGCCTTGCCCCTTGATATCATGCGGATATCCGACCACCGCGGCCTCTGCCACCTTGGGGTGGAGCACCAGTGCGCTCTCGACCTCGGCGGTGCCCATGCGGTGGCCTGATACGTTGATGACATCATCGACCCGTCCGGTGATCCAGTAATACCCGTCAGCATCGCGCTTGCACCCGTCGCCGGTGAAATATTTGGCCTTGTAGGTGCTGAAATAGGTCTGACCGAAGCGTTCGTGATCGCCATAGATGCTGCGCGCCTGTCCCGGCCATGAGTGGGTGATGCACAGATTGCCCTCGGCCGCGCCGTCCAGCACCCCGCCTTCGCTGTCGACCAGTTCAGGCCGGATGCCGAAGAATGGCAGCCCCGCGCTCCCCGGTTTCATGTCGTGCGCACCGGGCAGCGTGGTGATCATGCAGCCGCCGGTTTCGGTCTGCCACCAGGTGTCGATGATCGGGCAGCGGCCCTCGCCCACGGTATCGAAATACCAGCGCCAGGCCTCGGGATTGATCGGTTCGCCGACAGAACCGAGCAGCCGCAGGGAGGCGCGGCTGCGGCTGGTCACGTGGTGATCACCCTCGCGCATCAGCGCGCGGATCGCGGTGGGGGCGGTGTAGATGATGTTGACCTGATGCTTGTCGACCACGTCCCAGAACCGCCCGTGATCGGGGTAATTGGGCACGCCTTCGAACACCACGGCGGTGGCAGCGTTGAACAGCGGGCCGTAGACCACATAGCTATGCCCGGTGACCCAGCCGATATCGGCGGTGCACCAGAACACCTCGCCGGGCTGATAATCGAAGATGTAGTGGAACGTCGTTGCCGTCCACACGCCGTAACCGCCGGTGGTGTGGAGCACGCCCTTGGGTTTGCCGGTGGAGCCTGAGGTGTAGAGGATGAACAGCGGGTCTTCAGCGTTCATCACCTCGCATGGGCAATCATCGTCGCTGACCATGTCGTCCAGCCAGTGATCGCGGCCTTCAACCATATCAATGTCGCCGCCGGTGTGGCGGATCACCAGCACGCCTTCGACCGGCGTCTGGTGCGCGGCAAGGTTCAGCGCGGCATCGACATTGGCCTTCAGCGGCACGTGCTTTCCGCCGCGCAGGCCTTCGTCCGCGGTGATGACAAAACGGCTGCCGCAATCCTCGATCCGGCCTGCCAGCGCCTCGGGAGAAAAGCCGCCGAACACCACCGAATGCACCGCACCCAGCCGTGCGCAGGCGAGCATTGCGGTGACCCCTTCAAGGATCATCGGCAAATACAGCGTCACCCGGTCGCCCTTCGTCACGCCCAGCCTTTTCAAGGCATTGGCCATCCGCACGACTTCGGTGTGGAGCTGCCGATAGGTGAGGCTGCGCGACGGCGTCGCCGGATCATCAGGCTCGAAGATCAGGGCCGTGCGGTCTGCGTGGTGGGGCAGGTGCCGGTCGACCGCATTGTGACACAGGTTCAAGGTGCCATCCGCAAACCATGCAATCCCGACCGGATCATAGGCCCAATCGCCGCCCTTGGTCGGGGCCTTCACCCAATCGAGCCGCTGCGCCTGTTCCAGCCAGAAGGCGTCCGGCGTTTCCACCGATGCGCGGTACATCGCGGCATATTGCTCGGGGCTGCAATGCGTGGACGTGTGGGCCTGCGGCCGCTCGACGGCGTGGATCATCTCGACTCTCCCTAATTCTCGCCCGATTGTACATCAGGCTACACCCGGCGCGCCCTCAGACAAAGGTCTTACGACCATCCGCTAACTGTCCGCCTGCCAGCGGTCGGCCCATTCTGCATGGTAATAAAAGCGGACGGGAGGGTCACATGGTTCACAAAGGGGCGGCTGGTGCCTTGCGCGCGGCATTGCTGGCCGCGAGCGCGCTGACGGCGGCACCCGCGCTGGCGCAGGAACAAAGCGTCGATGCGCGGCTCGACCGGCTGGAGCGGCTGGTCGAAGGGCTGATCACCCGGCTGGATGCCGAAGCGGGCGCAGCGCAGCAACAGGCAGCAGCCGTGACGGACATCCGGGCGCAGGCTGCGCTGATCCAGGCTGAACAGCAGGCGATGCGCGCCGAGGCCGATGCCACCGAAGAAGCCACTCGCACGCTGGCAGCGCGTCAGGCGGAGATGTCGGAAAAGCTGATCGATTTCGCGATTGCGCCCGGCGAAGGCTTCAGCATGGGCAAGACGCGCGTGACCTATGGCGGCTATGTCAAGCTTGACGCGACCACCCAGCGCACCAGCGGCGGGCAATTGCCGGGCAATTCGATCCTGCGCGATTTCCTGTTCCCCTCCTCCATCCCGGTGGGGGGCCGGTCCAGCGGGTTCGACACCGATCTTTCCGCGCGCCAGACCCGGTTCCTGTTCAAGACCGAAACCGATGTCGGCACCGATCACAAGCTGAGCGGGCTGATAGAGCTGGATTTCAACGTCACCGAAGGCGGCAATGAACGGGTTTCGAACAGCTTCGTGTCGCGCCTCCGCAATGCGCTGATCAATTATGACAACTGGACCTTGGGGCAAGGCTGGTCGACCTTCCAGAATGTTGGCGCGCTGCCGGATTCCCTCGACTTTATCGGGGTGACGCCGGGCACCGTGTTCGGCCGCCAGCCGCTGATCCGTTACACCAATGGCGGCCTTCAGCTCGCCGTCGAGCAGCCCGAAACCGTCGTCACCACGCGGAGCGGGGCATTGGTGACGCCCGGGGACGACCAGATCCCCGACATCGTGGGCCGATACAACTGGAGCGGCGGTTGGGGCAATTTCACGGCCGCCGGGATTGTGCGCCAGTTGGTGGTGTCGACCGATGATCTGATGGGGGTGAACGATTCCGCCTGGGGCTATGGCCTCAGCCTGTCGGGCAAGCTCAATGTGGGTGAGAAGAACGATCTGCGCTTCATGGCAACCGCCGGAGACGGGGTGGGGCGCTATATCGGCATCAACATCGTCAATGATGCCGCGGTCAACATGGACGGTACGCTCGATCCGATCTTCACCTGGTCGGGCTTTGCCGCCTATCGCCATGTCTGGGCTGACAAGCTTCGTTCCAATATTGCAGCGTCCTACTTCAAGGCGGACAATCCGGTTCGGCTCACCTCCGATCAGGTGACCGATGAAAGCTGGAATGCCTTCGTCAACCTGATCTGGACTCCGGTCGGCCCGCTCAATGTAGGGTTGGAGCTGATGTATGCGGAGCGCACGACGGAGGATGGTCGCAGCGGCAATCTGCAACGCGTGCAGGTTTCCACCCAGTACAATTTCTGAGCCCCCTGAAGGCGCGGTGTTTCACATGAAACATCGCGCTTTCGCGTGTCTGGAGGGGGTCTGGCAGGGGTCTAAGGGGATCAAACCCCGGTCAATTCCGGTCAGGCGCCAACCCAAAGCCCCGCCAGCACCATGCTGGCGGGGCTTTGGGTTGGCAACCCTATCAGCCGGTCAGAACCGGTACGACAGCCCGGCGCTGATCACCCAGGGATCAAGCTTGTGTTCGGTCTCGATCGCCAGCGTGTTGCCGACGAACCAGCGCGCGGTGGTGTCGATGAAGTACCGCTTCACATCAACGCTGATCCCCAGCCCAGTGTCGTTCACCGGCACATCGAACCCGGCCTGCAAGGCGACGCCGAATTCATCCGAAAGGTTGGTTTCGATCACGCCCAGCGGCAGGGTGGCGGCGCCCGGATCGTCTTTCAGCCACATGAAATAGGCGACACCTGCCCCGACATAGGGCTTCACGCCGCCCAGATCGAAGTGATATTTCGCCGTCACCGTCGCGGGCAGCAACAGCGCGTCCGACACCAGTTCGGCCCCGGCAGGCAGGCCCGCGGTCGCATCGACATCGTGCTGGGTGGTCCCGGCGATGGTTTCGATCGATACATTATTGGTCAGGAAATATTCCACCGCCAGCGTCGGCACGACATTGTCGTTCGCCTTGGTCTGGGTGGTCGCGGGCAGGCCCGGCAGGTTGACATTGATATCGGTGATCTTGCCATCGGGCAGGACTGCGGTGGCGAGCAGTTTTACCTGCACATCGCCTGCGCGGTCATTATTGTCCTGCGCCATCGCCGGCGCCGCGGCCAACGCCAGTGCAGCGCCGCCAAGCATCAGAAAGATTTTCATTTTATGCGTCCTCATCGGCAGCAGCGGCCACCGTGCGCGGCCCAGGATGTTTGCTGCCTGTGAGGGCCGGATAGAACGCGAAAGCCCTCGCACTCATTGATCGGGATCAAAGACCTTTGCACGCCCGCGCGCCATTCCTGCATGCATCATGGCGACCATCAGCCCTTCCCCGCCCGGCCCCGAACTGGCCGCTTTCCGCGCCGCGCTGCCCGCCGGAACCGGCGACGCGCCAACCGCAGACCGGCTGTGCGCGCTGGGTGAGGCGCTGCATCTGGGCAAGGGTGAGCAGTTGCCCCCTGACCCGCGCGATGACCGGCTGGTGTGGATCACTGATGGCGCGGTCAAACTGATCGCCCCCAACGCGCAGGGCACACCGGGCGGGCAGGTGCTGGCCTTCCATTTTGCAGGCGATCTGGTTTCGGTGCTGCGCCAAAGCGACAGCCGATCATGGGGTGATCTGCGGCTGGTGGCGCTGACTGACAGCGACCTGGTGATCTTCCCCGCCGACCGGTTTCTGGATGCCGCGCAGGCCGATGCGGCGGTGCTGCGCGCGGTGCTGTCCCGCAGCCTTCAGGCGCTGCACCGGTCACGCACGCGGATGATGCAGATGGGGCATAAATCTGCCGCCGCCCGCATCGCCGATTTCCTTGTTTCGATGGCCGAACGGCTGGTGGATTGCACCGCTGGCCCCTGCACTTTCGCGCTGCCGATGAGCCGCCGCGATATCGGGGACAGCCTTGGCCTTACCATCGAAACCGTCAGCCGCCAGCTTACCGAACTGCGCGAAGCAGGGCTGCTGGCGACCGAAGGACGGTCAAAAATCGCGCTGACAGATGTCGGCGCGCTGGCCCGGATCGCGGGCCGACAGGCGGAGCCCGCCAAAAACTGAACCAAATTTGATTTCGGTCAAACACACGCAATGCGGTGGCCAGCTACAAGCGGGCAACGAAGGGATAATTCAACATGGAAACAGTCGTCAAACGGCTGGGAGTGTGGGCGCTGGTCCTGCTCGCAGCCATTGCTGCTATCGCGCTTACGCCCGACAGCGGGTTTGCCATCCACATGGGCATTGTCGCTCTGGTGGCGGTGATCCTGATCTTTGCCACGGCCACCAGCTATGATCCGCTGGCCCGTGCGCAAAGCATCTTCAAAATGCCTCCGGGCCCGTCGCGTTATGATGATGACGTGATCCGCTGGGGCGTGATCGCGACGATGTTCTGGGGTCTGGCGGGGCTGCTCGCAGGCGTGTTCATCGCGGCGCAGCTGGCGTTCCCGGATTTGAACTTCGAACCATACCTGAACTTTGGCCGGGTCCGCCCGCTGCACACCAGCGCGGTAATTTTCGCGTTCGGCGGCAACGCCCTGCTGGCGACCAGTTTCTACGTTGTGCAGCGCACCTGCCGCACCACGCTGGCGTTTCCCGGCATGGCCCGTTTCGTGTTCTGGGGGTATCAGCTGTTCATCGTGCTGGCCGCAACCGGTTACCTGTTCGGCATCAGCCAGGGCAAGGAATATGCCGAGCCTGAATGGTATGTCGATCTGTGGCTGACGATCGTCTGGCTGGCCTATCTGGCCGTGTTCGTCGGCACGCTGCTGCGCCGCCATGAACCGCATATCTATGTCGCCAACTGGTTCTACCTCGCCTTCATCGTCACCATTGCGATGCTGCACGTGGTCAACAACCTCGCGCTGCCGGTCAGTCTGCTGGGCGCCAAAAGCTATTCCGCCTTTGCCGGCGTGCAGGATGCGCTGACCCAGTGGTGGTACGGGCACAATGCGGTCGGGTTCTTCCTGACGGCAGGCTTCCTTGCCATGATGTATTACTTCGTGCCCAAGCAGGCCGGGCGGCCGGTGTATTCCTATCGCCTGTCGATCATCCACTTCTGGTCGCTGATCTTCCTGTATATCTGGGCCGGCCCGCACCACCTGCATTACACTGCCCTGCCCGATTGGGCGCAGACCCTTGGCATGGTGTTTTCCGTGATGCTGTGGATGCCCAGCTGGGGCGGGATGATCAACGGTCTGATGACGCTGAACGGCGCATGGGACAAGGTCCGCACCGATCCGATCATCCGCATGATGGTGCTGGCGCTCGCCTTCTACGGGATGAGCACGTTTGAAGGCCCGCTGATGAGCATCAAGGCCGTCAACAGCCTGTCGCACTATACCGACTGGACCATCGGCCACGTCCATTCCGGCGCGCTGGGATGGAACGGGATGATCACCTTCGCCTGCGTCTATTACCTCGCCCCGCGCCTGTGGAACCGTGAGCGGCTGTACAGCCTGCGGATGATCAACTGGCACTTCTGGCTCGCAACGCTGGGGATCGTTTTCTACGCCTCCTCGATGTGGGTCGCGGGGATCACGCAGGGCCTGATGTGGCGCGAATACGGCGCCGACGGATACCTGGTGAACAGCTTCGTCGATACCGTCGCCGCGCTGCACCCCATGTACATCCTGCGTGCCGTGGGCGGGCTGATGTACCTCACCGGGGCGATCATCATGGCCTACAACATCTGGATGACGATCGCAGGGCACCTGCGGGTGGAGGCTCCGATGGGCGACACCGCGCATGACGAAGCCGCCGACCGCCCCCTCCCTCCGCAGGCCCAGCCCGCTGAATAAGCGGCGCGAGAAGGAACGCGAACATGAGCAAGAACGCCAAACACTCCGACGTATTCGAAAGCCACAAGAAGCTTGAGAAGAACGTCACCCTGCTGGCTGCCGCCACGTTGCTGACCGTGGCAATCGGCGGGATCGTTGAAATCGCACCGTTGTTCTGGATCGATAACACGATCGAGAAGGTGGAAGGGATGCGCCCCTATACCCCGCTGGAGCAGGCGGGGCGGGATATCTACGTCCGCGAAGGCTGCTACACCTGCCACAGCCAGATGATCCGGCCCTTCCGGGACGAGGTCGAACGTTACGGGCATTACAGCCTTGCTGCGGAATCGATGTATGATCACCCCTTCCAATGGGGATCGAAGCGCACCGGGCCTGATCTGGCGCGGGTCGGCGGGCGGTATTCCGATGCCTGGCACGTCGATCACCTGAAGGCGCCGCGGTCGGTGGTGCCGGAAAGCATCATGCCCAGCTACAGCTTCCTTGCGGAAACGGTGCTGGACGTGCCCGATCCGGCGGCAAACCTCACCGCCTTGCGGCGGGTGGGTGTGCCCTATTCCGATACCGACATCGCGCAGGCCAAGGCCGATCTGGTCGCGCAGGCCGATCCCGAAGCGGACGCAGGCGATCTCGCCGCGCGGTACCCCAAAGCGCAGATCCGCGACTTTGACGGCGATCCTGCCCGCGTGACGGAGATGGATGCGCTGGTCGCCTATCTCCAGATGCTGGGCACGCTGGTCGATGTGAACAACGTGGCGGCCCAGGAACAGCTGAGCAAGGAGAAGGGCCGGTGAGCCTCTACGAAACCTTGCGCCACTTCGCCGATAGCTATGCGCTGGCGATGATCTGCGCGCTCTATCTGACGCTGTGCCTGTGGCACTTCCGCCCGGCGGCCAAGGACCACGTGGCAGCGGCCAAGCACTCGATTTTCAAGGATGAAGACGATGACAAATAAGCGCATCGACGAGCCCACCGGCACCGAAACCGTCGGCCACGAATGGGACGGCATCGAGGAACTGAACACCCCCCTGCCGCGCTGGTGGCTGTGGACCTTCTATGCCTCGATCGCCTTTTCCCTCGTCTATGTGGTGCTCTACCCCGCATGGCCGATGATCGACCGGGCGACCGCCGGCACGCTTGGCTGGTCGAGCCGCGGCGATCTCGCCAAGGAGATGACGGCGGCCGACATGGCCCGGCAGGGCACGGTGGAACGCATCGCTGCGACCGATATCGAAAAGCTGCCCGCCAGCCCCGAACTCATGCAGGCCGCCATCGCCGGGGGCGCAGCGGCGTTCAAGGTCAACTGCGTGCAGTGCCACGGCGCGGGCGCGGCGGGATCGCCGGGCTACCCCAACCTCAATGACGACGACTGGATCTGGGGCGGCACCCTGACCGACATCGAATATACCCTGACCCACGGCATCCGCTGGGAAGGCGCCGATGAAACCCGCGCCAACTTCATGCCCGCGTTTGACGGGATGATCGATGCCGGGCAGGCCAAGGCGCTGGCGGGCCACGTGCTGTCGCTCAGCGGCAAGGCCAAGGGCAATCCGGCCGGCGCACAAGCCTTTGCCGATAATTGCGCCGCCTGCCACGGCCCTGCTGGCGAAGGGATGCCCGCGATGGGCGCACCTGCCCTCAACGATGCGATCTGGCTGTTCGGCGGGACCGAGGCGGAAGTGACGCGCCAGATCCTGAAGCCCCGCCACGGCGTGATGCCGGCTTGGAAGGGCCGGCTTGATCCGGTGACGATCAAGATGCTGGCCGCCTATGTCCATTCGCGCGGCGGCGGTCAGAAGGCCGCGCCCGCCCAGCCTGAAACCCAGCCCGCGGGCGATGTTGCCCTGACTGCCGCAAAGGCCGAGACCGATGGCTGATCCCAAAGGACCAGTCCGCCCCGCCCCCGCCAGCGCGGCACCCCCGCGCGACTGGGGCAAGGCACTCGGGTCCACTGCATCTGATGTTGCGGCGGACAATGCCGGCTTCCTGGGCGCATCGCTTTATGAAAAAGGCAAGACGATCCACAACAAGCGGATCGACGGCCCGTTTCGCCGCTTCAAATGGCTGGTGATGCTGGTCACGCTGGCGATCTATTACGTCACGCCGTGGATCCGCTGGGACCGCGGGCCTTATGCGCCCGATCAGGCGGTGCTGATCGATCTGGCCAATCGCCGCTTCTACATGTTCGATATCGAAATCTGGCCGCACGAATTCTACTTTGTCGCCGGGATGCTGATCATGGCGGGGATCGGCCTGTTCCTCGTCACCAGCGCGGTCGGGCGTGCGTGGTGCGGCTATGCCTGCCCGCAGACGGTGTGGACCGATGTGTTCCAGCACGTCGACCGCTTTTTTGATGGCGACCGCAATGCACGGACGCGGCTCGACAAGGCGCCGTGGACCGTATCCAAGATCGCGCGCCGCAGCGCGAAATGGGCGGTGTATCTCGCGATCGCTTTCTGGACCGGCGGCGCGTGGATCATGTATTTCGCCGACGCGCCGACACTCACCCATGATTTCTGGCGCGGCGATGCGGCGCCGGTTGCCTATGCCACGGTCGCGATCCTGACCGGCACGACCTTCTGGCTGGGCGGGTTCATGCGCGAACAGGTGTGCGTTTACATGTGCCCCTGGCCGCGCATCCAGACCGCGATGCTCGATGAAAAAAGCCTCATCGTCACTTACAAGGACTGGCGCGGTGAACAGCGCGGCAGCCTGAAGAAAGCGGCGAAAAATCCCGATGCCTACGGCGATTGCATCGATTGCCTGCAATGCGTTGCGGTCTGCCCCACCGGCGTCGACATCCGCGAAGGCCAGCAGATCGGCTGCATCACCTGCGGGCTGTGCATCGATGCCTGCGACAAGGTCATGGCCGAAGTTGGCCGCCCGCGCGGGCTGATCGATTACGCCACGCTGGACCAGTGCGAGGCCGAAGCGGCGGGCGCGCCTGCCACCCCTGCATGGAAAGCCCTGCTGCGCCCGCGTCTGTTCATCTATTTCGGCGTCTGGGCGGCGATCGGCGCAGGCCTGCTGTTTGCGCTTGGCACCCGCACCCACACCGATCTGACTGTCGAACATGATCGCAACCCGCCCTTCATGCTGTTGAAGGATGGATCGGTGCGCAACGCCTACACGCTGCGCCTGCGCAATATGGAAGGCCGCCCGCGCGACATGAAAGTGGCGCTGGAAGGCCTGCCGCGCGGCGCAGTGATGTGGACCGAAAGCGTCAGTCTGGAAAACGCAGCGCCCACGCAGACCATCGCGGTGTCCGCCAATGCCACCAAAGTGCTGCGGGCCTATGTCATGCTGCCGCCGGGGCAAACGGCCAGCGCGTTCGCCTTCCGCCTGACCAGCCTTGACGAGCAGGGCGAGACTGACGTGACGACAACCACCTTTGCCATGCCGGGGACCGAATGATGACCAGCAAATCCAGCACCTTCACCGGCAGGCATATGGCGGCGATCTTTGTCGGCGGGTTCGGCATCGTCATCGCGGTGAACCTGTTCATGGCGTTCAATGCGGTGGGCGGGTTTCACGGCACGGTGGTCGATAATTCCTACGTCGCCAGCCAGAAATATAACGGCTGGATCGCCAAGGCCGAAGCTTCGAAAGCGCTGGGCTGGCAGGTGATGCCGCAACGGCGGGCCGATGGGCGCGTGGTGCTGGAAACGCTGGCCGTGCCCGACGGCGCGACCATCACTGCCCAGGCCGAGCGTCCGCTGGGTGCGCGCGAGACGATTGGCCTAACGTTCGCCCCTGAAGGCCAGGGCCGCTGGATTTCGGCAGAGGCGCTGGCGCAGGGTCGCTGGCAGTTGCGTATGGCAATCCGCGCGCCGGGCGGCGAATGGGCCGGGGAGGCCGAAGTGCAATGAACGCGCCTGCGGTCCTGATGGCTGACGAAGCCGGTGCTCACACCACCACGCGCTTCACCGTGCCGGGGATGAAATGCGCCGGCTGCATCGGCAAGATCGAACGCGAATTGCCCAAGATCGCCGGGATCGCCGCCGCGCGGGCGAATTTCTCCGCGAAACGCGTGGCGATCAGCCATGATCCGGCGCTGGGCGAAGACGCGCTGACGGCGGCTCTGCTGGCCCTCGGTTTTGAAGCGCAGTCGGTTTCCGACGCCGATATGCTCGGCCCGGCAGGCGCCGACGTGGCTGAACGCAAGCGGCTGAACCGGGCGCTGGGCGTGGCGGGCTTCGGCATGATGAATGTCATGCTGCTGTCGGTCAGCGTCTGGTCCGGCGCGGACGGCGCCACGCGGGAACTGTTCCACTGGCTATCGGCGCTGATCGCGATCCCGGTGATCGCCTATTCGGGGCGGCCCTTCTTCGAAAGCGCATGGATGGCGCTGAGCCACAGGCGCACCAACATGGACGTGCCGATTTCGATCGGCGTGATCCTGGCGACCTGCCTCAGCCTGTACGAAACGATCACCGGCGGCGCGCATGCGTTCTTCGATTCCGCCGTGATGCTGTTGTTCTTCCTGCTGGCAGGCCGCGCGCTGGATGCCGAAATGCGGACCCGGACGCGGGCAGGTATCGGGGCGCTGCTGGGGCGGATGGGACGCTCTGCCAGCGTGATCGGCCCCGATGGCAGCACGCGCCGGGTCGTGGCCAAAGACCTTGAGCCCGGCATGCTGGTGCTGGTCGCAGCCGGAGAAGCGCTGGCCGCCGATGGCGAAGTGACAGACGGTGCAAGCGCCATCGACAACGCCATGCTGACCGGTGAAAGCGCGCCCGAACCGGTTGGCACAGGCAGCCTTGTCCACGCAGGCGCGATCAACCTGTCCGCGCCGATCCGGGTGCGCCTGACCCGCGTGGCTGAAGACACTGCGCTGGCTGAAATCGCCCGGCTGATGGACGAAGCGGGCCAATCGCGCAGCACCTATGTGCGCATCGCCGACCGTGCCAGCCGCCTTTACGCGCCGGTGGTGCACACCTTGGCCGCGCTGGCCTTTGCCGGATGGATGATCGCGGGCGCGGGCTGGCACCAGTCGCTGACCATCGCGATTGCGGTGCTGATCATCACCTGCCCCTGCGCCATGGGCCTTGCCGTGCCTGCCGCGCAGGTTGTGGCATCGGGCGCGTTGCTGCGGCGGGGGCTGCTGGTGAAGGACGGGAGCGCGCTGGAACGCCTCGCCGAATGCGACATCGCGCTCCTCGACAAGACCGGCACGCTGACGCTGGGTACACCGCGCGCGGATGTGAGCGGCCTTGATGCCGAGGCGCGCAGCGTTGCGCTGGGTCTGGCGCAGGCGAGCCGCCATCCGCTGAGCCGGGGGCTTGCCGCTGCGTGCTTGCGTGACGGCGTGACGCCTGCTGCGATTACCGACATTGCCGAAGTCAGCGGACAAGGCCTGACCGGCCGCTGGCAGGGTATCACCGTCGCGCTCGAAAAGCCGGAAGGCGGCGCGGACGCTCTCGCGACCACCTTGCGGATCGGGGACGCGGTGCAGACCGTCGCCTTCGCCGATCCCTTGCGCGCCGATGCAGCCGCAACGCTGTCCGCCCTGCGCCGTGAGGGGATCACCGCCAGCATCCTGTCGGGCGACCGCGCCGCGCCGGTCGCCGCTGTGGCCGAGCAGCTGGGACTGGAGGCGCAGGCCGAAGCCAGCCCGCAGGCGAAACTCGCCGCGCTGGAGGCCTTGAAAGCCCAGGGCCGTCGCCCGTTGATGGTGGGTGACGGCCTCAACGACGGCCCTGCCCTTGCCGCCGCCCATGCCTCGATCGCGCCGGGCACCGCGTCCGACGCCAGCCAGCAGGCCGCCGATGCCGTGTTCATCGGCGAAGGGCTGATGCCGGTCGCGCTCGCCGTCAGGGTCGCGAGAAAGACGATGCGGATCGTGCGTGAGAACTTCGGGTTCTCGATTGCCTATAACTTCCTTGCCGTGCCGCTGGCGTTGATGGGCCTTGTCACCCCGCTGATCGCCGCCATCGCCATGTCGGTCAGCTCGCTGGTGGTGGTCGCCAACTCCCTGCGGCTTGCCCGGAGCGCGAACCCATGACCGGCCTTGTTTTCCTGATCCCGATTGCGCTGGGCATGGGGTTGCTCGGTCTGGGCGCGTTTTTCTGGTCGATGAAGGACGGCCAGTATGACGATATGGACGGCGCAGCCAACCGCATCCTCATCGATGAGGACGAGCTGTGACCGCCACCATCTCATTCGCGCTTGCCGCGCTGGTGCCGGTGCTGGTCGGCCCTTTGCCTGCCGAGGCCGCAACCATCACCGCCAAGCTGTGCAACGGCGGCACGATTACCATTCGGGTGGGAGGCGACGATGCGCCGGAAGACCAGGGCAATTGCCACCCCAAGGGCTGCCACGCGGGCACTTGCCGCGAAAAGGACGATCCGAAAGGCGCGAAACGGTCTATTTGATCTCGCGCAAAGACAGGTGACAGCCTGCGCGCTTTAAGCGCAATCATGTGGACCTATCACCCAGAACTCCTCGCCAAGCCGGTGCCGCGTTACACCAGCTACCCCACCGCCGCCGATTTCGGCCCCTTGGAGGGCGGCGTCATCGAACGTGCGATTGCCGGGGCAGATGGCGACATATCGCTCTATCTCCACATCCCGTTCTGCGAGAAAATCTGCTATTATTGCGGCTGCAACACCGGCGCAGCGGGCAAACGCGCGCGGGTGGAAAGCTACCTTGCCGCGCTGCATCAGGAACTGGCCACGGTGGCCAGCCTGCTTCCGGCAGGCGCAAGGGTGCGGCGCATCGCCTTTGGCGGCGGCAGCCCCAATGCCATCGCCACCGGCGAATTCATGTCGCTGGTCGAGGCGCTCCACGCCCACTTCCCGCTGCACGCGCCCGAATGGTCGATCGAGCTGGACCCGCGCAGCCTGACCGCCGATTGGGGGCCGGTGCTGCAAGAGGTCGGCATCACCCGCGCCAGCATGGGGGTGCAGACCTTCGCCGTGCATTGCCAGAAGGCCATCGGGCGCGAACAATCGCTGTCGATGATCTGCCGCAGCGTCGATCTGTTGCGCGGCGCGGGGGTCACATCGCTCAATTTTGATCTGATGTATGGCCTTCCCCATCAAAGCGAAGCCGATCTGGAAGACAGCATCGAATACACCCGCAAACTGGGGGCAGACCGGGTTGCAGTGTTCGGTTACGCCCATGTCCCGCACCTTGTGCCGCGCCAGACGATGATCCCCGAAGGCGCACTGCCCGGCGCGGCGGCGCGGTTCACCATGGCAAGCGAGGCGCACCGGATCCTGACCGGCGCAGGCTATGACGCGATCGGGTTTGACCACTTTGCCCTGCCGCATGATCCGATGGCGCAGGCGGTCCGCAACGGAACGCTGCGGCGCAATTTCCAGGGCTTCACCGATGATCCCGCCGAAGTGCTGATCGGCATGGGCGCCAGTTCGATCAGCGGGTTTCCCGGCCTGCTGGCCCAGAATGAAAAGCACACCGCCACCTATCGCCAGCTTTCGGCCGAAGGGCGACTGTCGGCCAACCACGGCATCGCGCGTTCGCCGCAGGACATCTTGCGCGGCAACGTGATCGAGGCGCTGCTGTGCCGCGGCGAAGCGGAAATAACGCTATGCCTGATGGGCGAAGTGCAAGGGCGGCTGGCCCCGTTCATCACGGCGGGGCTTGCCAGCCTGCAGAGTAACCGCCTGACAATCCTGCCCGATGGCCTGCCGTATGCCCGCGTCGTTGCATCGTTGTTCGACAGCTACCGCGCGGTCACCCAGCGCACTTTCAGTTCGGCCATCTGAACGGTTATTCTGTCCGCACACCCCCTTACTTGCGGGAACCGGGCCTTGCTCGGATACTTCGCCGTGAAGGAACAAGCTTAATCTCCTTCGGGCGCGGAGGTTAAGCATCCTTGGGGGGGAAATATCATGGCAGTTACCGATCACGTCGACCTGAACGGATTCATGCAAGGCGTGAAGAAGCGCAATCCGCATCAACCGGAATTCGTGCAAGCTGTGCAGGAAGTGGCCGAAGACATCTTTGAATTCATGGAGGACAAGGAGGAGTATCACTCCCAGCAGATCCTCCGCCGCATCGCTGAACCTGACCGGGTGGTATCTTTCCGGGTGTGCTGGGAAGACGATGCCGGCAATATTCGCGTCCAGCGCGGCTGGCGGGTGCAGAACAACAACGCGATCGGCCCCTACAAAGGCGGCATCCGGTTCCACCCCAGCGTCAACGAAAGCGTGCTGAAATTCCTCGCGTTCGAACAGACGTTCAAGAACGCCCTGACGGGCCTGCCGATGGGCGGCGGAAAAGGCGGATCGAACTTCAATCCCAAAGGCAAAAGCGTGCGCGAGATCATGCGTTTTTGCCAAAGCTTCATGACCGAATTGTACCGCCACATCGGCGCGGATGTTGACGTTCCGGCAGGCGATATCGGCGTGGGCGGACGCGAGATCGGGTTCATGTTCGGCCAGTACAAGCGCATCACCAACAACTTCACCGGCGTGCTGACCGGAAAGGGGCTGGAATGGGGCGGATCACTTATCAGGACAGAGGCGACCGGTTATGGTGCCGTCTATTTCCTGGAAAACATGTTCGCAACCAAGGGCGAAAACCTTGAGGGCAAGACCGCGGTGATTTCCGGCAGCGGTAATGTGGCGACCCATGCGGCGGAAAAGATCGTACAGCTGGGTGGCAAGGTGCTGACCCTGTCTGACAGCGGCGGCTTCATCCACGATCCCGATGGCATCGATCAGGAAAAAATCGACTGGGTGAAGACCCACAAGACCCACCGCCGCGGCCGGATCGAGGAATATGTCGAAGCCTTCCCGCGCGCGACTTTCCATGCGGGCAAGACCCCGTGGGGCGTGCCCTGCGACATGGCCCTGCCCTGCGCCACGCAAAACGAATTGCTGGGCGAAGACGCCAAAATGCTGGTAGCCAACGGCTGCCGCGCAGTTTCGGAAGGCGCGAATATGCCGACCGATCTGGATGGTGTTCACACTTTCAAACATGCCAGGCTGCTCTACGCGCCGGGCAAGGCATCCAATGCGGGCGGGGTTGCTGTATCGGGGCTGGAGATGAGCCAGAACTCCGAACGCCGGTCCTGGAAAGAGGACGAACTCCAGCAGATGCTTAAGGACATCATGTCCGGCATCCACACCTCCTGCATCCGTTATGGCGATCAGGGCGGCGGCTATATCGACTATGTGAAGGGCGCAAACATCGCCGGCTTCAAGAAGGTCGCCGATGCGATGCTGGCGTTTGGCGTGGTCTGAGCGGCGCAAGCTGACAGCTTGATGCCGGAATTCTCCTTCGTCTTCCCGGGTTTCGCATGATGCCCGGGAAGACAGGGGGCCGCGGCCACCGTTCCCTGCCGTCAATGGCATTCGAGCCAGACATCGACCTTGCTGACATCGCACGCTTCGAGGTGTTCCGGACGGACCCCGAAGAATATGCCCCGCCATCGCCCCGGCACCAGTCCATCGCATCGTCGGTGGAGATCTGCCTTTAGGCCTGCCGTGATTGGTTTCGTGATTACCGGTCCCTACCAGGATGACAGGGGTTGGCCGCGACCGAACCGGTCCGCAGGCGGCTTACTTAACCCCCAGCGCCGCCGCCTGATCGCGCAATTGCGCCGCTGCACCCGGGTTAGCCTTCACCGCCGCTTCCAGCGCGGCCTTGGCCTTCGCCGGTTCGTCCAGAGTCATACGACTGCGCATCAGCATCACCCAGCCATCGACATTCTGGGGTTCAGCCTGAAGCCGTGTTTCCAACTGCGCGACCATGCCTTCGGCCATCTGGCGCTGTTCGGACGGCTTCATGGCCCCCGCCGCGGCGACCTCTGCCGCGCTCGGCCCGCGCAAGTTGGATGACGCAGCCTCACCTGCGACACTGCCTGATCCGGGTGCGAGCAACGCAGGCTTGCGCGCGCCTTGCGCCTTGGCAATGCGGCTGGCGACCTCGATCTTGTTCATCTGGCCGACCTGTTCAATGGTCCGCACCAGATCGGCTTCCCACGGGGCGCCCTGCGGACTGTCCGCCAACAGATCGAGCCACGCGGTGAGCGCGCCTTCATGATCCTTGTCGAGGTCCTTTTTCGCGGCGAGGAAATACCGCGCGCGCGGGTCAGCCACATCAAGCGACACGGCTTTCTGAAACGCCTGCAAGGCTTCTGGCGGGAGCGGGTCACGCTCGCTCGCCAGCACCAGGGATTCTCCCAGCGCGGACCACAGCACCGCTTCATCCGGGGCAATTTTCAGCGCGCGGCGATAGGCGTCAGCAGCCTCCGCAAATCGGCGCTCTCGGAAATAGGCGAATGCCAGATCGGCCCAGGGCCCGGCATCGCCGGAAGACGCCTCAGCCGCAGCGCGCAAGCTTTCGATGGAAGCAGCGCCGTCTGCCACCGCAGGCGGTGCGGCATCGCCGCCCGATCCTTCATAGACATTGTACCCGATCGAGCCCGCCGCCAGCAGCAATGCGCCGCCTAGCAGGAACCAGCCTGCCTTCGATGATCCGCTTTTCGGCGTCTGATCCCCTGATGCCATTCCGGCCGGCTAGCACTGCGCGGTAACAAGGGCAATCCGCTATGGTGCGGGGGCACGAATAGCGTATGGAAGGCATCGGGGCGCGTTCTATCCGAAGGGTGAGGATAGGCGGCAAGCATGTTCAAGGTTGCGATCATCGGTTCAGGCCCGGCAGGCCTCAGCGCTGCTGCGCGTGCGGCCGCTTTGGGGCTTAGCCACGTGCTGCTCGAAAAGACCGATCACCTGTCGGACACGATCTACAAATACCAGAAGGGCAAGCACGTGATGGCGACGCCCAGCAATCTGGTGCTGCGCAGCGACATCGATTTCGAAGCGGGCAAGCGTGAAATTATCCTCGGCACGTGGGACGATCAGATCGCCGGCCACCAGGTCAACGTGAAATACATGGCCGAGGCCAAGTCGATCCGCGGGACGGGTGATGCGATCCCCGGTTCCGTGCAGCAGCTCGTCAGCCGGGCGCGGGACGGCACCAAATCGGTGCGCGAAATCCAGCGCCACAACCCGCCCTATGCAATCGAGTTGACCAACGGCGAGACGATCATGGCGGAAAACGTCATCCTCGCCATCGGCACGCAGGGCAATCCCAACCGGATGCGCTGCCCCGGTGCAGACTTGCCGCACGTCCAGTACCAGCTTGATGATCCTGCCGAATATGTCGATGAACATATCGTGATTGTCGGCACAGGCGATGCCGGGATCGAAAACGCGCGCGGACTGGCCGAAGACCCGGCGCAGCGCAATACCGTTTCCATCCTGAACCGCGGCACCGAATTTCCGACGGCAAAGGACGCCAACGTGAAGGCGCTGAACGCCGACCACGAAGCGGCCAAGCTGATGATCCGTACGGAAAGCGAGACCAAGTCGATCGAGCCGGGGTTCATCACCCTGACCACGCGCGACGGCGAATTGCGCATCCCGTGCGACCGGATCATCGCCCGCATCGGATCGGCGCCTCCCCGCGCCTTTGTCGAAGAATGCGGGATCGAGTTTTCGAGCGAGGACCGTAGCGCCTTCCCCAAATTGTCGCCGGTGTTTGAAAGCACCGCCCCTGGGATTTTCGTGATCGGCGCACTGGCGGGTTATCCGCTCATCAAACACTGCATGAACCAGGGCCACGATGTCATCGAGTTCATCAACGGCAATCGCGATCTGAAACCCGCTGACGAGCCGATCATCGCCGCCAAATTCGCCAAGCTGCCCGGAACTCGCAGCACCGGCGAATGGCTGGAGTTCCTGCGAACCAATGTGTCGATTTTGGGCGGCATGAACCCGCTCCAGATGCGGGAATTCATGCTCGATTCCGAAGCACGTTTTTTTGGCCCGGGCGAAGTGATCTTTGCACGTAACGCGCCGGGATCATCGCTGTTCGGGATTGCCAGCGGATCGGTGGCGGTGGAGGTCAATCCGGCCGACCCCTCGATCACCATCCCCATCGAGGCGGGTTCGATCTTCGGCGAAGTAGGCCTGATTTCGGGCCGCCGCCGCGGGGCGACGATCCGCGCCGCTGAAGATACCATTGTCGTTGAAATCTCGCGCCTTGCCGCGCTGAAGCTCCAATCGCAGGTGCCGACCGCGAAGAAGGCGATCGAGCGCATATCGATCGAGCGGCAATTGCTTCAGATGTTCGGATCGGGCCTGCGCCGCGAAGATGTCGCCCCGCTGGTGGAAGCTGCAAAGGTCGAGGAAAAGCGCGCGGGCGAGGTGGTCGTCACCGAAGGCGCGGATGACAAGGATGTGTTCATCATCCGGCGCGGGTCGATGATTGTCGAAAAGCAGGTGGGCGAACGGCCGGTGTTCCTGTCATACCTGCCCGCCGGATCCTATTTCGGCGAAATGGCGGTGATCGACGGGAGCGTCCGCACCGCGACGGTCAAGGCGGCAATCAAATCCGAAGTAATCCGCCTGCCGGGCGAAGGTTTTCTTGAGCTGCTGGAACGCAACCCGGCTTTGCGCGAACGGGCGCTGAAAGACATGGCGGGCCGGCGCGCCACCAGTGCATTCATCGAAAGCCGCAAGGACGAGTTCTCCGGCGCGGTCGATCTGTATTCACAGACCGCGCAGTTCCTGATCGATAACGGCATTGGCGAAGCAACCGATGTGCTGCTGATCGACGAAAAGCTGTGCATCGGCTGCGACAATTGCGAAAAGGCCTGCGCTGATAGCCATGACGGTTTGACGCGGCTGGACCGCGAAGCGGGCAAGACCTACGCCCACCTCCACGTGCCGACATCATGCCGCCACTGCGAACACCCACATTGCATGGCCGATTGCCCGCCGAACGCCATCAAGCGCGGGCCGGATGGCGAGGTGTTCATCGACGAAACCTGCATCGGCTGCGGCAATTGCCAGCGCAACTGCCCTTACGGCGTGATCCGCATGGACGCCAAGCCGCCGAAAAAGCCGTCGCTGCTGCAATGGATGTTGTTCGGCAAAGGCCCCGGCCCGGGAGAGGCTCCGTATAGCTGGCGCAAAAAAGCCGCCGAGGCAGAGGGCACATCCAAGGCCAAGCTGGCGATCAAGTGCGATATGTGTTCGGGCATCGACGGCGGCCCCGCCTGCGTGCGCGCCTGCCCCACCGGCGCGGCGATCCGGGTCAGTCCCGACAAATTCCTGACCTTCACCAAACTGGCCGAGGATGCCGAATGATGGCGACGAAGGCGGGAGGCAAGGCGGGGGGCACCGCAAGGTTCACGCAGGATGAAAAGCGGCGCGATTCCGATCACGTCAGCTTCCTGAAGCATCGCGGCTTTCGCTGGCTGTGGATCGCGCTGGCGCTCAGCGGCGCGGCAATCGCGGGCTATGCGCTGATCGATCAGCAACCGCGCCCCAACGGCGGGACGTGGTATGGCTACACCCTTGGTACGATCGGGCTGGGGCTGATCATCTGGCTATCGTTGCTGGGGGTGAGGAAGCGGCGGATCAATCCGGGCGCGTGGAGCCTGAAGGCATGGACTTCTGCCCATGTCTATCTCGGCCTGTCGCTGGTGGTGGTGGGGACGCTGCACACCGGGTTCCAGATCGGGTGGAACGTCCACACACTGGCCTATGTGCTGATGCTGCTGGTGATCGCCACGGGGATTTACGGTGTGGTGGTCTATGCGACGCTGCCCGCCAGCCTTTCTGCCAATCGCAAGGAGATGACCCGCGCGCAGATGCTGGACGCGCTGACCGCAACTGACCGGCAGCTGGACAGTGCTGCCCAGCCGCTGGCGCGGGACGAAGCTGATCTGGTGATTGCAGCGCTTGGTCAGGATGTGTTTTACGGCGGGCCCGTGGCGCGGATGACGGGAAGTTATCGGGGCTGCGCCACCGCGCGCGCGCTGGCGGGCATTGGCGGCGGGTCCGAAGCGGAAATCCGCGTTGCTGCGCTGCTGGAAAAGCGCCGTGACCAGCTTGCCCAGATTCGCGGTGCCTTGCGCATTCGCGCGCTGCTCGAGGTATGGCTGTTCGCTCACGTTCCTCTCACCATCGCCTTGATCGCCGCGCTGACCGCGCACGTGATCAGCGTGTTTTATTATTGGTAGGGGGCGGGCGATGGCATTCCTGATCCGCACCATCGATTTCACCGCCGCCGGGCGCGAACTGGTGCGCGACCGTTTGTTGGATCAATCCGGCCTCACCATTGGCAGGGGGGCGGATAATGATATTCACCTGCCCGATCTGGCGGTGGAGCAACACCACATACGGATCGACCATCAGGACGGCGACACTCTGGCAGCGCGGGCGCTGGGTACGCTGGGGTTCACGCTGAATGGCGTGGTGGTCAGCGATGGCACTATCTCCCTAAACACCGGGGCCGAGATCGCGCTGGGTGCGGCACGGCTGACGGTGGCGCGGGAAGCCGATGGCAGCACCTCTATCACCATCCGTCAGGTTGCCCCCGACGAAGGCAAGGGCGATGCCCTGCGCGGTTTCGCTCTTGCCAGCGCGTTGCCGTCGAAACGGGCGATGAGCTGGGCCTTTGCGGGCGCAATCCTCCTGCTGCTCCTGATGGTGCCGGTGGCCAGCCATCTGCTGCGGGCGCCAGCCAAACCCGATCCTACCGGCAAGACAGCCGGAACGGTGGTGCTGGACAGCGCATGGACCAGCGGTGAACTGTCGCTGAAGCACCACAGCCTTCAGGATAATTGCGAAAGCTGCCATGTCGCCGCCTTCGAAAGCGTGCAGGATGAAACCTGCGTGTCCTGCACAAGCAGACGGGC
>JBEQBX010000020.1:0-39607 GCA_041639595.1 Porphyrobacter sp.
AGATCGCCGCTGGCAAGGCGCAGCATGACAAGCGTGGGTTCCGCAGCGGCGATGTCGCAAGCCTCCAGCCCCAGCACCTCGCCCAGCATCAGGCAGGGCACGCGGTTGCCGCGGAAGGTGACCAGTGCGGTTTCGCCCATGCGCGTCATGTCCAGCGCCTTGGCCGACGCCTGCACGATCTCCTCGACATAGGATTGCGGGATCGCAAAACGGTGCCCGCCGGCCTCCACGGTCAGCCCGGCAATGATGCTGAGCGTCAGCGGGATCTGCAGCGTGAAGGTGGTGCCTTCGCCCGGAATGCTGGACACCTTGATGCTGCCGCCGACCTTTTCGAGGTTCTGGCGCACCACATCCAGTCCCACGCCCCGGCCTGAAACCGTGCTGACCGTTTCGGCGGTGGAGAAGCCCGGTTCGAAAATCAGGTTGAGGATCTTGTCACGGCTCATCCCCTGCCGCTCGGCTGCGGTGACAAGGCCTGTGTGAACCGCTTTGGCAGCGATGCGGTCTTCGTCCAGTCCGCGGCCGTCATCGGAAATGACGATGTTGATGGTGTTGCCCGATTGCCGCGCGGCGATGGCGAGCAGGCCGATCTCGCGCTTGCCGTCTGCAAGCCGGGCGGCAGGTGCTTCGATCCCGTGGTCGATGGCGTTGCGGATGATGTGGGTCAGGGGGTCGCGGATCGTTTCGATCATCTCGCGGTCCAGTTCGACATCGCCGCCGTCCAGATCGACCATCACCTGCTTGCCCAGTTCAGCGGACAGATCGCGGACCAGCCGGGGCAGAACGCCCATCAGCGTTTCGATGCGCTGCATCCGCATCCGGGTGATCGCGTCGCGCACGTCTGACAGGATGGTGGTGAGCCGTTCGAAGGGGCCGTCGATGGTCGGCTGGGTGCCCGCCTGCCGCAGCCGGTGGGCCAGATCATTGCGCGCCAGCACCATGTCGCTGACGCCGCTCATCACCCGGTCGAGCAGTTCGACAGGCAGGCGGATGGTGCGTTGGGCAGCGGCGGGATCGGCGCGGCGCGAGGGTGCGGCCTGATCGGCGCTGGCTCCTGTCAGGGCGGCGGCAGGGGCGTGCAGGTGCGGGTTAGACCCCTGTTCGCCCCCCTCCAGATCGGCCTCGGACTGTGTTTCATGTGAAACATCGAGGCCGGCAATCAGTGCTTCGTCGCCGCCATCGGGAAATGCCTCGTTCGCTTCGATGGCGTCGATCATCCGGGCGATGCGATCAATGATGGCGAGCACGGCGGTGACTAGCTGCTGGTCAGGATCGCGCCGTCCGGCCCGGCAATCAGCCAGCGCATCCTCGGCAGCATGGCTGAGGTTTGCAAGGCGCGGAAAGTCGAAGAAGCCGCAATTGCCCTTCACGGTATGAACAAAGCGAAAGATCGTATCCAGCCGAGCGCGATCAGCAGGATCGGCTTCCCAGGCGACGATTTCGCCGGCGGAAGCCTCCAGCATCTCACGGGTCTCGGCGATGAAATCCGCCAGCAGATCGTCCATCAGGCGCGCAACCTCCAAGCCCTTTCGGGCAAGGCTATGCGGCAGGGGTGGTTAACAAGGGCCTATCGCGACACCCAAGAAGGTGCCTGCTTTGCAAAGATATGCCGGACCAGCAGCACCGCGGAAACTGCGCCGAACAGGTTGGCGGCCAGTTCTGCGGTGAAGATCCCCGCCGATCCCATTCCCGGCTGGAGCACCATCGCCACCGGCAGCATCACAAGGAACACCCGCGCCACAGATTGCACCAGCGCATATCCCGCCTTGTCGACGGCATTCATGATTCCGTTGCCGACGATCAGCAGCCCGAACCCGGCATAGCCCCACGCAGCGATTTCGAGGTAGAGCGCGAATTCGGCAATCACTCGCGGATCATCGGTGAAAATTTGCGCGAACATCTCCCCCGCAGCGATCATTCCAGCCGCGACCAGCAAGCCCCAGACGATGCAGAAGCCCCCGGCGTAAAGCACCGCCTCCCGCGCGCGGTCATGGCGGCCTGCGCCCCAGTTCTGTCCGACGATGGCACCGATCGCGCCCGACAGGCCGAGCAGCGGGACGATCACGAAGCTCTGCAAGCGCCCCGCCGCGCCGAAGCCGGCGACCGCCGCCTCGCCCTCCAATGCCACCAATGCGGTGAGGATCGACAGGCCCAGCGGGTTGATCGCATTGGAAAACGCGGCAGGCAGGCCAACGCGGATGATTGCCTTGGCCGGGTCGATCAGACTGCAATTGCGCAGCAGGCCAAGGTTCAAGGGCAGAGCGGTGCCGCGCAGCAACCACAGTGCCACTGACACGCCAACGCCCCAGCCGATCACTGTCGCATAGGCAGACCCCGCGATGCCGAACCCGTCAAAACCAAACGCGCCGGTAATCAGGATCGGGTTCAGCACCCAGTTGGCCGCGGCATAGGCGATGCTCACCGTGCTGGTCCGTTTCGCCTCACCCTGACCGCGCAACACCCCGTTGAAACCCATGATCGCAAGGCTGAGCGGGAAACCGCAAGCATAGGGCGTCATATAGTCGCGTATCAGCGGCATCAGCGCGGGCGGCGCATTCATCGCGGTGAAGATCGGATCGATCAGCAGGTACAGCGCCAGCCCCATTACCGCCCCGCACAGGCAGGCGAACACGATGCCGAAATTGGCGCGCCTTGCCGCGCGCTCGAAATCATCTTCGCCAAGCGCGCGGGCAACGACCGAATTGATCCCCACCATCACGCCCACGCCCAGTGACGTGCTGGCCACGGCGACCGGGAAGATGAAACTGATCGCGGCCAGCGGCTTGGCTCCCAGTTGTCCGATGAAATAGGCGTCGACGATCCCGATCGACATGATCGCCGCTACCCCGATTACGGCGGGCAGCGTCTGGGAAACGAGATGTCCGGGGATGCTGCCGCTGACCAGTTTCGCAGAAGATAGAGCGGGCGCATTCATTGTCATCAAGGCCTAGCCGCGTGGGCAGCGGCTTGCAAAGCATTCCCTCAGCGTGCGATAGCAGGCGCCAAGGACAGACGGAGAGGAACCGCCCATGGCAACCCAGCTCAAGCCCACGCCCGACAGTTTGGAGGGCTCATGCAGCAAGGAAGAATGGCAGGCGCGGCTTGACCTTGCAGCGTGTTACCGGATTTTCGACCACCTCGGCTGGTCGGAATCGATCTATAATCACATCTCGCTGAAAGTGCCGGGAGAGGAGAATACCTTCCTCATCAACCCCTTCGGCCTGCTGTACAGTGAAGTGACCGCCAGCAACCTCGTGAAGATCGATGTCGAAGGCAACAACGTCGGCGGTTCGCCCTACATGGTGAACAAGGCCGGCTTCACCCAGCACGCCTATTTCCACAAGCATCTGGGAGGCCGCGCTGACGCCATCTGCCACGTCCACACCACGGCGACGATGGCTGTGGCCAGCCACAAGGGCGGCTTGCTGCCGACCAATTTCTACGCCTGCAATTTCCAGGGGCAGATCGGCTATCACGACTTCGAAGGCATCACCGTGCGCGCCGAAGAAGGCGAGCGGCTGGTGCAGAACCTTGGCAACCACACCATCCTGATGCTGCGCAACCATGGCCCTGTGGTGATGGACCGCACCATTCAGGGGATGTTCGTCAAGATGTGGGCGCTCCAGCGCGCCTGCGAGATTCAGGTGGCGACGCTTTCCATGGGCGATCCCCTGCTTGTCCCGCAGGCGGTGGTCGATGTTCACCAGCGCGATCTGTCCGTGATGAGCGGGCAGGGCGGCGCAGGGATGTTCGATTTCGAGGCGTGGAAGCGCCGGGTCGACAAGATCGACGACAGCTGGCGCCAGTAAGCTTCAGGCCCGCATAATGTCGCGCATGACCGTCAACGAGCGGCCGGTCGAGTTCGACCTCGATCCGCGGATGCCGCTGCTTTACGCGCTGCGGGAGGCGATGAACCTCACCGGCACCAAGGCGTGCGGCGGCGGGGCGAACTGTTCCGGCGCCTGTATGGTGCTGGTCGACGGAGTGGCCCTGCGGTCCTGCGCGATAACTTTGGCCGAGGCCGAGGGGCGGATCATCATCACGATTGAAGGATTGAGCCGCGACCGCTCCCATCCGGTTCAACAGGCGATGGTGGCGCAGCAGGCGATCCAGTGCGGATATTGCACGCCCGGCATCGTCATTTCGGCCGCGGCGCTGCTGCTGCGCAACCCTGCGCCCCTGCGGGAGGAAATCGACGCGGCAATTCCGAACATCTGCCGCTGCGGCGTTTATCCGCGCCTTGTCAAAGCCGTGGAGCAGGCCGGACGAGTGGCCCAGCGGCAGGAACGGATCAGCGCCGCTCCTGCCCCCGGCATCAGCGCCGAGGATGCGGCCAAGGCTGTTCCGGCCCTGCGCGTTGCAGAGCCGGATTAGCCGTTCGCCTCAATACCGCAGCGTCACGCCCACTTGGATCGTGAAGGGCTGGCCCGGCAGCACACCGCGTGCGCGATCAATCACATACAGCCGGTCGAACAGGTTGCGCGCGGTGGTGAACACCTCCCACTTGCCTCCCGGAGGGCCATAGGATGCGGCAAGGTTGACCTGCGTCCAGCCTTCGATCAGCCCGCGCTGGCCATCGGGCGTTACGGGGATCAGGTTCACGTCATCGGCAAAGATCGATGACTGGCTGACCATTTCGACCTGACCGGTGAAGCCCTTGTGCTCCACCCCGAACGCGCCCGACACCAGCCATTCGGGCGAATAGGGCAGGCGGTTGCCATCGACATTGCGCGCCGTACCGCAAGGCACCGCGCCAGCGCCGGTGGCGACCAGCGTGCCGGGGGTCGCTCCGTCGAAGCAGGGAACGGTGGCAATCCGGGTGCTGTTATATTCGGCATCCGCCACCCACGTGACCGCAAGACGGGCGAAGATATCGGTATCGCTGGTCGTCCAGCCGGCTGCGCGCGACGAGGCATCGAGCGCGAATTCGCCGCCGCGGTGCATGGTGCGGCCTGCCGAAGTCAGCGTGGTGCCGATCCCGCCCGCCACCGACTGGGCGACGATCTGGTTGTCGAAATCCATGACAAAGAAGGTCGCATCGGCATTGATCCCGCGCGTGATCTCCCCGCGGACGCCGATTTCATAGTTCCAGCTCGTTTCCGGATCGAGATCGACCGATCCGCCGGCTGCGGTGATGATGTCCTCGACCCGCGGCGGGGCAAAGCCGCGGTGCACACCGCCGTAAAGCGTGATGTTGTCGGTGACGGCAAAGGTCGCGCCCATGCCGGGCAGCACCTTGTCGAGACTGCTGGTGCCGGTGGTCACCGCCGTCACCGCGCCCGATGGACGCCCGCCGGACAGCACGTCAATGGGCAGATTGCGGCGGGCAAAGTCGATGAATTCGGCGCGCACGCCCGGGGTCAGCGACAGCGCGCCCAGTTCGAAGCGCGATTGCACGAAGGCCGAGAAGGCGTTGACGTCACGCTCGTTATTCTCGCGCACTCCGGCGTTGACGCTGGTGCCGGGCCTGCGGGCATCGGGCGTATCGCCGTTCCATTGGCGGCGGGCCTGGCGTTCCTCGTGATAGCGCACGCCGATTTCGGTTTCGCCGCCGAAGCCGAGCAGGGCGTGATCGACCGTGAGGCGGCTCTCGACCCCGTAGGTGTCGTAATCGCGCAGGCGACCTTCGTTGCCGCAGGTGGTGTCAAGGTTCGCTACGCCGCCGCAGGCCGGATCGCTCGCGTCGTTGGGGCGCTGCCCGCTGTTCGACGATTGCCGCCACCAGTCGCGGGTGAAGTAATGGTAATAGCCCGTGGTGCGCAGCGTCAGGTTCTCGGCCAGATCCCAGCGGTGGGCGACAGTCGCGTTCAGTCGCTCGGTCTGGAAATCGTCATTGACGAAGATATTGCCGCGCGGATCGGCGGCGAACTCGTCGCGGCGCAGGCCGGAATAGGTGACCTGGCTGTCCTCGCGGAAACGCGACAGTTTGATGGTGAGCCCGTGATCCGGGCCAAGCTCCCACGCGCCCTTCACGAAGATATCGGTGAAGCGCAGCGCCTGATTGTCGCGGTTGCCGTCGGTTTGGTTGTGATTGACATGGACCATCACCCCGCCGCCGAGCAGCTTACCGCCCACCATGCCATCGAGCATCAGCATATCGCGGTTGCCGCCCGCAATAGTGCCATTGGCCACGAATTCTTGCGGCACGTCCGGTGTGATGTAGTTGACGACGCCGCCGATGGTCTGCGGGCCGAAGCGCACCTGCGCGGCGCCTTTCAGCACCTCGACACTGTTGAACCGCTGGATCGGCGGGTGGTAATAAGCGGCGTTGTCGCCATAGGGCGCATAGCCCAAGGGAATGCCGTCTTCCAGCAGCAGCACCTTGGTTGAACGGACCGGGTTAAGGCCGCGAATGCCGATATTGGGGCGCATACCAGCGCCTTCTTCGTCACGGGCGAAGACGCCGGGAACTTGGCGCAGCGCATCATTGACGTTGAGCACGCGGCTGCGGCGCAGGTCTTCATCGGAAACCGTGGCGAAAGATCCTGCAATGGCGCCGGATTCCTCCATCGAGCCGACCACCACGATTTCGGTAGCAGGCTGCGCGGCAGCGTCAGCGGGGGCGGTTTCAGCAGCGGCGGGGAAGGCGTACGCGGCGCAGCCAAGCAGGAGAGCGGTGCGCAGAACGGGTTTAAGCATCAGAAGCCTTTCTTGAGTCGAGGGTCGGCTATTGCAACTTACTCGCATCTGCAAGTCTTTGATGAGCGCACCCTTGATAATCACCAAAATGTGGTATTTCTGCCGCTCTGCCGTATCCCGGCGGCGCATGATCGCGGACCAAGGACTGCACCAATGAAAGCAACGATCTGGCACAACCCTGCTTGCGGAACGTCCCGCAAGACGCTCGCGATCCTTCAGGACACCCCGGGGGTGGACGTGACGGTGGTCGAGTATCTGAAGGCCCCGCCCACAGCTGAAAAGCTTGCCCAGCTTTATCGCGACGCCGGAATTACGCCGCAGCAAGGCTTGCGCCTGCGCGGAACGAACGCGGCGGAGCGGGGCCTGCCCGAGGCTGCCGCCGCAGCCGTGCTGGCGGCGATGGTGGCCGATCCGGTGCTGATCGAACGGCCCTTGGTGGAAACGGATAAGGGCGTACGCCTGTGCCGTCCGCAGGATGTGGTGCAGGAGATACTTTAGTTCTGCGTGCCCGCCTCCGTGGGCACGTCCTCGGTGCGGGCTTGAGCACCTGCGGCCGGCCGGCCTGCCTTGCGGCGGCTTTGCCGCCGATCAGTGCTATCCCCGCTCCTGCGTGAGGTCCTTGTCCGCCTGTAGCGTAAACCACCCGTGAACCAGCACGATCAGGCAAAGCGCGACGATCAGGCCGAAACCCAGCCAGTCTGAATGGCCATACAGCCACACGCCCAGCGCCGGTGCATAGATATAGCTCGCCCCCGCCAGCGATGCGACAATGCCGCTTGCCTGCCCCTGTTCGGCGCGGGTCACCGCCAGCGATGTGCCCGCCGTGGTTCCGGGGCGGAACAACCCGAAGCCCAGCGACGCGATGGCATAGCCAAGCGCGATCAGGTGCAGGTCGCCCGCAATTCCCAGCACCACCGTGCCGAAAGCTGCCGCTGCGATCCCCCACAAGGTCGCCGCGCGCGGGCCGAGGTCAAACCGGGGGATCAGCCCCCATTGCGCGAGCAGCGTGGCAATCGCCCCGCTCATCAGCACCAGCCCCACCGGCCCCGCACCTTCGGCAGGCGTGTCGCGCAGGCCGAGCCGGTCGAGCACCAGAAAGCCAGCAATCCCCAGCACCATCGCCTGCGCATGACCGCCGACCAGACCGGCGAACACCCACGGCCGCAGGCGCGGATCGCGCCACGTCAGGCGCGGCGGTTCAGCCGCATCCTCCATCTCGGAGGCCTCTTGCGGGTCGACCGGCGCGCCCGATCCGCTCGAATAGGCGACCGCCTGCCCGCGCGCGGCATATTGCGGTTCGTCATCGGGCAGGCGCAGACGCAGCAGCACCAAGGCAACCACGCCGATCGCGGCAAAGGCGAGGAACGGCCCCGTCAGTCCCAGCCCGAGGAACGGCACCACCATCAGCGGGGCAAGCGCCGGGCCGATCACAGTGCCAAGGCCGAAGCTCGACGCGATCAGCGACAGCGCCTGCGTGCGTTCCGCGCGCGGGGTGCGTGATGCGACATAGGCCTGCACAGCAGGCGGCGCGGCGCTGCCGAACCCGCCGTAAAGGCTGCGCGCTGCGGCAAAGGCGATCAGTGTCCAGAAGGCGTTCAGCCAGCCCGAAAGCCCCGCCCACAGCGCCGCGCCGCACAGCACGAATGATGTGATGAAGCCGGTCAGCCCCACCGCCATCATCGCCTTGCGCCCGCGTTTGTCCGATCGCCGCGCCCACAGCGGGGCGCAGACCACCCACAACAGCGCAGACCAGCTATAGGCAAGGCTGATCCACACATCCGCCACCTGCAAGGCGGTGCCGATGGACGGCATCACCGATTGCATCGCGGTATTGCCCGCCGCAGTCACCAGCATGACCATGAACAGCAGCGCCATGCGCGAAGGCGGTATCGCCCCTGTGGGTGAGGCCGCGCCGGGCTTGCCGTCAGGGTCTGGGGCGGTGCTGGTCATGGCTTGCGGTTATTCGAAAGTCTCGGCCAGCCCTTCGGCCGATGGTTCGGCCAACTGCCGGTGGATCGCCACCGTCACGACCAGCAGGATCACCGTCACCAGCGCATTGACCAATGCGCTGGTCGCATTGATGCCGATGGTGGCGACCGGCTCTCCCATGGCGGACAGGACCAAACCGATGACACCGGAAACCAGCGTTGCGATGATCCCGATGGTGAAAATCAGCAGGAACAGGAACAGCAGGATGCGCAGGCTGTTGCCCTTGGTCAGCAGCCACGAACGCTTGATTGCGGCAATCGGATTGCGCTCCCCCTCGATGGCGATGGCCGGTGCGATCAGTGAAAACTTGATGACGAAGTAGATGATCACCGGAATCGCGATCACCACCGCCAGCGTTGCAACCGCGGGGGGTGCGACAGCCGCGATCAGCCCGATAGGCAGGCCGATCGCCAGGCCTGCACCAAGCGCGCTGATCAATTGCGCCGCGAGGTATGACGGGATGCCCTTGATCCCGGTCCCCAACGCTTCACCGACGGTCGGATTGTCGCGGTCGGTCAGCAGCGCGAACAGGCTCATCGATCCGATGAACTGTACGATGGCAATCACCAGCAGCAAAGGCCAGTTATCGGCATAGGTCGCACTCATCTGCGTCATCAGCGCCTGCATGGCGGCGTCAGGATCGGCGCCCGATGGTCCGGCGGCTTGCGGCGGGTTGGCCAGTGCCGGCACGAACAGCGACGCTGCAAAAGAAGGAAGGAAAAAGAACAGCCCGCCGATCGCGCTGATCGTGTCGCGATTGCTCCCGATCATGTCGGTGGCCTGTGTCCAGGCCTTGCCCATATCGAGCTTCCGGTTAGCCATTCTGGATCCCTTTTGCCGCGCGGCGCCGCAACTGCAATCGCCTCTTGATCTCGCCGCTCAATGCCCCCACCGATGGCCCATGGCAAGCACTGCTCCGGACCAGACCTCAGCATTCCCGATCGAATGGCGCCGGGAATACGCGCCCGTCGCCTATGCCGATGCGCTGGCGGCGATGGAAACGCGCAATGCTGCTGTGCATGCGGGGGAGGCGGCGGAGCTGGTCTGGCTGCTCGAACACCCGCCTGTCTATACCGCCGGGACCAGCGCCGATCCGGCCGAACTGGTCGATCCACGCTTTGAAGTGGTGGAGGCGGGGCGCGGCGGGCGTTACACCTATCACGGTCCCGGCCAGCGGGTGGGATACCTCGTTCTGGATCTCGCCAAGCGCGGCAAGGATGTGCGCTGTTTCGTCCACGCGATCGAAGGCTGGGTAATCGCCACGCTGGCCACCTTCGGCGTGGAAAGCTGGCGGGCGGAAGGCCGTGTCGGGATCTGGACCAAGGACATTGACTGGCGCGAGGCAAAAATCGGCGCGATCGGCGTGCGGGTGCGGCGCTGGGTCACCATGCACGGCTTTTCGGTGAACCTTGATCCCGATCTTGCCCATTTCGGCGGGATCGTACCTTGCGGCATTGCGGAATACGGCGTCACCAGCCTTGCGCGGCTGGGGCTGACCGTTTCGGCGCAGGAATGGGACGCGGCGCTGACCGCCACCAGCGACGATTTCCTTGACGCGCTCGACGCGGCAGCGAAAAGAGCCTGCCGATGAAACGCACCGCCATCCTTGCCCTTGCTGTGTTTGTTGCCGCTTGCGGTAGTGAGACCGGTGCGCCCGCCGAGCAGGGCAAGGCGGCTGCGGGCGAAGTTCTGCCGGGATCGATCAGCGATGCGATGATCCCGCTGGAACAGATCGATTCGCAGGGTCCGCTTGCTCCGCGCCAGGCCATTCCGACCGGCGATATTGACGGCGAACAACCTGAGGTGACGCCGGTGGAAGGCGTCGAAGGCGCTCCGCGGCCAAGCGATGGGGCCGAAGCTCCCCCGGCTGACCAAGTCCTCGCTGCAACCGAGTAGGCCGCTCCATCCGCCAACCTGCGTCGGAGCGGGTCCGAAGATGGCGGCTTTCGGGTTTTAGCACCGCTGCCATGCTTGGTCTGAATGGCTGAAAGTCTCATAATTGCAGGCGTTTGGGTGAGGTGCGCAGTTCAGGCCTTCTGCTTCGCGGTCGAGGTGTCAATGATTTGGTAAATGGGGAGTCCTATATCAGCGGGCCGTGAAGAAGAACCCTGCCTCTCGTGCCATTGCGCCGCCGATGTTTTTCCCCAAACTGGCGATGGCCTTCGGGATCCCCTTAGCCTTGACCTTTGCATTGGCCATATTCGTCGGGAATGATTGGCCGCGTAATATGGCGCCCGGAACAGGTCTCAAATTGCCTGGTTTGGCCGCGACGATCATCACCAGCTTGCTGGTCTGGCGTTTCACCACACACGGCATTGAGGACAAGCGCGTTCACAAGATGGCGGGCCTCATTTGCGGAGTCATCGGGTTGCTCGGTTGGCCCGTATGGAGCGTCGGCGTCCTGCCGAGCGTGAACGGTATCAGCGTCGGTTCGCAAGAAACTGTGCGCATGACCCTTGAACGAACAGAAGCCACAACGATCAAGCACAGTCGGGCGTTGAACCACTGGGCGTGGCTTCGGCCCATAGCGCAGAACCCCGATTCACAAGCAGAGCGGTACTTTATTTCCGAAGAAGAATACCGGCGGTGGAGCGATCAGCCGCCCAGCACCGTTACGGTGACGTTTGCGCAGGGGTTGCTTGGCGCGACCGTTGTGACAGGTTTTGACTAACTCGTGTAACGGCAGGATCGACCACTCGCGGTCATGATCCATCATGCATTCCAATCCCGGCAGCGTCCGAAACGGGCGCTGCCGGGTGGTGTGTCACTCCGCCGCTTCGGCCTGTTCTTCTGCCAGCGTCGGGTAATCGACGTAGCCTTCTGGAATCGGGAAGTACCAGCTTTTGGGGACGTCTTTGTTCGGGTTCCAGTGCGCGCCCGCCGCGATCCGCTTTTCCAGATCGGGGTTGGAGATGTAGGGGCGGCCAAAGCTCACTGCATCGCACTTGCCGCTGGTCACGTCGGCCACGGCTTCTTCTGCGGTGTAATCCGAATTGAGGATCAGCGTGCCGGTGTAGATCTGGCGGATCAGCGGGCTTTGCTTGGGCACGTCGGTCTGGCCGAAGGTGCCGTCCGGGCCGGGCTCGCGCAGTTCGACAAAGGCGAGGCCGAGTTCTTCGCACACCTTGGCCGCCGCGCCGAAGGTTGCGGCCGGATTGCTATCGTCGGTGCCCTGCGAATCGCCGTTGGGCGACAGGCGGATGCCGACGCGGTCGGCGCCCCACACGTCGATCAGGGCTTCCAGCACTTCGCGCATGAAGCGGCTGCGCTTTTCCGGGGTGCCGCCATATTCGTCGGTGCGCAGGTTGGTGCCGTCACGCAGGAACTGGTCGACAAGGTAGCCATTGGCGCTGTGCAGCTGCACCCCGTCAAAGCCGGCCTTCTTGGCGTTTTCTGCGGCGCGGCGGTAATCTGCGATGGTGCGCTTGATGTCTTCATGGGTCATTTCGCGCGCCTGCGCATAGGGCTGCTTGCCCTGCGGCGTGTGCGCATCGCCGGGCGCGGTGGTCGCGCTGGCGGAGACGGGCGGCTGGCCATCGAGGAACACCGGATGCACGATCCGCCCCATGTGCCACAGCTGCATGACGATCATCCCGCCTTCTTCGTGGACGGCCTTGGTGGTGGCCTTCCACGCCTCGGTCTGTTCATCGCTCCAGATGCCGGGCGCGGAGGGCCAGCCGAGGCCTTCGCGGCTGATGCCGGTCGCTTCGGTCAGGATCATCCCTGCGCCTGCACGCTGACGGTAATAGGTCGCCATCAGATCGTTGGGCGTGAACATCGGCTCGGCCGCGCGCCCGCGGGTGAGGGGGGCCATGTGGATGCGGTTCTTGGCATGGAGCGCGCCCATCTGGAGCGGCTGGAACAGGGCGTCGTGCATATGTGGGTAATCCTCATTGGTCAGTTTCGATTGGCTATCCAATTGGGGGGCGCAAGGCTAGGGCGCAAGCATGGAAAATGAGGGTGTGACCCAAGAAGAACTTGCCGCCGCCAAAACCCGGCCTGCGGCGTGGCTGCTGCTGTTCGCACTGCTGGGCGGAAACGTGGCGCTGGCGCTGGGGCCGTGGTTCGTGCGTGAGGCGGATACCGGCCCGGTGTCCGCGGCGTTCTGGCGGATGTTCTTGGCACTGCCCTTTCTGGTGCTGCTGGCCAAGGCGAACGGGCAGCGGCTGGGCGGCATGGGCGCGAAGACGCTGGGGCTGGTCATGCTGGGCGCTGTCACCTTCGCGCTGGATCTGGCCAGCTGGCACATCGGGATCGAGATGACACGGATCGGCAATGCGACGCTGTTCGGCAATGCCGGGTCGATCGTGTTGCTGTTCTGGGGCTTTCTCGTCGCGCGCACGTTGCCGGGGCGGCTGGAGTGGCTGGCGATTGTCTTTGCGCTGGCGGGGGCGGCGATCCTGATGGGGCGCAGTCTGGAAATTTCCGATGAAACGCTGATCGGCGACCTGTTCAGCGTCATGGCGGGGCTGCTTTATGCGGTGTACCTGCTGACCTTGCAGGGCGCGCGCGGACAGTTCGGATCGTGGAGCCTGCTGGTGTGGGTGAGCCTGTTCGCCGCGCCGGTGCTGCTGGGGATTGCGCTGCTGCTGGGTGAGCCGGTGTGGCCGGGGGCATGGGGGCCGGTAGTCGGGCTGTTCATCGTCAGCCAGCTGATCGGACAAGGGCTGATGGTCTTCGCGCTCAAGTATTTCTCGCCGCTGGTGGTGGGGCTGGCGCTGCTGACCCAGCCAGTGGTCGCATCGATCTACGGCTGGCTGGCATTTGGTGAAGTGCTGTCGCCGATGGACATTGTCGGCATGGCGCTGGTGGGCGCGGCTTTGGCGGTGTCGCGGGCGAAGGCGTAGCGCGTCGCCCGCGCCGGGTGACCTTCGTCAGCCATCAATCCCCGCTGAAATGCACCTTGCCCAGATCCCCCATGCCCACAGTCCCGCTCGCCATGTCCAGCATCCGGTCGAGGCTGCGCTTGGCCTTCAGGCGGATGCCTTCCTCGATCTGGATCTGGGGCGATAGGTCGCGCAGGGCCACATACAGCTTCTCCATCGTGTTCAGCGCCATGTAGGGGCAGATGTTGCACGAACAGTTCCCGTCCGCGCCCGGCGCACCGATGAAGGTCTTGTGCGGCAGTGCCTTCTGCATCTGGTGGATGATGTGCGGTTCAGTGGCGACGATCAGCGTGTCGCCGGTGAATTCCTGCGCGAACTTCAGGATGCCGCTGGTCGATCCGACATAATCCGCGTGATCGATTATTGTCGGCGGGCATTCGGGGTGCGCGGCAATCGGCGCGTCGGGGTGTTGCTCTTTCAGCTTGAGCAATTCGGTTTCCGAAAACGCCTCATGGACGATGCACACGCCGGGCCACAGCAGCATTTCGCGGTTGAACTTGCGCGACAGGTAACCGCCGAGGTGCCGATCCGGGCCGAAGATGATCTGCTGTTCAGGCGGGATCTGGGCGAGGATTGTTTCGGCGCTGGAACTGGTGACGATCACGTCCGACAGGGCTTTCACCTCGGTCGAGCAATTGATGTAAGTCAGCGCGATGTGATCGGGGTGGGCTTCGCGGAAGGCGCGGAATTTTTCGGGCGGGCAGCTGTCTTCAAGGCTGCACCCGGCGTCCATGTCCGGCAGGATCACGGTCTTGTGGGGGCTGAGGATCTTGGCGGTGTCGGCCATGAACTTGACCCCGCAGAACGCGATTACGTCAGCGTCAGTCGCCGCTGCCTTACGCGACAGTTCAAGGCTGTCGCCCACGAAGTCGGCAATGTCCTGAATGTCCGGCGTCTGGTAATAATGCGCAAGGATCACCGCGTTACGTTCCTTACGCAAACGGTTGATCTCGGACAGCAAATCAGCGCCCGTGGGGACTTTGGTGACATAGCTCATGGGTGGGTTCCCGTAATCGCGACAGGCTGCCGATATAGGGCCTGCGCCGCGATATTCGAGGAAAACCTGCGTGCCGGATATCGGATGCCGAGCGAGGTGCGGGCGAGGTGTATAAATACTCGCCCAGGGGCCGCTCCAAATTTTGGCGGACGAAAAATAAAAGCCTTCGAATATCAGAAGTTATAATACCATAAACGGAAATAATATAAAGGTACGGAACAATTGAAATCTGCAGTGGTGATGTTAGTTATGTTTACATAACTTTTAGCTAACAGAATGGTGATTGATCGGCCAGATAAAATAAGTAAAATACCTCATTTGCGTTAACGTATTTTTTCACAGCTAACAACTGGCGTATTTGTTATCTATGTTAGGAAGTAGGGTTACAGGCAGGGGCGCGCCTTTTAACTGGGAAAATTTATGACCATGATTGGCAGGTTCCGCGATCAGCGGATTGATCGACCCGTCGATGGCTCATCTGCCGAAGAGGATGTGAGCGTTTTCAACTTCGAAAACGGCGCCGCAGTCGCCAGTTTGCCGGAGCGAAGGTTCGAAGGTAGTCTGTACAACCTCAGGGGTGACCCTAATTTTGTCCCGCGGTTTGTGTCAATCGGCAGCCAACGCGGTTCGGCGTTGGAAGACTTCGTCCTTTCGACATTTGGCGAAGTCACAATACACCCCTTAGCCATCGAGCACGTCAGGGGCCTTTCGACACAGCTGGGTGATTATTCGGTTATTGTCGCGCTGTTTGATGACACCGTCAGGGCAAAGCGCGTTCTGCGCGATCTCAAGCGGGTCATGGATACGAAGCTCTGCTATGCCATCATGACGGATTCGACCCCGCAGACCCGCGCCGCATTGCTGCGGTTTGCATTTGATGACGTGTTCGACACGCGCATGAAACCCGCCGAAATTTTGGTTCGCATGAATTCGCAGTGGAAGCGGCAGGCGCAGTACAATATCGCTTCGCAAAGCGCGGACCTGTTCCAGGCGTTTTGTGAAGAAAACATCGATGGCCGGATCAACGCCTTGCAGCTCCCGCTTCTCAGGCAGCTTTACGATAGTCTGGGAAAGGTCGTCCGTTACAACGAGCTGGCGGCTTATGATTTCCATTCCGGTGAATTTCGTACCGGTTCCTTGACCGTGCGAATTCACCATCTGCGCCGCAGGCTGAAAAATTATGAAATCCGCTGCGAGACAGGGATCGGCTACGCTCTGGTGAAAATCGCAGACTGACGGCGCCGCAATTCAGCGGCTCCGGGTACAGCTACGCGCGATTGGCCGCGCACCTACCGGGTGGCAAGCGACCAATGGTTGGCGGCAAAAATCGCCATCCCGCGCTTTTCCAGATCGAGGAGGTGGGCGGTCACGCTCATTTCGGCAGCGCCGATCAGGCGCGGATCAAGGCCTTTGTACATATCCGGGATGAAGGCGCTGACCGGCCGCGCGGCCTCACCCAGCAGACGCAGGATCTGCGCCTCGCGCTGGCGGCGGTGGCCGATCATGCCGCGCACCAACTGGCGGGGTTTCAAAATCGCCGCCCCATGCGCAGAGTGATAGCGCGCGTCATCGCGGGCCATTAACTTTTCAAGGCTCGCCATATAATCGCCCATGTCGCCATCGGGCGGAACGACAACGCTGGTTGACCAGCCCATGACATGATCGCCGGTGAACAGCGCGCCCGATTCCTCGAGCGCATAGCACAGGTGGTTGGACGTATGGCCGGGCGTGGCGACGGCGGTCAGCGTCCAGCCGGTGCCGCGCACCGCCTCACCATCCAGCAGCACGCGGTCAGGCGCATAGGCGGGATCGAACGCCTCGTCCGATCGCGGGCCTTCCGCTGCCAGAACCAGCGGCGCGCAGCCGACGATGGGCGCGCCGGTAAGCGCCGCCAGCGGCGCGGCGGCGGGCGAGTGGTCGCGGTGGGTGTGCGTGCACATGATCGCGATGATTGTGCGCCCGGCGACGGCAGCGATGATCGCGTCGATATGGTCAGCTTCGTTCGGGCCGGGGTCGATCACCGCGCAGTCCGGTCCGTCCGCCGCCCCCACCACATAAGTCTGCGTGCCGGTGAAAGTGTAGGGCGAGGGGTTCGGGGCGAGGACGCGCAAAACCAGCGGCTCGACAGCTTCGGCAAGGCCCGTGGGCCAAGGTTGGGGAGGGATCGTCACCATGGCCTTGCATATGGGACACGCCATGGCAGATGTCACGCCGGAGAGAGGAATACCCCATGGCTGACTACATCCTCGTCCTTGACGAAGGCACCACCTCCACCCGTGCGATGCTGTTCGCCAGCGACGGCGTGCTGATCGCCTCCGCGCAGGAACCGCTGACGCAGCATTATCCGCAGAGCGGCTGGGTCGAACATGACCCGCAGGAAATCTGGGACAAGACGCTGGCCTGCGCCCAAAACGTCATCCCCAAGGCTGGCGGCGCGGCCAGCATTGCCGCGATCGGCATCACCAACCAGCGCGAAACCGTGGTGGCGTGGGACCGGGTGACAGGGGAGCCGCTGACCAACGCCATCGTCTGGCAGGACCGCCGGACGGAACCTTTCTGCGCGTCTTTGCGCGATGGCGGGCACGAAGCGGGCGTGCAGGAACGCACCGGCCTGCTGCTGGACCCCTATTTCTCGGGCACCAAAATGCGCTGGATGCTGGACAATGTGCCAGAGGTTAAGGCCGCGGCGGATCGCGGCACGCTGGCCTTCGGCACGGTGGAAAGCTGGCTGGTTTACAAGCTGACCGATGGCGCGGCGCATATCACCGATGCCAGCAACGCCAGCCGTACCCTGCTGATGGGGCTGGAGGATGCGCAGTTCGATGATGGCCTGTGCGATCTGTTCGGCGTGCCGCTGTCGGCGCTGCCGGGCGTGATCGATATGGCCGGGCCATTGGCCATGACGGACCCCGCGCTGTTCGGGCGTTCGATCCCGATTACGGGCCTTGCCGGCGATCAGCAGGCGGCGACCATCGGACAGGCGTGTCTTGCCCCCGGCCAGACCAAGGCGACTTATGGCACCGGCGCTTTCGTGCTGACCTGTCAGGGCAGCCGCATCCCGCGTTCTGCCAACCGCATGCTGGGCACGGTGCTGACCCAGATCGAAGGCAATCGCACCTATGCCATCGAAGGATCGGTGTTTGTGGCGGGCAGCCTTGTGCAATGGCTGCGGGATTCGCTTGGCATCGTCGAAGTTGCGTCGGAAACCGAGGCGCTGGCCCGCTCGATCCCCGATAGCGGCGGGGTGGTGATCGTCCCGGCGCTATCCGGCCTTGGCGCGCCGCATTGGCAGGCCGAAGCGCGGGGCGTGATTGCAGGCCTTTCGTTTTCGACCGGCAAGGCGCAGCTCGCCCGCGCCGCGCTGGAGGCGATGGCGCATCAGACCCACGATCTGGCAACCGCCTTCGCTGCTGACGGAGCCGCGTGGCAGACGCTGCGGATCGATGGCGGAATGTCGGCCAATGACTGGATGGCGCAGGATCTGGCCGATATGCTCGGCGTGCCGGTGGAGCGTCCCGGGTTTGTCGAAACAACCGCGCTGGGTGCGGCGATGCTGGCGGCGACAGGGGCGGGGCTATACCCCGATCTGGCGGCGGCCGCCGAAGCGATGCGCGGCGATCTGGCGCGCTTCACCCCGCAGCTGGCCGCCGGTGTCCGTGAGGAACGGTTGATGCGGTGGCGCAAGGCGTTAAGCGCAGCTTGACCACCCCTAGACCCGGCCCAGACCCCCTTTAGCCCGCGTTCAGAACCGGGCCTGTGCGCGTTTCACGTGGAACACGGCAATGTTGGCGTGCTCAACCCAGGCGCCCGAATTCGCGTCCGATCCGTTCCTGAAAAGCGCGGGCAGGGGACACCATTTCGAAATGCTGACGCCATGCCTCGTCCAGCCGGGCGATGCGCCGGTGCAGCAGTTCCGTCTCGGCAATCAGTGCCCGCGTTTCGGGTTCAAGCAGGGCGAGTTGCCCCTCGTCCGATCCGCGGTCAGGCGGTAGCGCACCGTGGAGGCGCATCTGGTTTTCGCTCAGTTCGCCCGAAAACAACGCCCGCTGATTGAGCAGCCATGCCAGCACGTGCATCATCCGGGTGGTGGTCTTCAGCCCCTCGGTCGAGAGGGCGAGGCGAACATAGGCATCCTCGCCCAACAGGGGCTCCCGCGTGCCGGCGGCAAACACCGCACGCACATCATCGGCGAGCAAAAGCGCCTCGGTGTAAAGCGCCTCGATGATGGGGCGGGAGAGATCGGTGGTACGGGCCATATGAGCCGGGAGACTACGCGCCGAGGCACGCCTGCGCCACATATGCATGGTTACTTTCCAAGTAATTCTTGGCTCTCGTCCCGCCCGGACACAGTTTTCAGTTTTTGGTAAGGACGTTGGGGGGCGCCGTCAGCGGCGCCGGATGATCTAGGCAATGATATCGGGCAGCAGCGTATCTTCGATGATCGCGATCTGGTCTTTCAGGCGCAGCTTGCGTTTTTTCAGGCGCGCAATCTGCAGCATGTCCGCAGACAGGCTGTCGCGCGCCGCTTCGGTCAGAGCGGCGATCGCGGCGTCGAGGTCGCGATGCTCGGTCTTGAGCAATTCGAGCTTCTTTTTGAGCTCCTGCTCGGTCATGCGCCCCTGATTCCTTTCTGGCGTTCCGACCGCCGCTCAAATGCAGCCGACCCGCTACGCGTTCCCGACGCGGTTGGGTAGATGCTTCGCACATTATGCCCCGCGGCGGCGCGGGGCGAATGATCCGGTGCGGTTCGTCGCTGCTCTGCCCGGATGCGGCGATTAACAATTGATCAGGGCTTTGCAAGATAGCCTTGCTGTGGTTTCACTGAACCTGCGGCTCGGCCGTGTCATGTGCCGAGTCGCCTTTCCGGGGGCATCCCCCCGCTACGACAGGAGAATGCATAATGGCATCGACCGCAGTGTCTTCCCACCTTGACGCCCTTCAGAACAAGCATGCCGGCCTTGAAACCCGGCTGCGTGAAGAATTGGCCAGACCCGTGCCCGACACCGCGACAATTCAGGCGCTGAAGAAGCAAAAGCTGCGCCTGAAGGAGGAAATCGCCGGCGCCTGACCGGCAATTGGTGTGCTGCGGCGGAGGGCGCTGAATCTCAGCCATTGCAGGCGCGGGCTGTGAACCGTAAACCCGCCTGTGATGACCGCAGCCGCAGCCGCCCGCCAGATCCTGACCCGCCTGACAGAGGTGATGGCCTCGCGCATGCACGCGCAGGGCAAGCTGGATCAGGTGGTCGAGATTATCGGCGAATGCCTGTCGAGCGAAGTGTGCTCGATCTACCTCCTGCGCGAAGGCATGCTGGAACTGTTCGCCACCCGCGGCCTCAACCAGAGCGCGGTGCATGTCACCCGCATGGCAATCGGCGAAGGCCTGACCGGCGCGATCGCGCAAAAGGTTGAAACGCTGAACCTGGCCGAGGCGAAGGCCCACCCCGATTTCCAGTACCGCCCTGAAACGGGCGAGGAAAAGTTCCACTCCTTTGCCGGGGTGCCGATTGTCTATCGCGAACGCGCGGTGGGTGTGCTGTGCGTCCAGCATGTCGAGCCGCGCCGTTATGAAGAAGTCGAGATAGAAGCACTTCAGACCACGGCAATGGTTCTGTCCGAACTGATCGCCAACGCTGAACTGGTCGATGAGGAAGAAGCCCGGGGTCTGACGCAGGAGCAGACCGGGCCGCAAACTCTCACCGGCCTGACGCTGGTGAAAGGCTTGGGGGCGGGCCATGCGGTCTATCACCAGCCGCGCGTCGAAATCACGCAGGTCATGGCCGAGGATACCGAGGCCGAACGCCAACGCGTGTACCGTGCCTTCGACCGGATGCGTGAGCAGATCGACGTGCTCGCCAGTCAGGCTGAATTCGGCGTCGGCGGCGAGCACGAGGAGGTGCTCGAAACCTACAAGATGTTCGCTTACGACGAAGGTTGGTCGCGGCGCATCAATGAAGCGATCGATTCCGGCCTCACCGCAGAAGCCGCCATCGAACGCGTCCAGCAGCACACCCGGATGCGGATGCGCGAGATTGACGATCCGCTGCTGGCGGACCGGATGCACGATCTTGAGGATCTGGCGAACCGCCTGCTGCGGATCGTTGCAGGTCAGGTTGGCACAGCCGCATCGCAAGGACTGCGGCGCGATGCGATCCTGATCGCCCGCAATCTTGGACCGGCCGAACTGCTCGAATATGACAAGCGGCGGCTGAAGGGCGTGATACTTGAGGAAGGATCGCTGACCGCTCACGTCGTGATCGTGGCGCGGGCGATGAACGTGCCGGTGATCGGCCGCACAAAAGGCGTGCGCGGCACCATCCGCGAAGGCGATGAAATCCTGCTGGATGCATCGGCAGGCAATGCCATCATCCGCCCGCTGCCGCAGGTCGCCGATGCGTTTCAGGCGCGCTTTGCCAAAAGCCGCGAAAAGCAGGCCGCCTATGCGTCGCTGAAGGATGTCGAGCCTTTCACCCGCTGCGGCACGCGCATCCAGGTGATGATGAACGCCGGGCTCCGCGATGATATGAGCTCGTTGGGGCTAACCGGTGCCGACGGGGTGGGCCTGTTCCGCACCGAATTCCAGTTCCTGGTTTCCGCCACTCTCCCACAGCGTGAGCGCCAGACGCGATTGTATCGCGATGTGCTGGATGCGGCGGGTGACAAGCCGGTGATCTTCCGCACGGTCGACATCGGCGGCGACAAGTCGGTGCCTTACCTCGCTTCGGAAATCGCCGCGCAGGACGAGAATCCGGCGATGGGTTGGCGGGCGCTGCGGCTCGCGCTGGAACGCGAAGGCCTGATGAAAATTCAGGCGCGCGCCTTGCTTGAGGCGTCGGCAGGGCGGTCGCTTTATGTGATGTTCCCGATGGTGTCGGAACCGTGGGAATTCGATGCGGCCAAGGCGGTGTTCGACGAACAGCTCGCCTATTTGCGCGCGCAAAAGAAGCAGCTGCCCGAAGCCATTCGTTTCGGCGCAATGCTGGAAGTGCCTGCCTTGGCCGAAGTGCTCGATCTGCTGCTGCCTAAGCTCAGCTTCCTGTCGATCGGCACCAATGATCTTACCCAGTTCCTGTTCGCCGCTGATCGGGCGAATCCCAAGTTGGCGGAGCGTTATGACTGGCTCAGCCCTTCAATCCTGCGGTTTTTGCGCCGCGTGATCCAGAACAGCATCGGCAGCGGCGTCGATATTGGTGTGTGCGGCGAAATGGGTGGGCGCAGGCTGGAGGCGCTGGCGCTGATGGGGATCGGTTACCGCCGCCTTTCGATCACGCCGGCGGCAGTCGGGCCGATCAAGGAATTGGTGCGCAAGGTTGAACTGGCCGAGCTGACTGCGGCGATGACGGGCTGGCTTGCCGACCCGGCGCTGAATCTGCGCAAGGAATTGTCGCAGTGGGCCGATGCGCGGGACATCGAGTATGATTAAGCTCGCCTTGTCGAGAGTCGTGCACGCCGTACGGTGGTGCGATAACGGGCAGCTTGACATGGCAGCAGCAAGCGGGTGAGTCCCGTTCAACGACAATTCACCAGATCAATATCATGCTACGCCTCATAAGAAGGCGCGGGAAAATCGGGTCATGGACAGCGAAGAACACAGCAGCGCAGATACCGCGCTTCAATCCGGTTTGGCCGGCCCGGGGGCGAGCTTGCGCGCAGCGCGCACCGCACAAGGCTATGATCTGGCGCATATTGCAGCCGAGACCCGCATTCCGCTGCGTCATCTGGAAGCGATTGAGGCTGACAACTTCGAAAGCCTGCCTTCGCGCGCCTACGCGATCGGATTCTCGCGCACCTTCGCAAAGGCTGTCGGCCTTGATGCAGCAGAGATTACTGATGCCGTGCGGGCCGAATTGGCTGATGGATCGATGCGCCGAACTGTGCCGTCATCCACGATGGAGCCGGGCGACCCGGCGCGGCTGCCGTCAACCGGTCTTGCCTGGGCGGCAGCGGCTGCTGTCCTGGTGCTGGCGATCGGGATATTTGCTTTCTACAACAGCTATTTTGCAGCAGGCACTGAGCCGGGCTCGCTGCTGACGCCGGCCCCGGCGACATCAGCCAGCCCGGCAGTGCCAGCTCCGGTGGCGGCCGCCGTGCCCAGCGGCCCGGTGCTGCTGACCGCGCTGGAAGACGGCGTATGGGTGCGCCTTTACGAAGAAGGCGGCGTGCGTTTGACTGAACGCACGCTGCAGTCCGGCGAAACCTTGGAGGTGCCGGTTACTGCCACCGATCCGCGCATCAACACGGGGCGCCCTGATGCGCTGGCGGTGACGATCGGCGGACAGCCTGTTGCCAAGCTGTCTGACCGGCCGCAGACAATTTCAGGCATGGCTATATCGGCATCCGCATTGGCGGCGCGGCCAGCGCCTGCTGCGGCGAGCACGGCAACGCCGCTCGTCCAAAATGGCGCTTCTGTGCCGCGGTCGGAGCGCCGTCCCGCCGCCATGCGCCCGGCCGCTGCCGCGCCGGACGCGGCCAATGCGCCGGTGCCCGCTCAACCCATCAGCGAGCCCGATCCTACCAGCGAGCCAGCCACCGCGCCGGACCGTTAACCCTTTTGTCGTTGATTAGGTGACCTTCACTCTCGACTTGAGCGGCCGCGCGATGCAGAGATTCTGCAAATGTTCATATGGCCCGCGCCACCAGTGCGGCCATTGCCAGGGAGCCTGACGCGCCATGATGTCCCGTTCGCGAACCAATGCCATGAGCATTCTTCCGCTGCGTTTTGCAGGGGCAGCGTTGATGATCGGCGCTGCAGTCGCTGTCATACCCGCGCCTGCATTTGCGCAGGACGGGGCAGAAGAAGCCCGCATCCGCAAGATCGAAGCCGAAGTTCGCGCTTTGCAGCGCAAGGTCTTCCCCGGCGGTGACGGGCGCCTGTTTGAACCGCAGATCGCTCCCGGCACAACTGCTGCCGCACCCACGGTTTCTGGCAGCAGTGTGCCTTCCGCGACGTCGCCGACGGCAGTGACCGACATTCTGGTGCGGATCGATGCACTGGAAATGCAGTTGCAGGCGCTGACTTCGCGTTCCGAAGAACAGGCCAATGCGCTCTCGCAGCTGGAATTGCGGCTGGCGGCGCTTGAGACCGCAGGCAACGCGCCGATTTCGTCGGCTCCTGCTTTGCCCGGCGTGCAACCGGCTGCGACCGGATCCGCGATTGTGCCCACGGCGGCAACGCCGCCGATCCGCACGCCTGTTTCGACCTCCCCTGCGCCGCCTCCTGCTCCCGCTGCAGCCGTAGCCGCGCCCAGTTCCGCGCGGCTTGCGGCGGTTCAAGCGATTGCCAAGCCGCAGACGGCCGATGCGGCGGATGACGAGTATTCTTACGGGTTCCGCCTTTGGAATGCGGGCCTGTTCCCCGAAGCGCGTCAGCAGTTGACCCGTTATGTCGAGCAATATCCCAATCATGCCCGCATCAGCTTCGGTCGCAACCTTCTGGGCCGCGCCTTCCTTGATGACAATATGCCCGAAGATGCGGCCCGCTGGTTCCTGCGCAATTACCAGTCGAACAAGGCAGGTGAGCGCGCGCCGGATAGCCTGCTTTATCTGGGGGCTTCGATGATCGCGATGAAGGACACCAAGCGCGCTTGTATCGCGCTGGCTGAATTTGCCGAGACCTATCCGCTGGTTGCCTCTGGACGGTTGGCGAGCGACTATCAGGCGAACCGCGCCAAGGTTAAGTGCAGCTAGCGTTTGATGCCGAACGGAGGGCCTGCGCGCTTCGCCGCGGATCTGGCGGCGCTGTGGCCCGAGGACGAGCGGTCCGGTCCGTTGGGGCTGGCTGTGTCGGGCGGGCCGGACAGCATCGCGCTGCTGCTGCTTGCCCATGCGGCTCTTCCCGGCCGGATTGCCGCTGCCAGCATTGATCACGGATTGCGCCCCGAGGCAGCGGGCGAGGTTGCACTGGTCGAGCGGATTGCGGGTCAGCGCGGCATTCCGTTTACCCCGATGAAGGTTACGCTCGCCCCTGGGAACCTGCAGGCGCAGGCGCGCCGCGCCCGCTATGCCGCGCTGGCGCAGTGGGCGAAGGACGCAGGCTTGGGGGCGGTTGCGACGGCGCATCATGCCGAAGATCAGGCGGAAACGCTCTTGATGCGTCTGAACCGTGGGAGCGGTCTGTCAGGCCTTGCGGGCGTGCGCGCTCGCTCCACCATCGAAGACAGTGACATTGCTGTGCTGCGTCCGTTGCTGGGCTGGCGCAAGGGTGAACTGGCGCTGGTGGTAGCCGGGGCCGGGATCACGCCGGCGCAGGACCCTTCCAACGGCGATCCCGATTTCGACCGGGCGCGGCTGCGGATGGCATTGGCTGAAGCGGATTGGCTCAACCCTGTGGCAATCGCGGCAAGCGCGGCGCATCTCGCAGAAAGCTGGCAGGCGCTCGGCTGGTATGCCGAACTGGATTGGCACGAAATGGTCATGCGCCATGACGATGCTTCTGACGCGCCGGGCTATACCTATTGCGCCAATGCGCCGCGGGTAATCGCTATAGAGACGATCCTCAGGATCATTGCGGAACTGGGCGGCCATGCCAGCCGCGGTGATGCCGCGCGGGCGTGGGACAGGCTCTGGGCGGGTGAAAACGCGTCGCTGGGCGGAGTGCTGGCAGTGCCGGGGGTTGAGCGGGTCGAGAAAGTCGGTGTGAAGATGCGCGTCTGGCGCTTCAGGCCGGAACCTGCGAGAGGCAGCGTGAACTGACCACGCCGGAGCGTTTGCGCCACTCTTCGTGCCCGCAAACCAACGCGATCACATCACCTTGTCGCCGACCCCGATCATCTTGCCACGCGTGATGATCACCTTGTCGCCGCGCTTTACGGCGGCGAACAGCTTGGCCGCGAAAGCGTCAGGCACGCCGATGCAGCCGTGGCTGGCATAGCCGTTCATGACAGGGGAGCCGTGGATCGCGATCCCGTCCCACGTCAGCCGCAGCGTCCAGGGCATGGGCGCGTTTTTGTATTTCTCCGAAACATTGTCCTTCTCCTTGGTCAGGATTGGGAAAGTGCCAAGCGGAGTCGGATGGGCCTGCGTGCCGAGCAGCGCGACGGCTGTGCCGATTTCGTGCCCGTCACGAAAGGCGCTGATCACGCGCGCTTCAAGATCGACGGTGATGACCATCGTGCCGCTGCCCGGAGCGGCGCCTTCATCCCAGAACCAGTCACCATACCGGATCGACCCTTCGATCGGCAGGATCGACTTGATCACAAAGGGGCTGCTTCCGGGCCGTGCTACGACAGGAGCGGAGCGGGCCGCAGGCAGCGGCTGCACCACGGGAGCGGAGATCATCCGTACCGCAGGACCGCGCGGCGTGTCCGCGTCGGCTTCGATGGCCGGGGCGGTATCTGTGAGCCGGGGCAGGCCCGCGTAGGCTGCCGCAGCTTCGTCCGAAGTCGGCATTTCGCTGTCCGGATCGATATGGTCAAATGTCCCCGCCGCGCGCGCCGCGACTGCTTCGGCAGCGTTGGCCGCCTGACCAGGGTTGATCTGTGCCAAGACGGATGATGACAACAGCGCAGCGGCGGCGAAAAAAGAAAGAATCCGGATCATGGCAACAGGTTATGCCGCGTTAGCCTGTTGCGTACCAGCGATTAACCATACTGCGTCCCTGCAGGGGACGCACCTCAACCAGGAATTAACGCGCAATCACCCCGAACAGATCATGCGCGTCAGCATCTTCGATGGTCGCGTTGACGATGTCGCCGGGCACAAGAGTGGCGGGCACGTTGCGCAGATAGACGGCGCCATCAATCTCCGGCGCATCGGCTTGTGATCGGCCCGTGGCCCCGATGTCGCCATCTTCGTCCGCCTCGCCAACGTCATCGATTATTACCGGGAGCGTGCGTCCGACCTTGGCGGCAAGTTTTGCGGCACTGATCCGCTCGGTCACTTCCATGATCCGGGCGTAGCGTTCTTCCTTCACAGCTTCGGGAACCTGATCGGGCAAGGCGTTGGCCGCCGCGCCTTCGACGGGTTCAAACCTGAATGCGCCCACACGGTCGAGCTGGGCCTCCTCCAGCCAGTCAAGCAGGTAACGGAAATCTTCTTCTGTCTCGCCCGGGAATCCCACCACAAACGAACTGCGGATCGCAATGTCGGGGCAGATTTCGCGCCACGACTTCAGCCGTTCGAGCACCTTTGCCTCGTTGGCGGGGCGGCGCATCAATTTCAGCACCTTGGGCGATGCATGCTGGAACGGGATGTCGAGATAGGGCGTCAGCAGCCCTTCAGCCATCAACGGGATGACCTGATCGACGTGGGGATAGGGGTAGACGTAGTGCAGGCGTACCCAAGGCGCATGGCCTTCCGGGGTGCGAAGACCGCCCAACTCGCGCGCCAGATCGGTCATATGCGCGCGAACTTCACGCGCGTCCTGCCCGCGGGGCCAAGGGCGCGCTTCATGGCGGATATCCACCCCATAGGCGCTGGTGTCCTGCGAGATGACGAGCAATTCCTTGGTCCCCGCCGCGACCAGCCGTTCCGCTTCGAGCAACACCGCGTCAATCCGGCGGCTGGCGAGTTTCCCGCGCAGGGCGGGAATGATGCAGAAGGCGCAGGAGTGATTACAGCCCTCAGAAATCTTCAGATAGCTGTAATGACGCGGGGTCAACTTGATATCTGGCTGGGGGATCAGGTCGATGAACGGCCCCTGGCTTGGCGGCGCGTGGGTGTGGACGGCTTCGACCACCTGTTCGTATTGATGCGCGCCCGTCACCGCGAGTACCTGCGGATGCACCGCCCGGATGGCGTCGGCTTCCTCGCCCATGCAGCCGGTCACGATCACCCGGCCGTTTTCGGCAATCGCCTCTCCGATGGCGGCAAGGCTTTCTTCCTTGGCTGAATCGAGGAAGCCGCAAGTGTTGACCAGCACCACGTCTGCACCCGCATAATCTTCGGCAAAGGCATAGCCATCGGCGCGCAGGCGGGTGAGGATGCGTTCGGAATCGACGAGCGCCTTGGGACAGCCGAGGCTGACCATTCCGATCTTCTTCTGGTCGGCCAGAACAGTGGGGGCGAGGGTGGGGGCGGTGGACATAGCGGCGCGCCCCTACACCTATGTGCGGCTTTGCGCCAGAATATCCTCACGCAGGTAAGTCCGCGGGGCTTGACCGCAGGCCTCCGCGCGGGGCATCTGGATCACCATGATTGCAAAGCTCTTCACCGAACACCCTCGTTCCATTGGCGAAACCTATGGCGAACACGCCCGTACGGCGTTCAGCTTTGGCTGGCGCATGACTATTGGCGGGTTGGCCTGCATGGTCCATGCCATCATCCCGGGCCTGTTCGTCAAGAACGCGAGCCGCACTGTCGTGCAGCTCGACGCCGAAATGCGCGGACGCAAGCCTGCGCCCGGTGCCGAGGAATTCGCCTACGTAATTTAGCGGCGCCGGGGCCGCTACCCCTCGCTTGTGCTTTGCGCTAGCATAGCGGCGGAATGGAGAGCGAGCCGATGGGTGACTTTGCATTGTGGCCGGTGCTTACGGGAGCAGCGGCATTTTTTGTCGTTGGTGCGCTGTGGTACGGGCTGATATTCGCCAAGCCTTGGCAGCGCGCCGCGGGCCTCACCAATTCCCAGCTGCAAATCGGCAACATGGGGCTGATCTTTGCCCTGACCTTCGCTTTCGAAATGCTGATCGCGATGGTGCTGTGGCACCTTGTTGCGCGCACCGACCCGCCTGCGTTTGTGGTGATGATGATGGCGGTTGGCTTTGCCGTTGGCGTGATGATCCCTGCCATCGGGATCAACTACCTTTACCTCAGAAAACCGTTGGCCCTGTTCCTGATCGACGCCGGACATTTCCTAGTCGGCATGGCAATGATGGGCGGCGTGTTCGTGTGGTTCAGGAGCTAGGCTGATCTAGGTCTCGCTCGGCGCGGTGGGGACGATTTCCACCACCACATCGCCCGGCTGGAGCGTCCGGCATTCATCTTCCCAGAAGCCGATGGCGCGGCCATTGCGATAGACCCGCATGCCCTGTCCGCCGCTTTTAAGATTGTCGATCGAGCAGCCGCATTCGTCGGGACCGATCACCCGTTCGACCAGTTGCACCCGCCCGCCGACGCTGGCGAGGTCGGCCAGATAATCGGCGATATGCGCGCCCTTTACGCTGCCGGCCAGCAGTAGCCCGGTGAAGCGCACCGGATTGATCACAATGTTCGCGCCCGCCTGCCGCGCCAGCAGTTCATTATCGTCAGCGCGCACCACGACGCTGATCGGCACATCGGGCGCGAGGTGACGAACGGTCAGCACGATCAGGATTGAGGTGTCGTCGCGCCCGGCGCTGACCAGCACGCTGGTGGCCTCGGCGATGCGGACGGATTTCAGTGTTTCGTCACGCGTGGCATCGGCAGCCATGACGTTCACGCCGAGCCTTTCGGCCTCTGCCAGACGCTCCTCGGACGGATCGATCACTACGATGCAGCGCGGATCGACGCCGCGTTCGATCAACTCGCCCACGCTCTGCGAGCCGGAGACGCCGAAGCCCAGCACCACGACATGATTGGTCAGCTGTTCCTGGATGCGAGCCATGCGCCATTTCTCCCAGCTGCGCTTGATAACGAAATCATAGGCTGCGCCTACGAAGATGAACAGGATGGCGATGCGGACGGGGGTGACGATCACCGCCTCGACCAGCCGAGCCCGGTCGGACACCGGGGCTATATCGCCAAAGCCGGTGGTGGTGATGCTGATCATCGTGAAATAAACAACGTCGAGGAAGCTGACGACGCCGTCATGGCTGTCCTTCAGCCCGGCGCGGTCCCACCAGTGGATCGCGATCACCAAGGCGATCAGCAGGAAGACGAGGCTTGTGCGCAGGCCCACATCGCCCCACACCGGGATCCTGACCAGCCGCCGCAAGGGCTGGAACTTCTCGGCTCCGGACGGCGTCCGGCGGAAGGGGTTGCTGCCGGGGTCCTCTGCCACCCGCGCGCCCGTTCAGCCGCCGAACCGGTCGGCAAGGATGCCGATGGTCGAATAGTGGGTGAGATCGAGCTGCAAGGGGGTCACCGCGACATAACCTTCTTCAATCGCTTCCAGATCGGTGCCGTGGTCCAGCGTATGCTCGATCTGGTCAAGCCCGAACCAGAAATACCGGTAGCCGCGCGGATCACGCCCTTCGACAATGGTGCCGCGCGAATAGTCATGGAAGCCTTGCCTGACGACACGGATGCCCTTTACGTCCTCCGGGGGCAGCGCGGGGAAGTTGATATTGATGAGCGTGCGATCAGCCATCGGTGCATCGATCAGCTTTTCCAGCACCTTGGGCCCCCATTCGCGCGCCGCGCCAAAGGGCACATCGTCGCCCATGCCTTCGCGGGCATACACCTGGCTGAACGCAATCGACCGGATGCCTGCCAGTGCGCCTTCGATCGCGGCGGAAACCGTGCCCGAATAGGTGATGTCGTCGGCAAGGTTCGCACCGCGGTTGACGCCGGACAGGATGATGTCAGGCGCATCAGGCATGACAGTGCGCAGCGCCATCATTACGCTATCGGTCGGGGTGCCGGTCACGGCGAACCGGCGCTCGCCATGCTTTTGCAGGCGGACCGGGCGGGTGAGGGTGAGCGAGTGCCCCGCGCCGGACTGCTCCTCGGACGGCGCGCAGATCCAGATGTCGTCGGAAAACTGGCGCGCAATTTCCTCCAGCACCTTGAGGCCGGGGGCATGGATGCCGTCGTCATTGGTGAGAAGGATGCGCATTACGTGGCGGGTTCCAATCGGGTGACGCCGCCCATGTAGGGCAGCAATGCGTCAGGCACGGATACGGAACCATCGGCGTTCTGGTAATTCTCGATCACCGCCACCAGCGTGCGGCCCACCGCGAGGCCGGAGCCGTTGAGGGTATGAACGAACTCGGTCTTCTTCTCGCCCGCCACGCGGTAACGGGTGCTCATGCGGCGGGCCTGGAAGTCGCCTGTGTTGGAGCACGAGCTGATCTCGCGGAACGCGCCTTGCCCCGGCAGCCAGACTTCCAGATCATAGGTCTTGCGGGCGCCAAAGCCCATGTCACCGGTACACAGCAGCAGCTTGCGATAGGGAAGGTTCAGTCGTTCGAGGATGGTTTCCGCCGCGCGGACCATGCGCTGGTGTTCGGCTTCTGAGTCTTCCGGTTTTACAATGCTGACCAGCTCGCACTTTTCAAACTGGTGCTGGCGGATGAACCCCCGCGTATCGCGCCCCGCCGCGCCCGCTTCGGAGCGGAAGCACAAGGTGAGCGCGGTGAGACGCATGGGCAGCGCGGCCTCGTCAAGCAACTCGCCCATGACGCTGGCGGTGAGGGAGACTTCGCTGGTGGGGATCAGCCAGCGGCGGGCGTCTTCATGCCAATGCCGCCGCAGAGCGGCGAAGAACTCTTCGTCATTAGCCTTGATGGTGAAGCTTTCGCCGTCGATGCCGCGCTTGGCATTGATTTCCCGGCTCGCCCTGAAAAGCGTCTCAATGCTGGCTGATTTCAGGCTAGTTTCAAAGCTGTCAGAAGCAAACTTCGGCAGCTTGTCGGTGCCATACATTGCGTCATCGCCCACCAGCACCGGCGGGTTGCATTCCGCATAGCCATGCTCGCCCGTCTGCACGTCGAGCATGAACTGGCCTAGCGCGCGGTGCAGGCGTGCCATGCCGCCACGCAGGAAGGTGAAGCGCGCGCCGGACAGCCGCGTGCCGGTCTCGAAATCCATGCCCAGCGCCGGGGCGATGTCGGCGTGCTCCTTCGGCGTAAAGTCGAACGTCCGCGCGGTGCCCCAGCGGGCCACCTCGACATTCTCATCCTCGCCCGCGCCATCCGGCACATCGGCAGCAGGCAGGTTCGGGATGATCTCGAGAGCCGCCTTCAACTGCGCGGCCAATTCGTCGGCGCGTGCTTCCAAGGCGGGCATTTCGTCCTTCAGCGCGGCAACTTCGGCCTTCAGTGCTTCGGCCGCGTCCTTGTCGCCCTTGCCCATCGCCGCGCCGATCAGCTTGGAGGCTTCGTTGCGGCGGGACTGCGCGACCTGTACCTGCGTCGTCACAGCGCGGCGTTCTTCATCCAGCGCGATCAGGCTGGCGGCCTGCGCAGGTAACCCGCGCCGTGCCAGGCCAGCGTCAAAAGCCTCGGGATTTTCTCGGATCAGGCGGATATCGTGCATGGGCGGCGCTATGCCTGCTCGCGCCGGTCAAGGAAAGAGGGGTTTGCCGCATCGGCCAGCCCGCGCGCCAGATGCGATCTGCGGCGGAACAGTTCAAGGGGCCAACCGGTTATGCTCCCGAAGGAGAACAATTATGCTCAAGAAGATCATCGGCGCCGCGATCGGTGCCAAGCTCGCCAAGAATTCGCCTGCGGTTGGCGGCGCTGCCGGTGCAGCGATGGGGGCTGCAGTGCCCTTCGTTCTGTCGCGCCTGAGCGTGCCGGGCATGATCGCGCTTGCGGCAGGAGGCTATGTCGCCAAACGGTACATGGACCGCAAGGAACCGCAGACCTATCCAACGTCCATCAAGCCTGCGCCGACCGATATTCAGGTTTGATCCTGCGGAGAAAAGGGGCGGCGGTGGATGATCAGAGGCCGCCGCCCCTTCGGGGAGGGCCGCGTCAGAAGTTGATCTGCGCGGTCACAAACACACGGCGCGGATCGCCGTAGAAGCCGGTGAGCGTGCCTTCACGCCCAAGGGTCGAAACGAACGGCGCTCCGCCCACGCCGCCCGCGACGAAGTTGTAGCCAGCGACGATATATTCTTTGTCAAACAAGTTCTTGCCGTGCAGCCCGATCGAATACAGCCCGCTGTCGGCGGTGTAGACGATGCTCGCATCCGCCAGCACAAAACCATCCTGATCGAGGAACGGGTTGGCCACTTCAAACTGGCTCGCATCCGAACGCAGCGATGCAAGGCCGATGAAGTCCATCATGCCGCCGCCCACAGGAACACCCATCGTGAAGCCCATGTGCGCGGTCACATCAGGGGTGTTCTGGAACACTCGTTGATTCGCCACATCGCGGCCGAAGGAATCGATGAAGGTGTTAAACTTGGCATCAAGCACGCCGAGCGACCAGTTGACGCTGAACCGGCTGCCGTCACCCGCAAAGTCGCGGCCGACCAAGGCGTTTCCTTCGAACTCGATCCCGTTGACGTCGGCATCGGCGGCGTTCGAGGTGATGCCGATGAAGCTTTCATTCACCCCGTCGCCATTGCTGTCAAAGCCGACCGATCCGGGGATCTGGACGTCCTTGTATTGCGCCATGAAGCCGGCAAGGCTGATGTTCAGCCGGTTGTCCAGCAGCGAAGCCTTCCAGCCCAGTTCGAAGCTGTCGACCGTCTCGGGATCGAAAGCGAGGAAATCGAATACCTCGTCTGCCGTGCACGCGCCGCCGCGCGGGTTGCGGCATGCGGTGGTCTGACCGCGCGGGTCGAAGCCGCCGCCCTTGAAGCCCTGTGAATAGCTGAAATAGAGGTTGTGATCGGCATTGGGCTGCCAGCTGATCGACGCGCGCGGGTTGAAGTCCTTGAAGGTGGCGCTGCCGTTGAAATTGCTGGTGACTGCCGCTGCAACGCCGGTGCCGCCGAACAGGTTGGAAAACCCGCCAAGGAAGGTCGTCCGCAACACCTGACTGGTGCGCTTGTCATTGGTGTAGCGCCCGCCGACCGACACGCTGATCGTGTCGCTCAGATCATAGGTGAAGTCGCCGAAGACCGACCAGGTCTTGGTGTTCACGTCACCCAGCGTCTGTGCGGTCAGCCCGGGAACGGTGGTGAACAGTGCCACGTCAAAGGCGGTGAAGGCGTTGGCGTTCAGGTAGTAAAAGCCGAAAACGCCCGACAAGCTATCGCCTTCATATAGCAGTTGCAGTTCCTGGCTGAACTGGTCGTTATTGTAGATGGCAGGCACATCGAGATCGACGGCGGCAAGACTGTCGAAATCAATCGGGGTGGTCGACTTGTCCTCGCGGTAGCCGGTGATCGATTTGAAGGTCAGCGTGTCAGACAGGTCGATCGCGACATTAAGCGCGCCGCCGAAGGCTTCGACTTCCTGATCGACGATGTTCAGCCCCGCGCGGGTATCGAACACATCGTCCAGCACCGGCTGGCGGGTCACAAGGCTAGGGATCAGTCGGTGGCCCTGACGCGCTTCGGAATTGTCCTTGACGTAATCGCCCGACAGGCGGGCAAATACCGCGCCGCTGTCGAATTCGATCGTACCGCGGGCGGCCCACACGTCCTTGTTGTAATTCTCCGTACCCAGAGTGAGGTTCTCGCCAAAGCCCCCGCGCGAAAGCCGCGCCCCGCTCGCGCCGATTTTCAGGCTGTCGGAGATCGGGGTGGAGGCAGTGACGATCAGGTCGGCCTGATCGTAAGATCCATATGTGCCGCGGACCTTCACGCTGGTATCGTCAGGCAGGTTGGCGGTGACATATTTGATCGCGCCGCCGATGGTGTTGCGGCCATACAGGGTGCCTTGCGGGCCGCGCAGCACTTCGATCCGCTCGATATCATAGACATCCAGCACGGCCGCCTGCGGGCGGTTGAGGTATACGTCATCGACATAGAGGCCGACGCCCGCCTCGAACCCGGCGACGGGGTCCTGCTGGCCGACGCCGCGGATAAAGGCCGTGAGGGTGGTGTTGGTGCCGCGGCTCACTTCAAGGGTGATGTTGGGCACCTGCTGGGCAATCTGGGTCAGGTCCTGCACTCCCTGCTTGACCAGATCTTCGCCAGACAGGGCCGTGACCGAGAGCGGCACATCGATCAGACGTTCTTCGCGGCGGCGCGCCGTGACGTAGATGACGCCTTCGTCGGTATCCGCTTCGTCGGCGACTTCGTCCGCGGCCGGAGAGGCATTGTCCTGCGCGGCGGCAGGTGCGGCGAAAGTGGCAAGTCCTGCGCAGCCGGCAAGCAGCAACGCGCGAGCGCAAAGCGTAGTCTTCATGGGATGGTTTCCTCTCCTGGCCCTCTTATGCAACCACCATTATTGAAAGTTGAACCACCTTTCAAGTTTCGTCTTGTGCCTTTCTCTTGCGCCGCCTACCGAAAGCGTGGAGGGAGTAGCTGATGGGCAACACTCGGGGTACCGCGACCAAAGTCGAAGATGCTGCTTGCGGCGACGCCAAGACGCCGCGCACTGATCGCGGGCGGCGGACCTTGCGTAAATTGCTTGACGCGGCCGCTGAGGAATTCGGCGAAAAGGGCTTCCACGAAGCCTCGGTCAGCTCGATCACGCGGCGTGCAGGCGTGGCCTTGGGCAGCTTCTACACCTATTTCGATAGCAAGGACGCGCTGTTCCGCGCGCTGGTTGCGGACATGAGCGAGAAAGTTCGTGCCAGTGCGCGATCGGCGCTGACTGACGGGATGGACGCTCTGGAGATAGAGCGTGCCGCGCTCGCGGCTTTCCTGCGCTTTGCGGGCGAACACAAGGAAGTCTATCGCATCATCGATGAGGCTGAGTTTGTCGATCCGGCAAGCTACCGACAGCATTACGAAACCATCGCTGCGCGCATTGCCGACCGGCTTCGCGCGGGCGCGGCAGCGGGGGAGCTGCGCGATGAATTGGGCGAGCTGGAAGCTTGGGCAATGATGGGGATGAACGTCTTCGTCGGCCTGCGCTATGTGGTGTGGGGCGGTGCCGAGATCGGGCCTGACGAAGTGGCCTCTGGCGTCAACCGGTTGCTCGCCGAGGGCATTGCGCGGCGCTGATCCCGCAGCGGGCTGATGTTGTACCGAACAGGATTTCGTTCAACGCGGGTGCCATGAGGGCGGCTGCGCATTTCTGCAAATCTGCAAGATAATATTGCGAACGATTCCTATTAGCACTCCTATTGACTCTCATTCTCAATAAGGTCAGAAACGCGGCGTTCCCCGTTGACCCCAGCAGGATGCCGTCTGGATGTACCCTCTTCATAAGCTTGCCCTGTCCGCAGCTCCGCTTGCCCTGATTTCAACCCCGTCCGCCGCTGCGGAAGATGCAGGCGGGGCTGAAGCCGAAGCCCAGCAGCTGACCGGCCGCATCACTGTCACCGCCACCCGTGCTCCGGTGTTGCAGGAAGAAGCTCCAGCCACCGTCACGATCATCACTGATCAGGACATCGCCGATCAGCTCGCCACCGACATTAAGGATCTGGTCCGCTTCGAACCCGGCGTTTCGGTTCGCCGCGCGCCCGCCCGCTTCGGCGCGGCGATCGGTGCGACGGGCCGCGCCCGTAATGAGGATTTCGCCGTGCGCGGGATCGGCGGCAATCGGGTGCTGATTCAGGTCGACGGCATCCGTAGCCCGCAGGGCTTCAGCTTCGGTCCGCAGGACGCCGGACGCGGCGGGTTTGCCGATGTCAGTCTGGTCAAGCAGGTCGAGATCCTGCGCGGCCCGGCCTCTGCGCTTTACGGCTCCGATGGCCTTGCCGGTGCAATCAGCTTCGTCACCTCCGATCCGGTTGATATCATTGCGGGCACGGAAGTCGGCGGCTTTGTCACCTCGCAATATTCGAGCGACGACAATGAATTCGCCCAGACCGCGACCCTGGCCGGGCAGACCGGCAACTTTTCAGCGATGCTCGCTTACACCCGGCGCGATTTCAAAGAGCTGGAAAACCGCGGCACGGTGGAAGGCACCGGCCCGCTGCGCACCGCGCCCAATCCGCAGGACGGGCGCAGCGATGCGGTGCTGGCCAAACTGGTGTGGGACAATGGCCCGCACCGCATCCGTCTGACCGGCGAATGGCTGGACGCGGCGGTTGAAACCGAAGTGCTGACCGGCCTTGGCCCGGCCTTCACCTTCGGCCCGCGCCCGGTGTGGACGGTCGACGCGCTGAACGCGCGTGACACCAATAGTCGTGTGCGCGCTTCGCTTGACTGGACCTATGACGGCGCCCCCGATGATGTCATCGAATATGCCTTCCTGTCGGCTTTCTGGCAGGATGCCGAGGACCGCCAGTTCGCCTTCGAGGAACGCACAACGCTCACCGCCACCCCCGCGCCGGATCGCGAGCGGCTGAACACCTTTGAAAACCGCGTCTATGGTGCAGCGGGCGAAGCGCGCAGCAGTTTTGATCTTGCCGGCATGACCCACCGCATCGCCATCGGCGGCGATGTTAGCTGGACCCGGCAGGAGGGGCTGCGCGATGGCACCTTCCCGGGGCGCGGCGAAAGCTTCCCAACCCGCGCCTTCCCGGTTACGGATTTCACGCTGGGCGGGGTGTTCATCGCTGACGAGATCAGCCTGCTGGGCGGCGCGCTGACGCTGTTCCCGGCATTGCGGTTCGATTTCTACGATCTGAACCCGACCGAGGATCTGCTGCTTACCACCTTTACGCCGCAGGGGCAGAGCGGCAGCCGCCTTTCGCCAAAATTTGGCGCGACGGTGAAGCTGGCGAAGGACGTGATCCTTTTCGGCAATTACGCCCAAGGCTTCCTTGCGCCGACCCCAAGCCAGGTGAACAACTTCTTCGAATTCATCGCTGGCGGTTACACCTCGATCCCCAACCCTGATCTGCGCCCTGAAACGAGCGAGAGCTTCGAAGTGGGCGCGCGTTATGTCGGCGACATCTTTTCGCTTCAGTTCACCGGCTTTCGCGGTGACTACGACAATTTCATCAACCAGCAGGTCGTCAGCGGCGGCTTCACCCCGCAAAATCCGGCCATCTTCCAGTTCGTCAATTTCACGGGCGCACGGATCGAAGGTGTTGAGGCCCGGGCCGAGGTGAAGCTGGCCAGCGGCTGGAACGCGCGGTTCGCTGCGGCTTATGCCGATGGTGACACGATTGACCCTGCAGGGGTGCGTACGCCGCTTGATACCATCGATCCGTTAAATCTGGTCGCAGGCCTCGGCTACCGTGCGCCTTCGGGCCGGCTCGGGGGGGAGATGTTCCTCACCCACAATGCCCGCAAAGCGCGCGATGACCTGGAACGAGCCGCCGATGGCAGCGATCTGTTCGTGCGGCCTGCTGCATCGACGATCCTCGATCTGACCGCCTTCTATGCGGTGACCGATGCATTGAAACTGCGCGCCGGGCTCTTCAACCTGACGAACGAGACTTACGCTCTGTGGTCCGATGTGCGCGGGCTCAGCACCAATGACGCGCGCATTTTCGACGCCTTCACCCGGCCCGGGCGCAATCTCAGCCTCTCGGCCAGCTACCGCTTTTGACAACCATCGAAAGGACGACCCATGAACCGACTGACCAAAACCCTGTTCGCTTCCGGCCTTGCCGCATTGGCGCTGGCCGCCGCGCCTGCCCCGGCGCTTGCCGATGATCCGATTGTCCAGTCTGCCGAAGCTGCCAAGGCCGCGTTCGAGCGGGATCGCCAGACCATTCTTGCCATGGCGGGGGATTTCAAGGTGACCTTCGATATGCAGGAATCGACCCCTTGGGTGGCGGGTTACACCCCGCTCGAACGGAAGGTTTCAGGTGGGTATGAAAGCGTCCGTGTGATCGAGGATACGGGCACTCGCATCGTGCTCCAGCATCTGCTGGTCACCGGCGACGAGGCCAATCCTTACGTCGTGAAGCATTGGCGGCAGGATTGGGAATATCAGCCCGGAAAGATCCTCGCCTTTACGGGTGGCGACAGTTGGGAATGGAAAGCGGTGCCGGAAAAACTGCGGGCCGGGCGTTGGTCGCAGACAGTTTGGCAGGTCGATGACAGCCCGCGCTATGCAGGCTGGGGGGAGTGGGAGACGACCCATGGGATCAAGCGCTGGCGGTCCAATTGGACGGCGCGCCCGCTCGCCCGGCGCGATGCGATCCGCAATCCTGCCTATGACCACTATCTGGGCATCAACCGCCACCAGATCACCCCGACAGGTTGGATCCATTGGCAGGACAACACCAAAATGGTGACCCCGAAGGATGGGGGCGAGGCCGCCCCGGTGGTGCAGGAATATGTCCTAAACACCTATGAACGCTTCGATGGCTACAACGTCGCGGCGGCCGAAACCTATTGGGCCAAGACCAAGGGATACTGGGACGCGGTGCGCGGCAAGTGGGACGAGGTGGCCGAGGCGAATGGCGGTATCCGCATTGCGCAGGAAGCCAGCGCCGGAACCACAATCGCCAATGAACTGATGATCCTTGCTGACAAGATCAAGGACGGCAAGGAAACGCCAGAGGCTGCGAGTGCCAAGGCGCTGGCACTGATCGAGGAAGGCACCTCCCGCAAGGGCGGCTGAGCGCCCCTTGCAGCGGCTGGCGGGGGTGTGTCCTCTCCTCTGCCGGCCGTCTTGCTGGCAGCCCGACCTGGCGCTAGGACCCAGGCCCATGATCCTTGTCATCGACGCCATACCCGAAGCCGACGACCTTGCCGCGATTGCCGATCGCATCGCATTGCTGGAATGGCGCGACGGGCGTGAGACAGCAGGATCGGCCGCGCGCAAGGTCAAGCGTAACGAACAGGCGGCGATGAACAGCATCGCGGGCCGCGCGCTTCAGGATGAATTGGCGGACGCGCTTTGGGATCATCCGGTGATCAAGGCCGCCGCCCAGCCGCGGAGGTTTTCGCCGCTGATCATCAGCCGCACAGGCAAGGACGGGCGCTACGGTGCCCATGTCGACAACGCCCTGATGGGGCGGGGGGCAGCGCGGCTGCGCACCGATCTGTCCTTTACTTTGTTCCTCAACCCGCCGGCCGATTACGATGGCGGCGAATTGGTGATCCATGCCGCCGGCATGACGCAGGAGGTCAAAGGCGAGGCGGGGTCGCTGGTACTTTACCCCTCGGGCAGCATCCATGAAGTGCGGCCGGTGACGCGCGGCACCCGGATCGTCTGCGTAGGGTGGATCGAAAGCCTTGTCGCTGATGCTGCTCAGCGCGAAATGCTGTTCGATCTGGAAAATCTGCGCGCTGCGCTGCGTCAGAAAATGCCCGGACAAGCGGTTGAGCTGCTGACGCTGGACAAGAGCATCGCCAATTTAATGCGGATGTGGGCGCGACCCTGACGCTTCGCCCTGTGGCTGACGCGCGGCGGTGCGTTTGCCCTTGACGGTGAACCACAGGATCAGGCTCACCCCGATCACACTTGGCCCGGCCCAGATGGCGGGGTTGAAGACGTGCTCGGGGATCATCCGGATCAGGCCGACGGACAGGAATGCCGTATAGGCCGAAATACCCATCCCGATCAGCGCGCGGAAATGTTCGCCCACATGCGTGCCTTTCGGA
>JBEQBX010000021.1:0-37364 GCA_041639595.1 Porphyrobacter sp.
GAACGGCGCGCACGTGCACGACATCGGTCAGCGATCCGGGTTGCAAAGCCGACAGCGCCAACGGGCGGCGCGCGGCGGTCTGCAGCGCGGCGACAAGGCGGGCGGTCGGCTCCTGCTTGATGGCGAGCTTTGCAGTCAGCCGCGCACGCAGGTCTTTGGCAATAGTCAGCTGTGCGCGGGCGACTTCGATCCCTGCTTCGGCCTGCTGGATCCGGGCGGCGAGTGCGGCGGCTTCGGTCGCGGTGCGCTGTGCCGCCTCGGTCGCGGCTTCGGCCTCGCGGGAGAGGCGTGAGGCGCGGCTTTCGGCAAGGCGGCTTTCGCGGGTTGCACGGGCCAGCGCGGCTTCGGCCTCGTCCGGCTCGATCAGAGCGATGGCGGGCGCGGCCATGCTGGCAGGCAAAGCCATCGCCAGCGCCGCGCCAACGCCGAACATCGCCGATAAAGTAAGGATCACACGCCCCCGCATGCCGGTGTCATGCCCGATGATAGGGGTGGCCTGCAAGAATGGTTGTCGCGCGGTACAGCTGTTCCATCAGCATCGCCCGGGCCAGCATGTGCGGCCATGTGGCCGGGCCGAAAGCGAGCAGCAAGTCGGCCCCGGCCCGTTCGGCATCAGAATGACCATCTGCCGCACCCAACATGAAGCGCGTTTCGCGCACGCCTTCGTCCCGCCAGCGGCCCATCAGATGGGCGAAATCCTCTGACGTCATGGCTTTGCCGCGTTCATCGAGCAGGACGGTGCGGCAGGGGTTAAGCGGCTCACCCACCTTGCCCGCGCCGGTATCGGGCCATTCGGTCAGCTTCACAGGCCAGGTCATGCGCTTGGCATAGCGATCCACCAGCTCGCCCTCGGGCGACCGGCCAATCTTACCACGCGCGATGATGTGGAGGAGAATTGCTCTAGCCCCGATCAGATGTGCCAAACGGGCCACAACGTGGCCCGCGAGGCCACGCGGCCGAGCCGCAGGCGCTCAAGCCCGCAGGGCTTGAAACGCGCCGAGGACGCTCGCCCGGAGGGGCGAGCGAAAATCCAGTTACGCCCTGCCCTGCTGCGGCTCACCACCCTCGAACGACCACATGCGTTCAAGGTTGTAGAAAGTGCGCACTTCGGGGCGGAACAGGTGGATGACCACATCGCCCGCATCGATCAGCACCCAGTCGGCAGCCGGAAGACCTTCAAGCCGGGCATGGCCATAACCAGCCTTCTTGATGACCTCGGCCAGTTTCTGCGCCATCGACGCGACTTGCCGGGTCGAACGCCCGCTGGCGATCACCATGTGATCGGCAATCGAGCTCTTCCCCTCAAGCGGGATCGAGACAATGTCCTGCGCCTGATCGTCATCAAGCTGCGAAAGCACCAACTGGTGCAGATCGGCACTGCTCATGTCAGAGCGCGCCAGTGATTCGGCGGCATGGGCGGCGGCTTGCACCGCGCCCTGCGGAAGTGACGCGATAAGCGCCTCGGTCGTCGGCAATCGGGTATCTCCAGAGTTCAAGGCCATGACGGCGCACATAGCACAGACCGGCGGGCAGGCGAGCCGAAACGCAACACGCGCGCTTCATGCGTCCTCCCCGGACCGGATGCTGCGGAATGTCAGCCGATCGCGCACAAGCATGTTTCGATCCTTGCCGAGCAAATCTTCGGCCCACCCGGCATTGGCACGGCGAAGGGCCGTGGCCGAGCGGTCGTCTGGATCGAAACGCAATAACACCAGGGCCGGTGCTCTCCATTGCCCCCGTTTCCGAAAACTGGCAGCGGGCACGCGATAGCGCCGGAGCCAGGCCATGGCGGGGCTCGTCATAGCCTTGGCATCATAGCCCGGGCGGGCGATTACCGCAATCGGCATTGTCCGGGCGATCCGCCGCCAGTCTTTCCAGCGGTGCAACTGGGCGAGATTATCGCTCCCCATCAGCCAGACGAAGCGCCGTTTGGGATAGCGGCGCACCAGCTTGGCAAGCGTATCGACGGTATAACGGGTGCCAAGCTGCTGCTCGATTCCCGTGGGCACAATCGGGGCGCGGCGGGCCTGCGCACGGGCGGACAGCAGCCGGGCCTTCAGCGGCGCCATGCCCGCTTGCGGCTTCAACGGATTGCCGGGTGACACCAGCCACCATGTTTCGTCCAGCCCCAGCGCCTTGGCCGCGAACAGCGTGATCCGGCGGTGCCCGCCATGTGCGGGATTGAAGCTGCCGCCGAGCAGCCCGGTCAGTTTGCGCCGGGACATCGTATCAGGGCCGGGTCTGGCCGCTCCCGCGCACCTGCCACTTGTATGTCGTCAACCCCTCCAGCGCGACCGGCCCGCGCGCGTGCAGCCGCCCGGTGGCGATGCCGATCTCCGCGCCGAGCCCGAATTCACCGCCGTCGGCGAATTGCGAGGAGGCGTTGTGCATCACGATCGCGCTGTCGACGTCATTCAGGAACCGCTCCGCCGCCGCCGGATCATCGGTGACAATCACATCGGTATGGGACGAGGAATGGCGGGCAATATGGGCGAGCGCATCCTCCAGCCCGTCCACCACCGCGACCGACAGGATCGCGTCCAGATATTCGGTGTCCCAGTCATTGGCGCTCGCCGGGATCACCCGCGGGTCCAGCGCCTGCGTTCGCCCGTCACCGCGAACTTCGCACCCACCGTCAATCAGCGCAGTGACCAGCGCCGCGCCCTGCGGGAAGGACGAATCGATCAGCAACGTCTCCATCGCCCCGCAAATCCCGGTGCGGCGCAGCTTGGCGTTGAGCGCGATTGATTGCGCCATTGCCGGATCGGCGGCGGCGTGGACATAGGTGTGGCAGATGCCATCCAGATGCGCGAGCACCGGCACCCGCGCATCGGCCTGCACGCGCGCAACAAGGCTTTTGCCCCCGCGCGGCACGATCATGTCGATCAGACCGCTGGCCGTCAGCATCGCGCCGACACAGGCGCGGTCCTGCGAGGGGACAAGCTGAACTGCGTCCGCTGGCACCCCGCCCTCCACCAGCCCTTGAGTCAGCGCAGCATGGATCGCGCGGTTGGAATGCACTGCCTCGCTCCCGCCGCGCAGCAGCGCCGCATTGCCCGCCCGCACGCACAAGGCAGCGGCATCGGCGGTCACGTTGGGGCGGCTTTCGTAGATGATGCCGATCACGCCAATAGGCACGCGGATACGCTGGAATTTCAACCCGTTGGGCTGCTGACTCCGGTCGATCACCTGCCCCACCGGATCGGGCAGATCAGCCACCGCCGCCACGGCATCGGCAATGCCGGCCAAGCGGGCTTGATCCAGCGCCAGCCGGTCAAGCATCGCGCCCGACAGGCCGTTCGCCCTGCCCGCGGCGAGGTCCTGGCGGTTGGCCTCCAGCACCGCGGGAGTGGCCGCCCGCAGTGCATCGGCGGCACGGCGCAGCGCAGCGGCGCGCGCCTCGCTCGGCATCGCGGCGAGTTGACGCTGGGCGGCTCGGGCGGCACTGGCAAGCACGTTCACGAGAGCTTGGGGTTTGGCGGACGTAAGGGTTGCGGTCTGGGTCATCGTGCCCGCTTCTAGCACCCCTATGCCGCGCTGTCAGGCCCGTCACCCGTGAGGCGAGTCGCGCAGGTTGCAAACGAGTCGATGGCTGTTGCAAGGCGCACATGAGACCACAAAACCAGCAGGCCAACACTTCGCCGCGAATCCCCCTCACCTCAACTGCATCACAGACTTAGGATTCGACCATAGGTAAGCGTCCTGATAGCCGCGCTGCGGGGCATAGATAACAAAATCGGGGCCGCACTTGTCTGACAGGAATTCCACACAGGCGTGGGGCGACCGGCTGCGGCAATGGTTCCCCGATCGCGAGTTCTTCATGCGCGCCGATGGCGAGGTGCGCTTCATCAAGATTTCATCGAAGCTTCAGATGCGCGTTGCCGCAGGTGCTGTTGCGATCGCTTTTCTCTGGCTGATCGCGCTGGCCGTGATGGCTTGGGGGCAATACCGGGCCGAGGCCGACCTGGCCTCATTCGCCGAAAAACGCGCCGAGGTTGCCAGCGCAGATGAACGCATCAAAGCCTATGGCGGCAATCTGGAAAAGGTTGTCGACGATCTGGAGCAGCGGCAGGAATTTCTTGAAGAAATGGCCCGGATGCTTCCCGAGGACATGGTCAAGGAAGCCGCCGCCAGCGACACCGTGACCGATTCTGCGGCTGAAACCGGTGCCACCGTCAAGAAGGTCAGCGCCCTAATCCCGCAGGCCCGCGGCCTTGCCGAAGTGGAAGCCCGGCAGCTCGCCTTCGCCGAACGGCTCACCCGCTTTGCCGATGCCCGCGCCCGCCGCGCAGAGGCCGCGATGCGCAAACTGAACCTTGATCCCACGGTTCTCAGCCGCGAAACACAACAGGCGATGGGTGGCCCCTTCGACGCGATCCTGAACGCGGACGACATCGACCCGCGCTTCGAACGGCTCGGCCTCAGCCTTGCGCGCATGGCCGTGCTGGAACGCGCAATGGACGGCATTCCGCAGGTCGTGCCCGCCACCGCCCAAAACATTACATCGGGCTTCGGTTATCGGCGGGATCCCTTCAACGGACGCGGCGCCATGCACGCCGGGATCGATTTCAAGGGCGCGGTCGGCTCACCGATCTTTGCCGCAGCCGAAGGCCGGGTGACCTTTGCCGGCTGGCAATCGGGTTATGGTCAGGCTATCGAGATTACGCATGGCAACGGGATGCTGACCCGCTATGCCCACTTGTCGCGGATCGGGGTGCGGGTTGGTCAGGCGGTCGCTGCGGGGACCACCATTGGCGGGCTTGGCAACACCGGGCGCTCCACGGGGCCGCACCTGCATTTCGAAGTTCGCATCAATGATCGCGCGGTCAACCCGCGCCCGTTTCTGGAGGCTGCCCCCGATGTTCTCAAGGAAGTCCGCAGATCGGGATCTGCCAGATCGTTTGACCGCCCCGCCGCCGCAGCGGCCCGCTAACAGGAACAGCAGCATGGCTTCGGGTTCGACTTTTTCGGTGATCGGTGCGGATGTCGTGATCAAGGGCGATATCAGCGCCACAGCCGATCTGCACATCGACGGCACCATCGAAGGCGACATCAAATGCGCCTCATTGGTGCAGGGCGAAAAAAGCAGCATCCACGGCGCGGTGGTGGCTGAAAGCGCCCGCCTTGCCGGCAAGGTGTCGGGATCGATCACCGCGCGCGAATTGGTGATCCTCAAAAGCGCACAGATCGATGGCGACGTGCATTATGATGCGCTGACCATCGAACAGGGCGCGCAGGTTGATGGCCGCTTCGCCCCGAACGCAAGGCAGGCGGTCAAGGCTGTGCCATCGACTGTCGAGGCAGCGGAGTAAGCCGGTCGCGGCTTGACGGGACTTTGGCCTGCCTTTGCCGCTGCCAGACCCGGTCCAGTGCCTGCGCAGAACGGTGCTGACCGCTGTCCGGAGCGCCTTTGCGAAGGCTGATCTTCAATGTTTCACGTGGAACATTTTACAAGGCTCAGACTCTAAAGCACCTCTGCCCGAAGCGCCTTGCGGTCCAGCTTGCCAATCATCGTCTTGGGCAGCGCTTCGCGCAGCACCACCTGATCGACCCGTTCATGCTTTCCGATCCTGGCATTCAGCCAGCCCGCCAGCTCATCGCCGGTCGCTGACGCGCCTTCGTTCAGCGTGACATAGGCGCGCGGCACCTCGCCCCGATATTCTTCGGGAACGCCGATCACCAGCGCCTCCTTCACCGCAGGATGTTCGAGGATCACGTCCTCGACCACGCTGGGGAAGACCTTGAACCCGCCCACCGCGATCATGTCCTTGATACGGTCGACAATTTCGAGGAACCCGTCCGCATCCACCCGCGCGACATCGCCGGTGCGCAGGTAACGTTTGCCCTCCACCGTCACGAAAGTCTCGGCATCGGTTTCAGGCCGCTCCCAATATCCGCGCATCACCTGCGGGCCATGCACGGCAAGCTCGCCCGGCTCACCCGCCGGAGCGAGCTTTTCGGGATTTTCCTTGTCGAGCAGGATCACTTCGGTCCCGGGCACCAGCTGGCCGATCGTGCCGCGTTTGCGCGTGCCTTCATAGGGATTGACTGAAACCACGCCTGCGCTTTCCGTCAGGCCGTAACCTTCGACCAGCCGCACGCCGGTCGCTTCTTCGAACCGCACGTGCACCGGCCCCGGCATGGGCGCACCGCCGGAAATGCAGACCTTCAGGGTGGATAGGTCGGTCTTTGCCAGATCAGGGTGATCGAGCATTGCCTGGAACATCGTCGGCACGCCGGGGAAGCCGGTGCAGCGGTATTTCTGGATCGTCTGCAAAACCTGCTTCGTTTCAAACCGCGGCACCATCGCGATCGATGCGCCGGTGGCCATTGCGTGATTGAGCAGCGCGGTGTTGGCAAAGACGTGGAAGAACGGCAGCGCCCCCATGAACACCTCGTCTTTTGCATCGCCGAAGGGGTTGATCGATGCGACCTGCTGGGCGTTCACCGAAAGTTGGTCATGCCCCAGCATCGCGCCCTTCGGTCGTCCGGTGGTGCCGCCGGTATATTGCAGCAAAGCGAGATCCTGCGCCGTCAGATTTACGGCGGCAGGTGCACGGGCGGGCGTCATCTCCGCCCAGCTGCGCACATCCGTGCCATAGGCCACAGCAGCAATCTGGCTGCGCTTCAGCAGCTTGAGCGCCAGCCCCTTGTACCATGGCAGCATGTCGGCAAGCCTGCCCACCACCAGCGTTTCCAGCTTCGATCCGCCCAGCACCTTGTGCGCGGTCTTGTAAAGTTCCGGCACGTCCACCGTCACCAGCACCCGCGTGCCGGAATCCGCCACCTGCCAGCTCAACTCCTCGACCGAATACAGCGGCGAGTAATTGACCACCACGGCCCCCGCCATCATCGCTCCGTAATAGGCAGCAGCGTAGATCGGCACATTGGGCAGGAACAGACCGACCCGGTCGCCCTTGGCGATGCCAATGGCCTGAAGTCCGGCGGCGAACCGCTGCGCCTGCGCGTAGATCTCGCGATAGGAATAGGTGCGGCCGAGGAAGTGCAGGAACGCCGCTTCCGGATTGGCGCGCAGGGTGCGTTCGAACATCGCCGGAAGGCTGAACGCCTCAAAACGGGTATCGAGCGGTAGGGGGTGATGATAGGCAGCGGCGCTATTGACAGTCATGTCAATAATATTAGCTCACAATCGCTCACCACACAAGCGAAAGTCGCTACAGATGGAGCGCTTGCCCGGCTGCACCTGATGGTGGCCGGGCAAGCATATCATGCTCAGATGAAACCGCTTTCCGGATCGATCTTTTCTTCGGCAGCTTCGGCAGCACGGCGCGCGGCGAGCCATGCTTCGGCTTCGGCCTCCTGCGCAGCCTGTCCGGCAGCCTTGACGTTGGCGTCACGTTCTGCGCGCAGTTCCGCGATGAGGTTTTCGCGATCATTGCGCACCGGTGCTGCGGGCGCATCGGCATCTTCAGTGATGCCGGCGCGCTTGGCTGCCTTGGCGACCATCGCGTCAAGCTCACGCTGCGAACACAGGCCCAGCGTCACCGGATCCTTGGGCGTGATATTCTGGATGTTCCAGTGGGTCCGATCGCGCAGCGCGCCGATGGTGTTGCGGGTGGTGCCGATCAGCTTGCCGATCTGCGCGTCCGACACTTCGGGATGGTTGCGCAGGATCCAGGCGATGCCATCGGGCTTGTCCTGACGCTTCGACACTGGCGTGTAACGCGGACCCTTGGTGCGGGTCACTTCGACCGGCGCCTTGTGCATCTTGAGCGAATAGGTCGAATCGGCCTGACCCAGTTCGATTTCGCCCTGCGTCAACTCGCCCGCGTGCACTGGATCACGGCCCGTGTACTTGCTGCCCGCAAGGTCATCGGCCATCGCCTGCACTTCGAGGATGTGGAGCCCGCAGAACTCCGCAATCTGCTCGAACGAGAGCGCAGTATTGTCCACCAGCCACGTCGCGGTGGCGTGCGGCATCAGCGGCTTGGGCTGATCCTTGGTAGCCATGGGAATCTCCGTTGAAAATAGAAGGGCCGCCCCTCTCGGAGCGGCCGCCTTGCCGCGCTAGATAGGCGAAGCGGCACGAAACGGCAAGGAAAAGGGAGTCGGGCCGCAATAGGGGCCGTCAATCCATTGCCACAAAGCCCGGCAGCGCCTGAATCCGGCGGATCCACGCGCTGACATGCGGGTAATCGCCGAGGCCAAAGCCCCCCTCTTCAGCGACGTGGGTATAGGCGAACAGCGCAATGTCGGCGATGGTGACGCGTGCTCCGCAGAAAAACGCCCGGCCCGCCAGATTGTCCTCCATCAGCGACAGCGCTGCGCACCCTGCCATGCGTTTCGGCAGAATCTGGGCGCGTTGTTCCGGTGAAAGGTTCGCCTCTCCCAAAAAGCGCAGCCAGAACCGCAATGTGGCGATGTTGGGTTCGTGGTTATACTGCTCGAAGAACATCCAGCGCAGCATATCGGCCTGCGCAAAGCGATCGGCTGGGATCAACGCGCTGCCATGGGCGAGATACCAGCAGGCGGCGTTGCTCTCAGGCAGAAATCGTGCGTCTGCGCCTTCCCCGATTTGCAACACCGGTATCCGCCCGTTGGGGTTGACGGTGGCGAGGAACTCCGGCGTGCGCGTTTCGCCCTTGATGATGTCATAGGCCCGCGTGGTGAGCGGCAGGCCGAGCAGCGCGGCGGTCAGCTTGATCTTGTAACAATTCCCGCTGCGGGGGTCTTCGTGGAGGGTCAGCGCCTCACCCACCGGCGACTTCCAGCACGATCTTGCCGATATGCTCGCCTGCTTCCATCCGCGCATGGGCGGCGGCGGCTTCGGCGAGGGGGAAGGTCATGTCCATCACCGGCGACAATTCGCCATCGGCAAACATCGGCCAGGCATTGTCGGCGATCTCGTCCGCCAGTGCGGATTTGAAGCTGTCGGACCGCGGGCGCAGGGTCGATCCGGTCAGCGTCAGGCGGCGCATCATCACCACCGCCATATTGATGTCGGCCTTGGCTCCGCCGAGCACCGCGATGGTCACATGGCGGCCATCTTCGGCAAGGCATTTCAGATTGCGCGCGACATAATCGCCCGACACCATGTCGAGCACGATATTGACGCCCTTGCCCTCGGTATGGGCCATCACCGCCTCGACGAAATCGGTGTCGCGATAATTGATGGCGAGATCGGCCCCGATGCGGGTGGCGGCGGCGCATTTTGCGGTGTCGCCGCAGGTGACGATGACCTGCATGCCGAACGCCTTGGCCAGCATGATCGCCATGGTGCCGATGCCTGATGTGCCGCCGTGGATCAGGACGCTTTCCCCGTCGCGCGCCAATCCGCGTTCAAACAGGTTGTGCCACACGGTAAACAGGGTTTCGGGCAAGGCCGCCGCTTCGGACAGCATCATGCCTTCGGGCACCGGCAGGCAGTGCTGCCAATGCGCCGCGCAATATTCGGCATAGCCCCCGCCCGGTGTGAGGGCTGCGACGAACTGCCCGATCATCTCGCGCGGGACTTCATTGCCGACCGCGACGATTTCGCCCGCCACTTCCAGCCCCAGCAGCGGCGAAGCGCCCGGCGGCGGCGGGTAGGCGCCTGCGCGTTGCAGACAATCGGGGCGGTTGACGCCCGCATAGGCGACCTTGATCAGCACATCATCGGGGCGAACGCGCGGCAGGGGCGAGGTCTGGAGCCGCAGCACCTCCGGCCCGCCCGGCGCATCGAATCCAATCGATTGCATCTCCTCAGACAATTGCGAACCGTTGTTGACGACCATACCAATGCAACCCCTGTTTCCGCCCATTTAACCATCTTGGTCAGGCGAATAACCGTCTCGCCGATTGACAGCAAGCCGCTTGGGGCGGATGCTGCCCTGCAATGGAAGAACCCGATCGCCCCCGGCCCAGCGGAGACGCGGCGACTCGCCTCGCGGGCGAGGACCTCGGCCCATATTCGCAGGCCGAACTGGCCGAGCGGATCGGGCTGCTCGAAGACGAGATCGCGCGGGTCAAGGCCCACCGGGACAAGGCCGCCGCACACCGCAGCGCTGCCGATGCCCTGTTCGGAAAGGGCAGCGCATGATCCGGTTCAGATTCGCCAACGTATCTTTCCTCAGGGATTCGCAATCCGTGCGTCCCCACCCATATTGTCCGAAACCGGCTTTCTTCGTTCGCCAGCCACGAACATCCTCCCGCTGATAAAGGCCTCTCCCATGCCCAGCTTCGCCCAGAACCTCGAACGCACGCTGCACAACGCGCTCGGCAATGCTTCGGAACGGCGGCACGAATATGCCACGCTCGAACACCTGCTTTTGGCGCTGATTGATGATGAGGACGCGGCTGCCGTGATGGCGGCTTGCGGGGTCGACCTGGCCGAATTGGGCGAGGTGGTGAAGCAGTACCTCGATCAGGAATACCAGTCGCTCAAAACCGAAGACGGCGCCGATCCGCAGCCGACCGCCGGTTTCCAGCGGGTCATCCAGCGCGCAATCCTGCACGTGCAGTCCTCGGGGAAGGACACGGTCACCGGCGCAAATGTGCTGGTCGCGCTGTTTTCCGAACGCGATAGCTACGCGGTCTATTTCCTCCAGCAGCAGGACATGAGCCGGCTGGATGCGGTGAGCTATATCAGCCACGGCATCGGCAAAGGTGGCCGCCAGATCGAAGGCAAGAACCCGCAAGGCGCTGATAAGGCCGAAGAGCCCGCGCAAACCAAGGAAAGCGGCGGCAACAAGAAGGAAACGGCGCTCGACCAGTTCACCGTCAACCTCAACATCAAGGCCGAAAACGGCAAGATCGACCCGCTGATCGGACGCGGGCCGGAGGTTGACCGGACGATCCAGATTCTGTGCCGCCGTTCCAAGAACAACCCGCTTTATGTCGGCGATCCCGGCGTCGGAAAAACCGCGATTGCCGAAGGTCTGGCGCGCAAGATCGTTGAAGGCGATGTGCCCGAAGTGCTGGCCGAAGCGGTGATCTACTCGCTCGACATGGGCGCGCTGCTGGCTGGCACGCGCTATCGCGGTGATTTCGAGGAACGCCTGAAGCAGGTCGTGACCGAACTTGAGGCCATGCCCCACGCGGTGCTGTTCATTGACGAAATCCACACCGTCATCGGCGCGGGCGCGACCAGCGGCGGGGCGATGGATGCGTCGAACCTGCTCAAGCCGGCGCTCTCCAGCGGCGCAATCCGCTGCATCGGTTCGACCACCTACAAGGAATTCCGCAACCACTTCGAAAAGGACCGCGCCCTGCTGCGCCGGTTCCAGAAGATCGACGTGAACGAGCCGACCGTGGAGGATACGATCAAGATCCTCAAAGGCCTGCGCACCGCTTTCGAAGATCACCACAAGGTCAAGTACACGCCCGACGCGATCAAGGCCGCGGTGGAGCTGTCGGCGCGTTACATCAATGACCGCAAGCTACCCGACAAGGCCATCGACGTGATCGACGAAGTCGGCGCGATGCAGATGCTGGTGCCGCCGAGCCGCCGCAAGAAGACCATCACCGCCCGTGAGATCGAACTGGTCATCGCGACCATGGCCCGCATTCCGGCGAAATCGGTCAGCAAGGATGACAAGAAGGCGCTCGAAAACCTCGAACGCGATCTGAAGCACGTTGTGTTTGGTCAGGATGAGGCGATCAAGCGGCTCTCGACCGCGATGAAGCTGGCCCGCGCGGGCTTGCGCGATCCGGACAAGCCGATCGGCTCGTTCCTGTTCTCTGGCCCCACCGGCGTCGGCAAGACCGAAGTCGCACGCCAGCTCGCCACGATCATGGGGATCGAACTGAAGCGGTTCGACATGTCCGAATATATGGAGCGCCATAGCGTTTCCCGCCTGATCGGCGCGCCTCCGGGCTATGTCGGATACGATCAGGGCGGTCTGCTGACCGATGCCATCGACCAGAACCCGCATTGCGTGCTGCTGCTCGACGAGATCGAGAAAGCCCACCCTGACCTGTTCAACATCCTGTTGCAGGTGATGGATAATGGCCGCCTGACCGATCACCACGGCAAGACAGTCGATTTCCGCAATGTGGTGCTGATCATGACCACCAATGCCGGCGCATCGGACATGGCGCGCAGCGGGATCGGTTTCGGCGATGTATCCAAGGCCGATGCCGGGACCGAGGCGGTGAACAAGATGTTCACGCCTGAATTCCGCAACCGGTTGGATGCGATCGTGCCGTTTGCCTATCTCGGCAAGAGCATCGTGGCCCGCGTGGTCGACAAGTTCATCCTCCAGCTGGAATTGCAGCTGGCCGAACAGAACGTCCATATCCAGTTCGACAGCGACGCCCGCACCTGGCTGGGGGACAAGGGTTATGACAAGCTTTACGGCGCCCGCCCCATGGCCCGGTTGATACAGGACAAGATCAAGCAGCCGCTCGCCGAAGAACTATTGTTCGGCAAGCTGTCGGAAGGTGGAGAAGTCCACGTCACCGTCAGGGATGGCAGGCCTAGCTTCGAAATGACCCCGGCCCCGCCCAAGGTGAAGCCGGAAAAGAAGGTTGCCGCCAAGAAAAAGGCGCCCACGAAAAAGCCCGCGCCGGAGACAGACGAAGGCTAATCTGCACAAAGGACACAACCACGGGCGCGAGAGAGGAACCTCTTTCGCGCCCTTTTTGTTGAAGACATGATGACTGCCCCCTTTTCCTGGATCCGGCCCGAGCCGTGGGGCATCCATGTCGTCCCCGCCGACACGTGGATCGATCCCTCGCGGCCCGTCCCGCGCGCGCTGGTCACCCATGGCCATGCCGATCACGCGCGCGGCGGGCATGGCGCAACTATCGCCACGCCTGCCACGCTGGCGATCATGAAGTTGCGCTACGCAACTTCGGACGGGGCGACGCCGGTGGCGTATGGCGAGACTATCGCAATCGGCGGCGGGGTCACGGCGACCTTCTTTCCCGCCGGACACGTGCTGGGATCGGCGCAAATCCTGCTGGAGCACGCAGGCGAGCGGGTGATTATCACCGGCGATTACAAGCGCGTCTCCGATCCGACCTGCGCGCCCTTCGAAGTCACCTCCTGCGACATCTTCATCACCGAGGCGACTTTCGGCCTTCCCGTCTTCACCCATCCCCCCATTGCCGAGGAAATCGGCAAGCTGCTGGCCGCCCGCACGGAAAACCCTGACGCCTCCATTCTGGTCGGCGCCTATGCGCTGGGCAAGGCGCAGCGGGTGATCGCGGAGCTGCGCGCGGCGGGTCACACCGATACGATCTGGCTGCACGGCGCGATGGAGGGGATGTGCCGCTTATACGAGGAGCACGGCGTGGCGCTGGGCGATCTCAGGCTGGTCAGCGATGCGCCGTCGAAGGATCAGATGCGCGGCAGTATCATCCTCGCCCCGCCCGCGGCGCTGAATGACCGCTGGAGCCGCCGGTTGCCCGATCCGGTCACGGCCATGGCATCAGGCTGGATGCGGGTGCGCGCCCGCGCCCGGCAACGCGGGGTGGAGCTGCCGCTGGTGATTTCCGATCATGCCGACTGGAATGAACTCACCCGCACGATCACCGAGGTCAATCCGCAGGAAACGTGGATCACCCACGGCCGCGAAGAAGCGCTGCTGCGCTGGTGCGAGCTGGGCCAGCGCCGCGCCCGTGCGCTGGCGTTGGTGGGGTACGAGGACGAGGATGATTGATTTCCCCGTCCCCGCGCCCGGATCCTTACTTGATGGCGGTCAGATCGGCTTCGATCTTCGCCAGCAGTTCGTCGGTGATCATGCCCTGCGAAAACGGCGCAAGGGTTTTCAGGCTCAACGCCTTGAACTGGTCATAGGCCGGGTGCTGATCGATGCCGGCAACGTGCTTGTCCAGCACAGCCTTGGCGCGAGCATCGGCGACCAGCGCTTCGATCGGCGTGTCAATGGTGAAGGCGGCAGCGGTTGCGGCGGCGGGCGCATCGGTCTGCGCGATAGCAGCGGCGGGAACCGTAACGGCAGCAAGGGCAAGACCAAGGGCAGCGAAAGGCGAGACGTTCATGCAGGCGATTCCTTGTTGAAGACGCGCGCGAATTTCGCGGCGGCGGCAACAAATAGCGAATTCGCATGGCGGCGCAATGAACGAACGGATTTGCCCTGATGGAGGAGTTTGCCGCCCTGCTCGATGCGCTGGTTTATACAACCAGCCGCAATCGCAAACTGGCGCTGATTGCAGCCTATCTGCGCAACAGCCCCGATCCTGACCGCGGCTGGGCGCTGGCCGCGCTGACCGACGGGCTGGACTTTCCGGCGGTGAAGTCATCGACCGTCCGCAATCTGATGATGGAGCGCGTGGATCCCGTGCTGTGGGCGCTGAGCCGCGATTTCGTCGGCGATACGGCGGAGACAGCCAGCCTGCTATGGCCGAACCTGAAAACGCCGCGCCGCAGCCCGATCTGACACTGGCCGAAGTGGTCGAACGTCTTGCCGCCCTCACCCGCGCGACCGCGCCGAAGGAGCTACCGGGATTGTTCGACCGGCTTGATGCCAAAGGCCGCTATGCGTTGATCAAGCTGGCGACGGGCGGAATGCGCGTGGGCGTATCGGCGCGGCTGGCGAAAACCGCGTTTGCCCTCGCTTTCGAGGTGCCGGTCGAGGAGGTGGAGGAATATTGGCACGCCCTCGCCCCGCCCTATGCCGAATTGTTCGCATGGGCAGCAGATGGCGGCGAAGCGCCCGATCTGGCTAACACGCCGCGCTTCCGCCCGTTCATGCTCGCCCACCCGCTGGAAGATGGGACCGTCGATCTCGCCGACTATGCTGCCGAGTGGAAATGGGACGGCATCCGGGTGCAACTGGTCAGAGCGGGCGGAGAGACGCGGATCTATTCGCGTTCGGGCGATGATATCTCGGCGACCTTCCCGGAATTGCTTGATGTGCTGCCGGTGGACGCTGTGCTGGACGGCGAACTGCTGGTGCGCGGCACGGCCCAGGGCGGAGAGGCTGGCGGCGCGGCAAGCTTCAATGCGCTTCAGCAAAGGCTGGGGCGCAAGACCGTTTCGGGCAAGATGCTCAAGGAATATCCCGCCTTCGTGCGGCTGTATGACGTGCTGCTGCTGGAAGGGCAGGACTGGCGCGAACATCCGTGGAAGTCGCGCCGCGCGACTCTCGAAGGTCTGATGCCGCGCCTGCCTGCATCGCACTTCGATCTGTCCACGCTGGTCGAGGCCGAGGATTTCGCCGCGCTGGCCGCCATCCGCGATACTGCGCGCGACGAGGCGATCGAGGGTCTGATGCTGAAACGCCGCGACAGTCCTTACGTCGCGGGCCGCCGCGTCGCCTTATGGTACAAGTGGAAACGCGATCCGCTGATGATCGATTGCGTGCTGATGTATGCCCAGCGCGGCAGCGGCAAACGGTCGAGCTTCTATTCGGACTACACCTTCGGCTGCTGGGCAGGCGATCCGGATGCGGGCGCGGAATTGCTGCCGGTCGGCAAAGCCTATTCCGGCTTCACCGACGAGGAGTTGAAAAAGCTCGACCGCTTCGTGCGGCAAAGCACCGTCAACAAGTTCGGCCCGGTGCGCGAGGTTGAGCGCAGGCTGGTGTTCGAGGTGGCGTTCGATTCCGTCCACAGCAGCAAACGCCACAAAAGCGGCCTCGCCATGCGCTTCCCGCGCATCCACCGCATCCGCTGGGACAAGCCCGCGCATGAGGCTGATAGAATTGATAGTCTGCGGGCATTGGTGAAAGATTGACGCGGACCGAAGCGTGCGCGACGCGTTGCTGAATGCAACGGGAGAGAGCCATGTCGTACGCTACCGCCGCGCTTGCCACCTATGCCAATATGCTGGGTACGCTCGATCACCTGATGAGCAAGGGGGAAAGCCACGAAAAAGGCGATGCGCTGCTTCAGGCGGGGTTGGTGGAGGACATGTTGCCGCTCCATATGCAGATCAGATTCACGGTTGATGAGCTGGTAACGGCGCTCAACCGGCTGGGCGAGCTTAGGCTAACATCCTACGACCGCGAGATCACCTCCTTTGCCGAAGCGCGCACCCGCATCGCTGCGGCGCAGGCGCTGGTCGCCGCGACCGATCCCCTCACATGGCCGGCCGCTCGCGACGACGTAGAGTTCACTCTTCCCAACGGCATGACCTTTGTGATGCAGGCGCACGAATATTGCCGCGACTGGGCCACCCCGCAGTTCTATTTCCACCTGATGATTGTCTATTCCGTGTTGCGGATGGAAGGCGTGCCGGTCGGGTACATCGATTACGTCGGCTACATGCTAAAACATCTGCAAATAATTGGAAACGCTTGACCCGGTGACAGCACTTCGCGACGGGTCTTGCGCCCTGATACGGTGCACAAGCCAGGCGCGCAGAGGCGCTTGACGCTACCCCAAAGAAGCTTCGACCGCCGCCGCGTGCGCTTTGGCATTTTCGGCATAGTGCATCACGCCCACCCGCATTCCGGCGATGGCGGCGTCGGTCAGGTCCTTCAGCTTCACTGCCGGGCGGCCTGCCCATAACTCCCGCTCACCCATCACCTTGCGTTCGGTCAGCATCGCGCCTGCCGCGAGCATCGCGTCGCTGGCGATCACCGCCTTGTTCATGACAATCGCGCCAAGCCCCACGAAGCCGCGATCGTGGATCGTACAGCCGTGCACCATCGCCATGTGGCCGATCAGCACATCATCGCCGATCACCAACGGGCAGCCGTCGGGATCGCCGGGGCGCGGCGGGTCGCAGTGGAGGATGCTGCCGTCCTGCACATTGGTGCGTTCGCCGATGCGGATGCTGAAGACGTCGGCGCGCAGCACGCAATTGTACCAGATCGAGCTGCCCGCCCCGATCTCCACATCGCCGATGATCGTGCAGCCCGGCGCGATGAAGGCGGTGTCGTGGATCTTCGGCGTCTTGCCGTGGATCGGGATAATGTTCACGCCGGGGCGGTGCATGGGCGGCTCCTAAAGGAAGTTTTTCCAGATGAGATGCGGCAGGATCGAGGCATAATCATCCCGCCACACGGTGGGTGAAGCCGGCGCAAGCGGTCGCCACGTGCCGCCCTGCTCCAAGGCGCGAAGCTGCGCCGGATCGCGCGACAATGCCACCCACTTTGAAGCTGTGCGGGCGACGTTGTCGGGCCGGTCGACGCGGATCGCCGATGCCAGATCGCCTTCGCGGGCCAGCGCCGCCAGCACCGGTTCAAGATCGATGAAGCGGTTGCTGATGTGGATCATCAGTACGCCATTATCGGCCAGCGCGCGGAAATAGACGCTCTGCGCCTCGATGGTGAGAAGGTGCAGCGGAATCGCATCGGACGAAAATGCATCCACCACCAGAAGATCAAAGCTGTCCGCCGGCAGACGTTCCAGCTGCAAACGCGCATCGCCGATGATCGTTGGCGATTGGGGCGCGCAGCGATCGAGGAACGTGAATTCGCCCCGGGTCGAATAGGCGAGCACTTCGGGATCGATCTCGAAGAAGGTCCAGCTTTGTCCCGGCTGGCGATAACAGGCGAGCGTCCCGACGCCGAGGCCAACCACCCCGATCCGCGCGTCCGCGCCAAACAACCGCTCCGACGCACCCAGCGCCAGGCCGACGCCTGCCTGCGGGCCATAATAGGTGGTGGCGGTCGTCTCCTCACCCGGGGTCAGCTTTTGCGCGCCGTGCAATGTGGTGCCGTGGAGCAGCTGGCGATACCCGTCCGATGTATCCTTGACCGTATAGATCCCGAAATAGCTGCGGCTGCGCGCGCCTTGAAGGCTGGTCTGCGCCTGCGTCAGCGCGCCCAGCGCCGCAATCAAGGCAGCGCAGGCTGCAACATAGGCCAAGCGCCGCGCCGCCAGCAGCATAGCCGCCGTGATAAGGGCGGCGAATAAGGCGATATCGATCAAGCTCCATTCGGGGCTCGTCTGCATTTCACGCAAGACCAGCCCTGCGCCGGTAAAGACAAGGAACAGCAGCAATATGACCGCGATCCGGAAGGTTTCTGGCCGGGTGAATATCTTGCCCAGCCAACCCGTGCCCGCACGAAGCGGCAACAGCGCGGCAGCGGCAAGGATCAGCAGCGGATGTTCCCACGTCCAGTCGAAGACCAGCGGCGCGATCAGCGCGGTAAACAGCCCGCCCAGCACACCGCCAGCGGACATCACCAGATAGAACTGGGTCAGGCGCGCAGGGTCAGGCCGCGTTTCGTAAAGACGGGCGTGAAGCGTCACCGCCACCACGAACAGCAGTACCAGGCTCGCCGCCGCAGCGACCATGCTGGGCCATGCCGAACCGAGCATCGCCAGCGCCCCGCCCGCCGCCAGCACCACCGGCGCGCAGCGGGTCAGCAGGTCCGATGCACGGCGATTGGCAGCAAACGCAATCGAGAAGGACAGCAGGTAAAGCCCAAGCGGCACAACCCACAGCAACGGCATCGCAAAAATGTCGGTGGTGAGATGCGTGGTGGTCGACAGCATCAGACCCGAAGGCACCGCCGCCAGCGCCAGCCACAAGGCAATCGTGGCCATGCCGGGCGCTTCCGCCGCAGCGTCAGCCTCTCCCGCGTCGGGCGCGGGCGCCGCACCCCCCGCACCGCGCCGCGCCAGCGCCGTCAGCGCGACCAGCACGAACAACAGGCCGTAACCCGCGGCCCACGCGCCGCTCTGCGCGCTCACCGGCAGCAACGGCTCGGCCAGCAGCGGATAGGCAAGCAGCCCGGCAAAGCTGCCGAGGTTGGATGCGGCATAAAGCGGATAGGGATCGCCCGCTTTCGGATGGGCTGCAAACCAACCCTGCATCAGCGGGGCCTGCGCCGAAACAACGAAAAACAGCGGCCCGATGGTCAGCAGGAACAGCCAAGGCACCCAGATTGCTTCGCGTCCCGGAGGCGGCGGAGCAATATCGGGCAATGCAATCGGCAATGTCAGCGCGGCAAAGATCAGCAGCGCCAGATGGATCGCGGCCTGTCGCCCCACGCTCAACCGCGACAGCGCGTGGGCATAGGCATATCCGCCCAGCAGCAACGCCTGATAGACCAGCATCGCGCTGTTCCAGACATTGGGCGCACCGCCCAGCCGCGGCAGCGCCATGCGCGCCACCAGCGGCTGGACCAGGAACAGCAGGAAGCTGCCGGTCAGGATGGTGACCGCAAACAGCCAACGGCGCGGCGATGCACCTGATCTCGCGCCGGTGTGGTCTGTCATGGCAAGGCCTCCCATTGCGCGCGGGTGATCGCGTACTGGATTGTCGGATTGTGTGCGGGTGGCATCGCAGGGTCAGGAAAATCAAGGTCTAACCGGCGCGCCATGCCCAGTTTCTCCATCAGCCGCCAACTGCCGACATTGGCTTGAACGGTGAGGGCAACGATCTGCGGCGCGCCGATGACGGCAAAGCCCCAGTCCACCACCGCACGCATCGCTTCGTGGGCATAGCCGCGCCGCCACCGGTCTTCGCGCACCAACCAGCCGATTTCGTGATCCGTGGCAGCATTGGGCGCGAGCGGGTGGGCAACCCGCCGCAGCCCGCAATGGCCGACGATTGCGCCGGTTGCCCGCTCCTCCATCATCATGAAGCCGAAGCCTTCCGACGCGAAACCTGCGCGCGCGGCGTCATGCTTGGCCGCGATCACAGCGCGCGGCTGCACCCCGCCAAGATACTGCATCACTGCCGGCGTGTTCAGCAACGCCATATGCGGATCGAGATCGTCCGGGAGGATCGGGCGCAGCGCCAGCCGTTCAGTCGTCAGTACCGCCGCAGTCATGCCCCCGCCGCCTGCCATTCATCCGCGGTGATGGCATAGGCGATGATGCGCGGATTTTCGGGATCAAAGTCCGGGCTGTCGAAATCGAGATCCTCGCGCCGCGCCATCCCCAGCCGCCGCATCAGGCCCCAGCTGCCCGTATTGCCATCGACCGTCAGCGCAATCACCTCGTCCGAGGCGAAGCGGCCAAACGCCAGATCGAGCGTGGCGGCGGCGGCTTCTTTGGCATAGCCGTGTCCCCAGGCGTCCTCCCGCAGCCGCCAGCCCGCCTCCATCATGCCCTGCGGCCCGCCCGGCTGGTTGGAGCGTTTCAGCCCGCAGAAGCCAAGCAGCGCGCCGTCGGATTTACGCTCCACCGCCCAGAAGGTGTGGCCGTGCTCGGACCGGTAACTTTCCAGCCGCGCCCGCACGGCGGCGCGTTTGGTATCATCCACCACCCCGCCCAGCCAGCGCATCACCGCGGGGGTGTTGGTCACCTCCCAGAACACGGGCCAGTCCTCCTCGCGCCAATCGCGAAGGATCAGACGGGGTGTTTCGTGGCGGAACGCGGCAGCCGCTTCAGCCATTCAGCAGGCGAGCAACGTGAGCGGCGTGATAGGTCAGGATTCCGCTGCACCCGGCACGCTTGAAGGCGATCAGCTTCTCCAGCACCAGGGCATCACGGTCCCCGATCCCGGCTGCCTGTGCAGCTTCGATCATCGCGTATTCACCGCTCACCTGATAGGCGAAGACCGGCACGTCGAAGCGCTGCTTCACGCGGTAAATGATGTCGAGATAGGCGAGGCCGGGCTTCACCATCACGCTGTCGGCACCCTCGGCAATGTCCAAGGCCACTTCGCGCATCGCCTCGTCGGCGTTGGCAGGGTCCATCTGGTAGCCCTTCTTGTCGCCCTTCAGCAGCCCGCCGGAACCCACCGCGTCGCGGAACGGGCCGTAGAAGGCGCTGGCGTACTTGGCGGCATAGGACATGATCTGGACATTCGGGTGGCCATTCATCTCCAGCGCCATGCGGATCGCCTTGATGCGGCCGTCCATCATGTCCGATGGGGCGATGATATCGGCGCCCGCGTTGGCCTGATTGACCGCCTGATCAACCAGCATCGCCACGGTCGCATCATTCACGACATAGCCTGCATCGTCCACCAACCCGTCCTGCCCGTGGGAGGTATAGGGATCCAGCGCCACATCGGTCAGCACGCCGATGCTGTCCCCGCAGGCGTCCTTGATCGCGCGGATCGCCTGGCACATCAGGTTGTCGGGATTATGCGCCTCTGCCCCGTCATCGCTGCGCAATTCGTGCGGCGTATTGGGAAACAGCGCGATCACCGGAATACCGAGCGCGGCGGCTTCCTTCGCCCGCGCCACGATGCCATCGACCGACCAGCGCGACACGCCGGGCAGCGTCTTGATTGGCTCCTCGACGCCCTTTCCGGACGTGACGAACAACGGCCAGATCAGGTCTGCCGGGGTGATGATCGTCTCACGGTGCAGCGCGCGGCTCCATCCGGTGGAACGGGTGCGGCGCAGGCGGGTGTTGGGATAGCTTCCTGTCATGGAGCAGGATTTAGGCGCATTCGCAGCCCGGCGACAAGCGCTGGTTACAGATTACCGGTTGTGCCGACACCGCGACCGCGCGGCGCTGCCTGCGCTGTCAGGTCGACCTTCTCGATCTCGCGCACAGGCTCCCTCACTTCACCCGGCTTCGGATCAAGCTCCTTCAGCGCCGCGCCAACCTCGATCTCCTTCAGCTTGATAAGCTGGCGGCGGAAATCGATCAGGGCGGTCCCCGAAAGCTCGGCGCGATTGACGAACTGGACGCTGGCCGGATTGATGGCGCGGCCACCGCGATACATTTCATAATGGAGGTGCGGACCGGTCGACAGGCCGGTTGACCCGACATAGCCGATCACCTGCCCACGCCGCACGGCCATGCCGCCGCTCACCGCCATACGGCTCATATGGCAATAACGGGTCGAAAGACCGCCGCCATGCTCCAGCCGGACCGTGATCCCGCAGCCACCGGAGCGGCCCGCTGCGCTCACCCGGCCATCGCTGACCGCGACGATCGGGGTGCCGTAAACGGCCTTGAAATCCATGCCTGCGTGCATCCGGTGATAGCCGAGGATCGGGTGGCGGCGCATCCCGAAGTTTGACGTGATCGCCCCCGGCACCGGCGCCAGCAGGCCGCGCCGCTGCTCACCCACCCCGGATGCTTCGTAAAAGCGCCCTTCGCTGCCCCAGCGCATCAACTGGGTGCGCGGGCGGCCAGCGCGGTCCACGCCGGCAAACAGCAATTGTCCGGCCTGCCGTTCGCCAGTGGCGGCGCGGCGATAGGCGAGGATAACGTCGAATTCGTCGTCGGGCCGGACTTCGCGCTCCATATCGATCTGCGCATCGATGGCTTTGAGATATTCCTGCACCGCGCTGGCGGGGACACCCGCCTGGCGCATCGACCGATAAAGGCTGTTGCCGACCGGGCCGCGCACCCGCAGCGGGGTTTCATCGACGCGGATCGCATTGCGCTTCAGCGCCAGCGGGCCAGCGGGGATCGCGGGCGTGCCATCGGCGGCAACCACGCCGACACCCGGACGGGTCAGTTCAAGCTCCAGATCGAAGCGCGCCCGGAAGGCAAGACTATCGAGCGGACGAGGTTCGCCCGGCGCGGTGCGGCGGCCCAGCAGCAGGTCCATCTGCGTACCGGGAGCAATATCGCCCACCGCCACGGCTTGTCCCACCAGCGCAGCCGCACGATCGGCGTCACCGGCGGCGACGCCCGCCCGGCGCAGCATCGAAACAAAGCTGTCACCCGGCGCCAGCGTCACCACCATCTGGATCTGCGGCCGTTCCGGCGCGCTTTTCAGCGGGATCACGGCTTGGGTCGGCCCCATCCTTCGCCCGCTATCCGCGCCCAGCGCCAGCGGCAGGATCATCTGGCTCCGCAGTTCGCTGCGCACTTCGTCGGTTTGCGGCATGGAGGGGCGCGCCTCCAACGGGGTGAGATCGGGCCAGAAGGCCAGCGCCACCACGCCCATCCCGACCATCGTGCCAAACCCGCGCAACCAACGGCGGCTGCCGATATCCTCGGCCAGATCGGGGACCAGATCGATCCGCGCAAACCAGGCCGAAGCGTCAAGACGCCATGCCTCGTATCGCTGCGCAGTACCGGCCAGCCATGCGGCCATCGCGCGCCTTGCGACCTGTGCCCGCGATGGCGGGGCAAGTTTCTGGGCATTGCGCAGATAGGGCAGCAATTCGCGCGCAGTTTCGGGATTTATGGCAGCAGGCAACACTGGAACAAGCGCGCCGCCGTCCGCAACGGAGTCCGCCGCGTCCGGCGCCCCGTCCGGTTCCCCGGCGTTGTTCACTTTTTGTGCCTGATCCAACATTCTTGCCCCGGAAGCGGTGCCAGCGAAGCGAGTCCCGTCGCTGCCGGGGACACCCCAACTTTTTCGCCTTGTCGCACTTTCTTGCCAGATCAAAGTAAATCCGGCCTTAACCAACGACCAGATGCGCTCTGGATGCGATAGGGTGATGTGCGTAGGTGGGTCCAGCCCTGTCACATGGCCTTGCGGGGGGGTGACAAGCCTGACAGAACCCTGCGCGTCGTGACCGCGCTTCCCCCCTCCCGCCCCGGCGAAGATACGCGCGTGCGCGCTGTCCTCGGCCCGACCAATACCGGCAAGACCCACTTGGCGATTGAGCGGATGTGCGGCCATTCCAGCGGCATGATGGGCTTCCCGCTGCGGCTGCTGGCGCGCGAGGTCTATGACCGGGTGCGCGCTATCAAGGGCGACAAGCAGGTCGCGCTGATCACCGGCGAGGAGCGGATAGAACCGCCAGACGCCCGCTATTTCCTCTGCACCGCCGAAGCCATGCCGCGCACCGCAGGCGAGGTCGCCTTCGTGGCGCTTGACGAAGCGCAATTGGGCGCGGACCCCGAACGGGGGCATATCTTCACGGACCGTCTGCTGCACGCGCGCGGGCGGGAAGAGACGATGATCCTTGGTTCCTCAACATTGGAACCGATGGTCAAGGCGCTGATCCCCCGCGCCGAAGTGACCAGCCGCCCGCGTTTCTCCACCCTGTCCCACGCGGGCGTATGCAAATTGTCGCGCCTGCCCAAACGCAGCGCCGTGGTCGCCTTCTCCATCGAGCAGGTCTACGCCATGGCGGAGGCTTTACGGCGGTTCCGCGGCGGCGCGGCGGTGGTGATGGGGGCGTTGTCACCCGAAACGCGCAACAAACAGGTCGCGATGTTCCAGTCGGGCGAGGTCGATTACATCGTCGCCACCGACGCGATCGGCATGGGGCTGAACCTCGATCTGGATCATGTGGCCTTTGCCGCGCTGTCCAAGTTCGACGGGCACCGCAAACGGCGGCTGACCCCTTCGGAAATGGCGCAGATTGCCGGACGCGCAGGACGGCACCAGCGTGACGGCACGTTCGGCACGCTGTCGGGAACGGGAAAGGGCGACGGCGAACCGCTCGCCTTCACCGATGAGGAAGTTTACGCGATCGAGGAACACCGCTTCGCGCCGCTGACCCACCTGTTCTGGCGCGATGCAAACCCGCGATTCGATACCTTGCCCGCCCTGATTGGCGATCTTGAAGCGCGGCCCGACAGGCCGGTTCTGAAAGCCGCACCCGAAGCCATCGACATGGCGGTGCTGCGCCGCCTCGCCGCCGATCCCATCGCCGATACCGTGCGCGGCGCCGGAACTGTACGGCGGTTCTGGGAGGCGTGTTCGCTCCCCGATTTCCGCAATCTGGGCGTGGAACAGCACGCGCGGTTTGTCGCGCGGTTGTGGGACGACCTGCGCGGCGGTTACATCGGCGCGGATTTCGTCGCAGCGCGCATTGCGGAACTTGACCGGATGCAGGGCGACATCGACACGCTGCAAGGGCGAATCGCGGCGATTCGCAGTTGGGCTTATATCTGCCAGCGCCCTGACTGGGTGCTGGCTCGCGACGAAATGGCAGCGCGGGCACGCGCGGTCGAGGCGAAGCTTTCGGATGCGCTGCACGCGCGGCTGACCGAAAGATTCGTGAACCGAAGGACGACACTCTTGATGAAATCACTGGGGCAGGACGCAAGCGCGCTGCCCGTCACGCTGGAACCCGATGGTCACCTGACGGTGGAGGGCGAAAGCATTGGCCGCCTCGACGGCTTCCGCTTCCATGTCGATCCCGACGCAGGCGTTGCCGACCGGCGGATGCTGCTGGCGGCGGGCGAGAAAGCGCTGCCCGCACTGCTGGAGCGCCGCGCGGACTGGCTGCTGGGCGAGGGTCTGGCCGAACTCGAAATTTCGGGCGGAGCGATCCGCTGGCAAGGTCAGGGCGGGGGCCGCGCGTTGGCTGAAATCAGCTTCCCCGGCCATCCGGGCGCAGGCAATTTCGGCACGCCGAAGCTCGCGTTGACTCGCGATCTGGTGCTGCTGACGGAAGCGGCCAAGGCCAAGCTCGAGGCGGGCCTTGCGGCGTGGCTGGACAAGCAGCTCGAGCCGCTGGAGCCTTTGCGCAAACTGGCCGAAGCCGCACGCGACCCCAATGCTGGCTCTCAGGCGCGGGCGCTGGTCATCACGCTGATCGAAGCGCGCGGCGTGATCAGCCGCGAGGAAGCGGGGCTGGAAAACCTGCCCAAGGAAATGCGCCCCTATCTGCGCAAGCTGGGCATCACTTTCGGCGCGCTGGATATCTTCGATGCGCCGCTTCTGAAGCCCGCACCGCGCCGCCTGCTGCACGCGCTGGGCCTTGATCTGCGCCCGTTGCAGGACGCGATGCTGCCGGTGCTGGCCGAGGGAAGCTGGGCCAAGGGCCGCTTGCCCGCCGGTTACCGTTATGCCGGAACGCAGGCGATCCGCGTCGATCTGGCCGAGAAAATCCTGCGCGCCGCTTTCGATGCGCGGGCTGCGGCGACCGCGGCGCACACCAAGGAACGCAATCTTGCCTTCCGGCTTGATCTGGCATTGCCCGTGTCGGTGGGGCTGGAGGCGGAGAACGCCCGCCGCCTGCTCGGCAGTGCGGGTTTCCGCTGTGATCGTGCGCGCGTCCTGGCCGAAGGCGCCCATGGCCCCGCCGCACCCGACCGCTGGCACTGGCGCCCCCGCCGTCCGGGTGAGCGTGAAGGACGCCGGCCGGATCGCAACGCTACCCGGCCGGACAACCGAAACGGTCAGCAGCAGCGGAACGAACGTCCCGACAAGGGCGCACCGGGCAAGGCCGCGCAGGGCAAGGGCCGACCCGATAAATCCAGACCCCCGCGTGACGGCGGTCAGCGGCCCGCAAGACCGGCCCAGACCGCCTCCAGACCTGTCGCAGAAACCGGCCCGGCCCGCGCCAGCGGTGCCTTCGACAAGCTGGCGGACCTGCTCAAGGGATGAAGCAGGGCGGAGATACCGGAACGCCGGGGTCGATCCGCATCGACCGGCTGCTCGTCTATCTCCGCTTCGCCCGCACCCGCTCTGCCGCGCAGGCGCTGATCGAAACCCGCGCTTTGCGGCGCAACAGAATCCATGTGCTGCGCGGAGCGGAGCCAGCGCGTATCGGGGATGTGTTGACCCTTGCGGTAGGCAGCAGCGTGAAAGTGATCCAGCTCGTTTCGCTACCCGAAAGGCGCGGTTCGCCAGCCGAGGCGCGTTCCCATTATCGCGAGGTTGACGTTTTTGGTGAGGTTGACGGGGACAGTCTTGACCGTAAAGGGCAAATGACAATAGCTGCGTCACCACTCACGGCTGCCCGCCAGCCGGACGATCCTGAAGACTTCTCTTGAAAGAGCCGCAATGACTTACGTCGTCACCGAAGACTGCATCAAGTGCAAGTACACCGACTGTGTGGAAGTGTGCCCGGTCGACTGCTTCTACGAAGGCGAGAACATGCTGGTGATCAACCCCAGCGAATGCATCGATTGCGGCGTGTGCGAACCGGAATGCCCGGCCGAAGCGATCCTTCCGGATACCGAAGACGGGCTGGAAAAGTGGCTCGAACTCAACACCCAGTATTCTGCCGTGTGGCCCAACATCACCAGCCAGAAAGCGCCGCCCGAAGATGCCGACGCGCATAAGGGCGAAAAGGGCAAGTTCGAGAAATACTTCAGCATCGAGCCCGGTGAAGGCGACTGATCTTCCTGCAAAGTTGCCAATCTGCAAATCATCGCAGGCTATCACATTACCCGACTCGCAATTTTGTTGCAGGCGTGCTATATAATGTACTGACCGCGCTGGGCTGATGCCCGCGCAGGCGTGGAAAACCAGAAAGGCCCGACACCAGCAACCCCCTACCGGATGATCTGCACCCGGCGCTCGCCCTTCTTTGGGCAAGGTCGCGCCGCCGGGTAAGTCATCCGCCCTCCCCCGTTGTCAGGTCGGCCGATTGAAAGGAACTTGCATGGCAAGCACCGCTAACGCATTCACCGTCGGCGATTATGTTGTCTACCCGAAGCACGGCGTAGGCCGGGTGATCGAGCTCCAGAGCGAGGAAATCGCCGGGATGCAGCTCGAACTTTATGTTCTGCGCTTCGAAAAAGAACGCATGACCCTGCGTGTACCGGTGGGCAAAGTCGAAGCGATCGGTATGCGCAAGCTGTCGTCCGACAAGACTTTGAAGCAGGCGATGGAAACCCTGAAGGGCAAGCCCAAGGTCAAGCGCACCATGTGGTCGCGCCGCGCCCAGGAATATGAAGCGAAGATCAATTCGGGCGACTTGGTGTCGATTGCCGAAGTGACCCGCGATCTGTTCCGCCCGGAAGATCAGCCCGAACAGTCCTATTCGGAACGTCAGATCTTCGAAGCAGCGTCCAGCCGCCTCGCGCGCGAACTCGCGGCGATGGAGGAAACCGACGAGCCGACCGCGTTGAACAAGATCCTCGACGTGCTGCGCGAACACGCTCCGCAATATTACGAAAGTGCCGAGGAAGCCTGATCGGCTCACCTCGCGCAATGCAAACATCAAGGGCTGCCCTGCGGGGCGGCCCTTTTTGTTTGCGTGAGACTTGTACATGCCGCCCCAGTGTATTATGCCAGCAATACGGTATCGGGCTGACGGGAGAGACGGCATGAGCAAGAATTTCATCACATCCGCAGGCACTATCGCCGCGCTTGTCGCGCTGGCAGGCTGCGAGGGCGGAGATGTCGAAATCAACGGCCAGAAGGGCGTGCCCCTGTCCGACATCGAACTGGCCGGTGCTCCACCGGCGAAGCTGTTCCTGGCTTCGGGTGACACGGTGATCCTGACGCAAGGCGATACCTTTGCGATCAAGGTGGAAGGAGCCGACACAGATTCCCTGCGGTTCGTGCGCGATAGCGAAGTGATCGGCATTACCCGCACCGCCGACTGGAGCGGTGACAACAATGCCACCATCCGCATTACCATGCCCGCACCGCGCGAAGTCGTGATTGGCGGCAGCGGCACGATCAAGGCGCCGGCCTTGGCTAACAATGCCGAAATCAACATCGGCGGCAGCGGGTTGGTCGAGTTCGGCCAGGTCGCAGCCGAAAAGCTTGGCATCAACATCGGCGGCAGCGGCACCGTGCGCGGGGCGGGAACGGCCAAATCGCTCGAAGTGGTGATCGGCGGCAGCGGCGATGTCGAACTGGCCGGGCTCAAGGCGGATGCGGCAGAGGTAACCATCGGCGGCGCAGGCGATGTCGCCTTTGCTTCGGACGGCACGGTTGAAGCGAACATCGCCGGTGCGGGCGATGTGACAGTCACCGGCACCGCCAAATGTACCATCAACGCCATGGGATCAGGGACACTCAACTGCGCACCGGCCAGCGATGGGGCGAGCGCAACCATCCCGGAACCTGCGACCAAACCCGCAGAATAATATTTGCCTTATTGCAGCCAGCAGGCGACAAGCTGCTGGTTATGCACACATTCAAACTCATTGCCCTCGGGCTTTCCGCGCTCGCTTTGCAGGGCTGTCTCGCCAAGGCTGCGGTCAGCGCGGTGACTCTACCCGTCAAGGTCGCGAGCCGCGGGGTGGACCTTGCCACCACCAGCCAGTCCGAAGCCGACCAGAACCGCGGACGGGAAATTCGCAAGCGCGAAGAACGTCTGGGCGATCTTGGCCGCGATTACGACCGGCAGATGGAACGCTGCGCCGACGGCAATGACGAGGCTTGCGAGAAAGCTCAGGAAATCCGCGCCGAAATGAAGGCGCTGATGCCGGGCGTGCCGCTGGATTAAAACTAAGCCGCCGCCCGCCGCAGACGATCATTGATCGCGCGGCCAACCCCGTGATCCGGAACCGGCGCGACGGCAATGCGCGGCTGCACGGCCCGCGCCGCTTCGTGCAAGGCTGCATACAGGCGCGCTGCGGCTTCGCTGATGTCACCGCTGGCTGACAGCGTGCAGTCGCCGGTTATCGCGCCGAACCCGATCATGAATTCATCCACCTCGCCATGGGTTGCGCCCAGCCGCACCGGCTTCCCCGGCGCATAGTGGCTGGCAAGCTGCCCCGGTGCCTCGATCCCGCCGCCCGCCGCCTGTGCCGCGATCTGCAACGGACCGGGGCGCAATTCCTCGATGCTGCCATCGGCGCGCACGGCGACGATCGTCGATTCCACGCCTGCAGTTGTCGCCCCGCCATCCAGCACCAGATCGATCCGTCCGTCCAGCGAGGCGAGCACATGCCCGGCGCAGGTCGGGCTGATGAACCCGGACCGGTTGGCAGACGGCGCGGCAAGCGGGAAATCAACCGCCTCCAGCAACGCCCGCATCGCCGGATGCGCGGGCGCGCGCAGGGCAATCGTCGGCAGGCCCGCAGTGACCGCGGCTGCCAGCCCGCAATCGTCCCGGCGCGGCAACACCAGCGTCAACGGCCCGGGCCAATGCGCCTCTGCCAATGCGCGCGCTTCGGGCGAAAAATGGGCATAGCGCGCCGCCTGCTCCAACCCGCGCACATGGACGATCAGCGGGTTGAAATCCGGGCGGCCCTTCGCGGCATAAATCTTCGCCACCGCATCATCGCAATCCGCCCGCGCGGCGAGGCCATAGACCGTCTCCGTCGGCACCGCGACAAGCCCGCCCGACTCTAGGCATCGCGCGCTTTGCGCGATCCCTTGCGGCCCTGCGGGCACCACTTCCGTAACGTTCTTGCCGCCCATGCCCCGGCGCTATATTCGTTTGCCCGCCCTGCCAAGAGCGCAGCCCTTTTCGATACGTAAGGACGCCCCCCGAAGTGACCCCCTTTACCCCGCCGACCGCCGACCAGCTGCTTGCCATCCGCGTCAATGCCGGGATCGATGAACTGGCGAAAACCGAACGCTTCGCCCATGCCGAGCCTGATCTGGTCGAAGCCATCGTCGCCGGCGTTGGCCAGTTCGCGGCGGGAGAATTCGCACCGCTGAACCGGATCGGCGACAAGGAGGGCGCGAAGCTGGAAAACGGCGTGGTGCGCCTGCCGGACGGGTTCGAAGCCGCCTACCACGCCTATGTCGAGCAGGGCTGGAACACCATCGCCTCGCCGCAAGCGCATGGCGGTCAGGGCCTTCCCTTCACCCTCGCCTGCAACGTGCTGGAAAACCTCGGCGCGGCGAACATGGCGTTCACGCTGCTGCCGATGCTGTCGGTCGGCGCGATCGAGGCGCTGGAGCACCACGGGTCGCAGGACCAGCAGGCGAAGTATCTGCCCAAACTGGTCAGCGGGCTGTGGTCGGGCACGATGAACCTTACGGAACCTGCGGCCGGAAGCGATGTGGGCGCGCTACGTTCCACCGCCGAGCCAATCGAGAGCGGCCCCCATGCGGGCAAATACCGGATCGTGGGCCAGAAGATCTACATCACTTGGGGCGAACATGACCTTGCTGAAAACATCATCCATCTGGTGCTTGCCCGTCTGCCGGGTGCGCCGGAAGGTTCGCGGGGGATCAGCCTGTTCGTGGTGCCGAAATATCATGTGAACGAAGACGGCAGCCTCGGCCCGCACAACGACCTTCGCTGCGTCAGCCTTGAACATAAGCTGGGCATCAACGCATCGCCTACCTGCGTGATGAGCTATGGCGACAATGGCGAATGCATCGGCGAATTGGTCGGCCAGCCGAACAAGGGCCTCGCCGCGATGTTCACCATGATGAACAATGCGCGCATCAATGTCGGTAATCAGGGCGTGCAGATCGGCGAGCGCGCCACCCAGCAGGCGATCGCCTATGCCCGCGACCGGGTGCAGTCGGCCCGTGCCGGATCGCCTGACAAGAGCGCCGTGGCGATCATCGAGCATCCTGACGTGCGGCGCATGATCCTGCGCATGAAGGCGCTCACCGAAGGCAGCCGCGCGCTGCTTTACTACTGCGCCGGGCAGGTGGATCGCGGCAATCTGGGCGACGAAGTGGCCCGCAACCGGTCGGAGATCATCGTTCCGATGCTGAAAGCATGGGGCACTGATATCGGGGTCGAGGTCGCTGGCCTCGGCATCCAGATCCACGGCGGGATGGGCTTTGTCGAAGAAACCGGCGCGGCCCAACATTGGCGCGATTCGCGCATCGCCCCGATCTATGAAGGCACCAACGGCATTCAGGCCGCCGACCTTGTCACACGCAAGCTGGGGCTGGACGGCGGAGAGGCGATGATTGCGCTGTTCGACATGATCGCCCACGAAGCTGCTGACGAATTTGCCCTGTCCGCCCTCGCCCGCGACTGCGCCAATGTGGCGCGCTGGATGCGCGACGATGCGAGCCTGGATGACCGGCTGGCCGGCAGCGTACCATTCTGCACCATGGCGGCCGTCGCGGTCGCCGGGTGGCAGTTGATCAAGCAGGCCGAGGCTGTGGCCGCAGGTGCAGCGCCGGAACTGGCAGCGACCAAGCCGGTGACGGTGCGCTTCTTCCTTGACCGGATCGTGCCAGAAGCCGCCGGGCTGAAGGCCGGAGCGACTGCGGGCGCCGAACTGCTCTACGCCCTGCCCACCGCAGCGTTGGTGGGCTGAGATGGACGGGGGCGCGCTGGAACGGATTGCCGCCGCGCTTGAGCGGCTGGCGCCTCCCCCGCCCCCGCCGACCGATTGGCTGGCCGCACCCGCTTATGTCTGGGACGGCAAGGGCGCGCGAGCCATTCCGGTGCTGGATGCAATGCCGCTGGGTGCCCTCCACGGAATCGACGCGCAGAAAGCAGCGCTGCTCGGCAATTGCGTCCGGCTCGCCAGCGGAGCGGCGGCGCATGATGTGTTGCTGTGGGGTGCGCGCGGCATGGGCAAATCGGCGCTGGTCCGGGCGGCGGTGGCCGAAGTCCAACGCGATAAGCCGCAAACCCTCGCCCTTGTCCAGTTGGCGCCCGGTGCGCTTCCCGGCTTCCCGGCGCTTATTGCCGAGCTGGCACAGCAGCCCCGCGCGTTTCTGCTGTTTATCGACGATCTCGGCTTTGGCGCAGAGGAGCGGGCGGAGATGCTCGCGCTCAGAAGCCTGCTTGACGGCGGGGTTGCCCCGCGTCCGGCGCAGATCCGCCTAGTGGTGACTGCGAACCGCCGCTCCATCCTTGAGCGCGAGGATACCAGCGCCGCCATTCACGAACGCGACGAGCACGACGACGCGCTTGCGCTGGCGGACAGGTTCGGGCTGACGCTGGGTTTTCACCCTGCGGACAAGGACACCTACCTCGCGATCCTTGCCGGCTACACCGCGCCGATGGGGATCAGCTTTGATCCCGAAGAAGCGATGGCCTTCGCCATTCAGCGCGGCAACCGGTCAGGCCGCACCGCGCTGCAATTCGCGACCGAACTGGCGGGCCGCGCAGGTCTCAGCCTTTAATTCGCCTTCTGGCCTGCCTGCTTGCGCAGGTAATCCGCCTCGAACGCTGCGCGCGGGTCAGTGATCTGGCGCGGCGGAAGCGGATCGTCCGCGAGCCGCGCAATCGCCCTGGCAGGCGCGGCGGAGGGGGATCGTACCCGCCAAATGATCCCGGCGGTATCGTCCGACACCAGCAGCGATCCATCGCCCGCCCATTCGACCCAAGTGGGCCGGCCGCGCGTTGAGCCGTCTTCCTTGAGGAACCCGGTCAGCACCGGCACTGGCTTACCCACCGGATTGCCGAGATCGTCGAAATCGACAAACACCACGTCATAGCCCGACGGCGGCTTGCGGTTCCACGATCCATGCCGCGCGATGAAGGCCCCGCTGGCGAAGCCTTCGCCCATCCGGTCGCCTTCCTTGCTGAACACCAGCCCCAGCGCGGCGACGTGGGGGCCGAGCGCGTATTCCGGATTGCGCACATATTCCATCATGAAGCGGGGCATTGGCGCATCGACCCGGCGATCGCGGTTGGTTTTGAAATAGACCCACGGCCAACCATATTGGGCACCCACCGGCACGTTGGTGAGGTAATCGGGCACGAGGTCCGACCCCAGCATGTCGCGTTCGTTCACCGTGGTCCAAAGCTCGCCGGTCCACGGGCTGAAGTCCATCCCGTTGGGATTGCGCAGACCCGCACCGAACTGGCGCGGGCGACCCTTGGCAAGATCATACTCCCAGATCATCGCCCGGCCTTGTTCCACCTTCATGCCGGATTCGCCGATATTGCTGACCGATCCGACCGCGACATAAAGCTGCCCGCCATCAGGCGACAGTTCCAGATTGCGCATCCAGTGCCCGCCGCCCGGCGCCAGATCCATCAATTTGCGCGGGCTGCCAGTCACCTTGTTGCTGCCCAAGGCATAGGGGAAGGCCAGCACGGCGTTGTGGTTGGCAACGTAAAGCGTACCATCCTTCCACGCCATGCCTGACGGGGAATCAAGGCCATCCAGGATCACCTGCTTCGTTTCGGCGCTGCCATTGCCATCGGCATCGCGCAGCAGCACGATCTGGTTGGGGAATTCCCCCGTCGCACCTGCCTTGCTGAGCAGCGTGTCGGCTATCCAGCCCTTGATCGCGTCAAAAATGCCCGCGTCGGGATTTTCAACCTTGGGGGCACGGGTCAACGCGACCAGCACATCACCATTGGGCAACGTGAATAATGTGCGCGGGTGATCCAGCCCCTCGGCAAACCGGAGGACCTCAAGTCCCTTGGCAGCGGCCGGAGCCTCGCCCGCCGCCCAACCCACAGGCTCGGCGATCTGCACGGTCGGAAAGGTCTGCGCGTCGCCTTCCTGCAAGACCGGATCTGTGCCCGTCACCTCCTCGACCGAAAGATCGGCGGTGTCGCCGCGGCTGAGGAAAAACAGGGCGACGCCTGCCACAAGGACAAGAACGACAAGGGCGATTGCGATTTTGCGGAAAATGGCCATGTGGGCATGGATAAGGCCCGCCTGCGCCGGCGGCAACCTTCAACTCTCGGCAGCAAGCGATGAAAGACTGTTCCCGCCATGTATGATTTCAAACCCGCCTCCCCGCTTGCTGCGCAGGAGCTCTACCGCGACTTGATCGCTGCGGCGGATGCACTGACCGCGGACGAACCGGACGCGGTGGCCAACATGGCGAATGTCGCTGCATTGCTGTGGGAATTTCTGCCCGATCTCAACTGGGCGGGCTTCTACCGCGTGGCACCTGCCAAGAGCGGCGGCGCAGACGAACTGGTGCTGGGGCCGTTTGTCGGGCGCCCGGCGTGCATCCGCATTCCTTTTGGCAAAGGTGTGTGCGGAGCTGCGGCGGAAAGTCGCGCCACGCAACTTGTGGCCGATGTCCACGCCTTCCCCGGGCACATTGCCTGCGACGCGGCTAGCCAGTCCGAACTGGTGGTGCCAGTGCTGCGCGATGGCACGGTCGTGGCAGTGATCGATCTCGACAGCCCCTCTCCGGCCCGCTTCACCGCTGAAGACGCCGCCGGGATCGAGGCGCTCGCCGCGCTTTTATCGGCCCGGACTTAAGGTAACCCGCTGGCGACCTTCCCGAAACGGGACAGGCTGACAGTGCCGCTTGGGCACGAGGCGGTTGCGATGGTAAGCTTTTGCTAACCATCAGCTGACTCAGGCTGACCTGAGGGGAATCCACTCATGCCGAAGCTTTCATCGCACCTCCCGCTCCTTGCCCTTGCACTCGCCATTCCGGCTGCGGCACAGGCGCAGAATTACGCGGATCTGCCGCCGCTCGCCCCGATGAGCCAGGCTGAATTGCGCACGTTGCCAACCGATATGCGCGCCGCGCCCGCCCCGGCCCCCACCCCTGCCTATGCGCGGGTCGACGAGACGGTCAGCACCGTCAACGGGGTCGAGACGATCACCCGCACCCGCCGAATCGATGCACCTCGCGGCCTGCCCGCAGCCCCGATGGCCGCGCATCATGGCTACGCTCCCCACGCTCACGTGCCGCAAGCATACCACGTGCCGATGGCCTATGCACCGGCCGCAGCCCCGGTGGTTTTCGAACGCTCGCAATGGATCGATGAATGCCGGCGCCGCATCAAGGGGCGGAACCGGGATGACACTGGCCTCATCATTGGCGGCTTGCTCGGCGCACTTGGCGGCGGTTTCGCCGGTTATGAAATCGCGGGCGCGGGTGATCGGGTGCTAGGCACCGTGCTTGGCGCAGGTGGTGGCGGTTTGATCGGGGGATTGATCGGCAGCCTGTTCGGCAATGGCAGAAAGCGGGACCGCGAATACTGCGAGACCGCGCTCGATTCCTACCTGTCGCAATCTGGCGGGTTCGACCCGCGGATCGCCAGCCGCGAAATCGGCTATGCGGGCTATGGCTACACCTATGCCCCGCCGCAGCAGATGGTGGTGGTGCCGGTGCGCACCGAGGTGCAGCAGCAGGTCGTGGTGCGGGAAACCGAGCGATACGAGACGTACACCGTGCCCGGCTCGTCACGGGTGATCCCCCCTGCTCCGCGTCCTTCGCCAAAGATGATCAAAACCGGCCGCCGCTGATCTGCGATCCGGACGGCATCGAAAAAGGGGAGCCCGCCAACCGGCGCGGCTCCCCTTTTCACATCAGAATTCGCCGCCGGTAAGCCGCTGGCACAGCAGGTCCAGCTGATCGAGCGTGGTGTAGCGAATCGTCACCGTGCCCTTGCGCGGATCCACCTCGGGTTTGATCCGGACATTCAGGCCCAGGAACTCCTCAAGGTGTTGCTGGACGGCAATAATATCTGCGTTTTCAGACGTTTGATAAGATGGCAGCGAAGGCGCATCAGCCTTTTTAGAAGCTTTGCGAGTCAGCGTTTCGACATCGCGCACCGACAGCCCTTCTGCCACCGCCACTTCGGCCAGTTCGCGCGCATCATCCCGCCCGATCAGCGCGCGGGCGTGACCCATCGACAACTTTCCGCTCTGGATCAGGTCGAGCACCGGATCGGGCAGCGTCACCAGCCGCATCATGTTGGCGACATGGCTACGCGACTTTTCGACCATCTTCGCGATGTCGACCTGGATCATTCCTTCGTCTTCGGACAGGCGGTGATAGGCGCGCGCCTCTTCGACGGGGTTGAGGTCTTCGCGCTGAAGATTCTCGATCAGCGCAAGCGCCATCACCTCGCGTTCCGACAGGTTGCGAACAAGTGCCGGAATCTCGTGCAGCCGGGCCTTTTGCGCAGCTCGCCAGCGCCGCTCACCCGCTACCAGTTGATAGCCTTCGCCATTGGGGTGCGGACGGACGATGATCGGCTGGATCACGCCGCGCGTGGCAATTGATGCAGCCAGTTCTTCAAGGGCTGCTTCGTCAAAAACCTTGCGAGGGTTGCCGGGCAGCGGCTTGATGCTGGCCAGCGCCACATTGCGCAGCAGAGATGACCCTGCCGCGGGCACATCCGCAGGCGCATCTTCGCGCCGCACCAAGGGTTCCTCACGACGCGTCTCACCCAGCAGCGCGCCGAGGCCTTTGCCAAGCCGGCGCGGTTTGTCCGCTGTTCCACGTGCAACAGCCGAAATATCGGCGGTATGTTCGCTATTATCGTTCATGCGGCTTGTCTTTCTGCGGGAAATCGCCCGATCAATTCACGCGCCAGCGCCATATAGGCGCGGCTGCCGGTACAATGCTGGTCGTAGATCAGCGCAGGCAAGCCGTGGCTGGGCGCTTCGGAAAGACGCACATTGCGCGGGATCACGGTTTCGAACACCAGCTTACCCAGGCAATCACGCACGTCATCGGATACCTGATCGGTCAGCCGGTTGCGCCGGTCATACATGGTCAGCGCCACGCCGATAATCCCCAGTTGGGGATTGAAGCGCTGCTGCACCTGATCCACCGTCTGAAGAAGCTGGCTAAGCCCTTCGAGCGCGAAGAATTCGCACTGCAGCGGCACCATCAGCGTATCGGCGGCACACAGCGCGTTCAGCGTCAGCAGGCCAAGCGAGGGCGGGCAATCGATAAAGCAGATTTCGTGCCCGGTGTGGCCCGCCAGCGCCTTGTCCAACCGGTGGGTGCGACCCTCAACCGATACCAATTCGATCTCAGCGCCTGACAAATCCACTGTCGCCGGCACGATATCGAGCCGGGGAATGTTGGTCGGCACAATCGCGCTCGCAAGCGCGACCTCGTCCACCAGCAAATCATAGGTTGAAACTTCGCGGGCGGACGAATGAACACCCAGCCCTGTTGATGCATTACCCTGCGGATCAAGATCGATCAGCAGCGTGCGCCAACCGGTGGCTGCCATTGCCGTGGCGATATTGATTGCGGTGGTGGTCTTGCCCACCCCACCCTTCTGATTGGCGATCGCGATTACGAACATGATGGGCTCGACATGGTGGTTCCCGTCCTTCCCGCTGGCAATCCCGCAGAATTCGCCAGCGTTTCGCGTCAGGCCTTCACGATGATCCCGGCCTCGGGATCGGTCAAGGAATGTTTCACGTGAAACATTGCCCGGAGC
>JBEQBX010000022.1:0-36840 GCA_041639595.1 Porphyrobacter sp.
GTTGTTGGCAGGAGCTGGTAGGCGAAGGTCACCACCCGGCGCAGTGCTGCCATATCGGTGAGATCGATGGACGCCATCTCCTCCAGGCGCCCCACGGCCGATCGTTGATGCGGGCCAATCTGGTCACCGGCGGTGATCCCGTCCTTGAAGAACGGCCCGATGGTGGCGGCATGAAGGCGGGTGACATGGTAGCTTTCGAGGAAGGCATCCATGATCAGCTTCCAATTGCCCTTCACCGTGTGCAGCTTGCGCCGGAACAGATGCGCTTGCGGCAATCCGAAGACGGCAAGATCATTGCCCAGTTTTTGCGCATCGGTGAAATCTGCACTTTCCAGCGGCGCGAACCAGATCAACCCGCCTGCTTCGAACGTGGGCAATTCCACAAGGCCGTAATCCGCTTTTTCCAGCCCCGGAAATGTCTCGGGCCGGGGGAGGGCCATCAGCCCGCCATCCAGCCGGTATGTCCATGCGTGGTAGGGGCAGACCAGCCGCTTGGCGCATTGCACCTCGTTCCCCTCAACCAGCCGCGTGCCGCGGTGTCGGCAGACGTTGAGAAACACGTGGGCAATCCCGTCATTGTCGCGGGTGATCAGCAGCGGGCGACCTGTGGCGTCATGCGGCACGGCCATACCGGGGTCGGGCAGCAGTGCGGACGGCGCGATGACTTGCGGCAGCCGTTCGAACAGCACAGCTTTTTCACGCGCGAAGTGACCGGGGCAGGTGTAATTCGCCGCCGGAACGGTCCGGATCCCGCCCGCCTGCCTGCCGACACCGCTGCGGATCGCCTCTGCCAGCGCCAATTGCCCGGGTGTCGGACGCAAATCGGGCATATCTGTTGTTGCGGCGTTCATCGCTCTTTTCTCATCCTCTTCCCTGCGCCTAGTGTGCCACGAAACAGTGTCGGAGCAAATCCGCCTCGACAGCATGGGATCGTCAATGGCCGAAGCCACCTTCACAGCCCCCACGCGCCTGTCGCGCTGGATCACTCTGCTGGCGGCGCTGCGCCACCCCAAGACGGGCTATGTCCTGCTGTTCGGCTTTGCCAGCGGGTTGCCCTATGCACTGCTGCTCGGCACGCTGTATGCATGGCTGACCGATGCTCAGGTCGATGTCGAGACGATGGGCGTGTTCTCGCTGATCGGGCTGGCCTATGCCTTCAAATTCCTGTGGTCGCCCGCACTGGACCGGGTCGATTTGCCAGGGCTGCGGCGGCTGGGCAAACGCAAGCAGTGGATCGTCACCGCACAACTGCTGCTGGGCGGGATTCTGGTGGTGCTGTCGCTGCTTGATCCTTTGTCGTCGCTGGGCCTGTTTTCCCTGCTTGCCGGCATCGGAGCGTTCGCCAGCGCCACGCAGGACGTGGTGATTGATGCCTGGCGCGTCGATGTTGCGGACGAAGTGGCGACGATCGATATCCTTTCGACCGTGTTCCAGATGGGTTACCGCGTGGCGGCGCTGGTAGGCGGAGCATTGGCGCTGTTCATGGCGGAACGAATGGGATGGCCCACGGTGTTCGCCAGCATGGGCGGCATCCTGCTGTTCGTCGGATTTCTCGGCCTGTTCGCACCCGATGCGGAACGGACTGTGGCGGCGCTTGCGGATGAGCGGAGCAATCTCGGCACGCTGCGGCACGCTGGCCAGATGACCCCGCGGGTCCGGGCCTACGCGCTGGGCGCTGTCGCCTTGCTGTGGGGCTGGGCGTTGGTGACGGTGCTGACCTTCATGGTCCGCTCGCTGGCAGCAACCCCTGAAACGCGTCCGGACTCGACCGAATTCGTGACGCAGATGGGGCCGCTTATCGTGATTGCGACGGTGGTGATTCCCGGACTGATCGCAGGCTGGCTGGAAGCGATGCGCAAACAGGGACGCCATGTCCTGACAGCCGATGCACCCGCGCGCACCGGTTTCGATACCGCGCTCGACCACGGTTACCGCGCATTGATCCTGCCGCTTGCAGAGATTATCGGGCGGCTGAAATGGGCTGCCGTGCTGGTGATCGCGCTGGTGCTATCGTACCGCATCACCGACGCGATCTGGGGCAGCTTTGCCTACCCGTTCTATCTTGGCGAACTTCAATATACCAAGGACGAGGTGGCGATTGCATCGAAGTTCTTTGGGGTCGGCGCGCTGATTGTCGGGTTGGCGCTGGGTGGCACACTGCTGACAGTAATCGGACGGATGACCACGCTGACGCTGGGCGCGGTGATCGCGGCGCTGACCAACCTGCTTTACGCCGACCTTGCCGTCGGCGGTGCGCGGATGCAGGCGGCGAGCGACCTTGTCGGCTTCACATGGCTTGCCGGACTGTTCGGCGCGGATGACCGGATGGCACGGCTGATGCTCACGATCGGGATGGAGAACATCGCCGTCGGCATCGCCGGGGCGGCGTTTGTGGCGTATCTCTCCAGTGTGGTCGCGAAGGGGTACAGCGCGGTCCAATATGCGCTGCTGTCGTCCCTGACGATGCTGGTTGGTACGCTAGGCCGGCCGGCATTGGGCCAGATGATCGAGGAGCGCGGCTATTACGACGTGTTCCTGTTGACGACCGGGATCGGGCTATTTGCGGTGGCCCTGTGTGTTATCGAATGGGTACGGCAGGCACGTTCGGGCAGGCCGGAAAATGCGCCCCCGCCGGAGCCTGAACTCGCCTAATCCGGCAGCTCGTCGTTGAGCCGCAGCACCTCACCCGCGAGGTAGAGCGAACCGGCGATTAGCACCGGTAGCCCGTCATCGGGGATCATCGCCAGTGCGCTCGGGACGTCGGGCGCGGGGCAAGCTTCGGGGCCAAAGGCGGTGGCTGGATACCATTCATGTCCCGGCACCGGCACAGCGGTGATGTTGACGATGGAGGAGCCGAGCGGGACGGTGAGCGAGGCCGGGTCTTTCCCCTCGATCATGCCGATCACCAGATGCAGGCTTTGACCGGCAAAGTGTGCGCCAATCATCGCGCCCGCCTGGGGATTGTGGCCGCCGTCGAGCCACACTTCACGCTGTCCGATCAGCGGGCCGGGCGAAAGGCGCTGCATCCGCGCGGGCCAGCGCGCCGACTGGAGGCCAGCGGATATCGCCGGGAGCCCCACCTTGATCTTGCACTGATGGCGCAGCATAGCCATGGCAAGGGCCGCGTTCTGCAACTGGTGTTCACCGGCGAGCGCGGGCGGAGCGAAGTTCATCCCCTCCCACCCTTTGCCGCCGTATTGGTCCGAATAGGTCAGTCCTCCGTCCACGGCAGAGGCAAGCCAGTCTTGCCCCTGCGCCAACAGGCACGCGCCTGTGGCTTGTGCGACGGCGGCGATACTGGCGCACTCGGTCGCCGGCCGCGCAATGCTGATCAACGGCACGCCCGGCTTCGCAATACCGGCCTTTTCGAACGCGATCCGTGCCATCGGTTCAGCTGGTACGCCGTCTTCCGGCGCAAGCAGGAAGCGTTCGTGGTCGAGGCCCAACGCCGCGATCCCGCAAGCCGCCAGCGCCTCGGGTTCCAGCACATTGGTCGCATCGAACCGCCCGCCCATGCCTACTTCGACCACGCAGACATCGGCGGGGGTGCGGGCAAAGGCGAGGAAGGCGGCGGCGATGGTAACTTCGAAGAAGCTGGGGCCGAGGTCTTCCCCGGCATCCAGCACCTCTGCCAACACATCGGCCAGCATCGCATCGGAGATCAGTTCACCCGCCAGCCGGATGCGCTCGTTATAACGCACCAGATGGGGCGAGGTGGTGACGTGGACGCGATACCCCTGCGCCTCCAGCATGGCCCGCAGAAACGCGCAGGTCGATCCCTTGCCGTTGGTTCCTGCAACATGAAACACTGGCGGCAATCTTCGATGCGGGTTGCCGAGGCGTGCCATTAACGCACGGATCGTCTCCAGCCCCAGCCGGCCCTGCGGCAGGCTCAGTGCGGCAAGGCGATCAAGCTGAGCCTGAACGCGCGGGTCGTCCGACCGCCCGAAGTCGCGCATGGGGGTGTTACGCTGCCTTCACCGGAGCGAGATAATCCAGCACCTGCCCCAGCGTCGCCTTCAGTTCGGGGCGGGGCACAACCATGTCGACCATGCCGTGCTTGTGCAGATATTCCGCGCGCTGGAAGCCTTCGGGAAGCTGTTCGCGGATCGTGTCCTGAATGACGCGCTGCCCTGCAAAGCCGATCAGCGCGCCCGGTTCGGCAATGTGGATGTCGCCGAGCATCGCGTAGCTCGCGGTCACGCCGCCGGTGGTCGGATCGGTCAGCACCACGATATAGGGCAGCCCGGCCTGCTTCAACCGCCGGGTCATCACAGTGGCGCGGGGCATCTGCATCAGGGACAAAATCCCCTCCTGCATCCGTGCACCGCCTGCCGCCGTCACCACGACATAGGCGCAGCCGCGATCCAGCGCCTTTTGCGCGCCGTTGCAGAACGCCTGACCCACGGCCATGCCCATCGACCCGCCCATGAAGCTGAAATCCTGCACGCCAACGACCGCAGGGCGTGTTTCGATCGTGCCGGAGCCGACCACAAACGCGTCCTCATGCGGGTTCGCGGCACGCGCGGCCTTCAGACGGTCAACGTATTTCTTGGTGTCCTTGAACTGCAGCGGGTCTTCCGTGACACGCGGCAGGGGCAACAATTCGAAGCCGGGGTCAAGCAGCAGCGCCAACCGCGCATCCGCGCCGATCCGTCCGTGATGTTCGCATTTCGGGCACACCGAAAGGTTTGCCTCGTATTCCTGCACGAATAGCATTTCCTGGCAGGACGGGCATTTGATCCACAGATCCTTTTCGGTCGTGGTCTTCTTCTCGGCTGAGAAGCCAAGCGAATTGCGGACGCGGTTGAACCAGTTCATGCGGCTTGCTCCTGACGGGCGGAGTGGACGGCGGCTGCGAGAGCCGAAGTCAGCTCCCTTAGCTTGGCCGGAGCGTCTGCGCCATATGCGCCGCAGATTTCGACCAGCGCCGAGCCGACGACCACACCATCGGCGACCTTGGCGATGGCAGCGGCTTGTTCGGGCGTGCGCACGCCGAAGCCGACCGCGACGGGCAGATCGGTCGACGCCTTGAGCCGCGCGACTGCCTCTTCGATGCTGGCTTGCACGGCCTGCTGTTTGCCGGTGATCCCGGCGACAGACACGTAATAGAGGAACCCTTGCGATCCGGCGAGCACCTGCGGCAGACGCGCGGCGTCGGTCGTCGGGGTGGCGAGGCGGATCGGGGCGATGCCCTTGGCGCGCAGCGCCGGGCCGAGCGCGTCGTCTTCCTCTGGCGGAATGTCGACGCAGATGACCCCGTCTACGCCCGCTGCGGCAGCCGCCTCGGCAAACCATTCCGGTCCGCGCCGCACCATCGGGTTGGCATAGCCCATCAGCACCAGCGGCACGTCAGGGTGGCGAGCGCGGAAATCGGCGGCGTAGCGCAGCACGTGTGCCGTGGTCGTGCCTGCGCCTAATGAGCGCAGATTGGCGCTCTGGATCGCGGGGCCATCGGCCATCGGATCGGTGAAAGGCATGCCGAGTTCGATCACATCCGCACCGGCTTCCACCAGCGCATCGAGATTGGCCGCAGTGTCGCCGTCCCCTGCGGTGATGAAGCAGACGAGCGCGGGGCGGGGGGCGGCGAAGGTGATTGAGAGGCGGGTCATTTCCATTTCCATTTGCGCTGCAACCGCGCGGTTATGCTCCACGATATGGGCAGGGACACAATTCCGGCGGCGATCAGTGCGGCGAAGAACGATCCATCCGAAGGCCATTCGATCGTGAGGACGACAAGGCAGAAAGGAAGAACAGTGCACAAGGTAATGAGCTGACCAGCGTAAGACCAGTTCACCTTGCGCCTCAAAGCTCGACCCCCAGACGCTCCGCCACGGTGAAGATGTCCTTGTCGCCGCGGCCACACAGGTTGGCGAGGATGATAGCGTCCTTGGGCATGGTCGGGGCGATCTTCTTCACCGCCGCGATGGCATGGGCCGGTTCCAGCGCGGGGATGATGCCTTCCGTGGCGCAAAGCAGCTGGAAACCCTCCAGCGCTTCAATATCCGTGACGGCGGTGTAATCGACGCGGCCCGATTCCTTGAGCCAGGCGTGCTCCGGCCCGATGCCGGGGTAGTCGAGGCCGGCGCTTATCGAGTGGCCTTCGGTGATCTGGCCGTCCTCGTCCTGCAGCAAATAGGTGCGGTTGCCGTGGAGCACGCCGGGGGTGCCGCCCAGAAGGCTCGCGGCGTGTTCGTCCCCGTCAAGGCCGTGGCCTGCGGCTTCCACGCCGAGCATCTTCACCGACGCATCGTCGAGGAAGGGGTGGAATAGCCCCAACGCGTTCGACCCGCCGCCAATCGCCGCCACCAGCAGGTCGGGCAGGCGGCCGACGCGCGACAGCATCTGCGCGCGCGCTTCCTTGCCGATCACGCTCTGGAAATTGCGGACCATTTCCGGATAGGGGTGCGGGCCGGCTGCGGTGCCGATGATGTAGAAGGTGTCGTGGACGTTGGCGACCCAGTCACGCAGCCCTTCGTTCATCGCGTCTTTCAAGGTCGCCCCGCCGCTGGTGACGGGGATGACTTCCGCGCCGAGCAGCTTCATGCGGAACACGTTGGGCGACTGGCGCTTCACGTCCTCGGCGCCCATGTAGATCACGCAAGGCAGGCCGAAGCGCGCACACACCGTAGCGGTCGCGACCCCGTGCTGGCCCGCGCCGGTTTCGGCGATAATGCGGGTCTTGCCCATGCGGATCGCCAGCAGGATCTGGCCGATGCAATTGTTGATCTTGTGCGCGCCGGTGTGATTGAGCTCGTCGCGCTTGAACCACACCTGCGCGCCGAAGCCGGGTTTGGCGCTGGCGCGCAGTTCCTCGGTCAGACGCGGCGCGAAATAGAGCGGCGAGGGGCGGCCCACGTAATGTTCGAGCAGATCGTCGAATTCCGCCTGAAACGCCGGATCGGCCTGCGCCGCGCGATATTCGCGCTCCAGATCGAGCACCAGCGGCATCAGGGTTTCAGCGACATAACGCCCGCCGAACTGGCCGAAATGGCCGCGCTCATCCGGCTGGTTGCGGAAGGAGTTTAGAGGAGTGTTCATAGGAGTGTTCATATTCGTGCCGCTTTGCAGAAGGCGGCGATTCTGTCCACGTCCTTGAGGCCGGGCGCGCGTTCCACGCCGGAGGATGTGTCGACCAGCGGCGCGCCGGTCAGGCGGATGGCGTCAGCCACATTGGCCGCCTTCAGCCCGCCCGCCAGTCCCCACGGCGTGGGCCCGTCATAAAAGCGGAGCAGGTTCCAGTCGAACGCCGCACCGTTCCCGCCGGGGAGTGATGACGCGGGCGCATCGAACAGCAGCATGTCAGCCGCGCCGTGAAAACGGGCTGCATCATCAAGCGCTGCAGCATCCTTCACGCCCATCGCGCGCCACGCAGCGATCCCGGTGTCCGCGCGGAAGCGGGCGAGGGTTTCGGGGGTTTCGTCTCCATGAAACTGGATAATGTCAGGGCGCACCTCACGAACCGCATCGGCAAGAGTGTGTTGGGTCGGGTTCACCAGCAGCAGTACGGTCCTGACATGGTCCGGCACCAAGGCGCGCAGCCGCGCCGCATCTGCCAGCGCCACGTGCCGCGGGCTTTTGGCGAAGTGGACGAAGCCGATATGGCTCGCGCCCGCCTGCACCGCGGCGGTTACCGTTTCCGGCGTTGAAAGCCCGCAAATCTTGACGAGAGTGCCTGACATGGCGCGGCCTTTACGCGGGGCCGAGCTGCTTTTCCAGCACCACGAAGGTCACAGGCGGATCGCGAAGCACGGGGAAGGGGCGGCGCTCCCCCGTAAACGCATAGCCGCGCCGTTCGTACCAGCCGATCAGCGCGTCACGGCCTTCGATCACGGTCATTTCCATCGTGGCAATGCCATGGGCCCGGGCATGATCCTCTGCCGCATCGAGCAATCGCCGGCCAAGGCCGTTCGATTGCAACGTGGGCGCAACGCACAGCATGCCGAGATAGGCGAAGGCCGCATCCTTGCGTGTTACAGCGACACAGCCGGTGAACATATCGCCGTCCCGTGCCGTCAGGATTGTCACCGCCGGATCGGCCAGCATCGCTTCAAGTTCGCCAGGCGCAATGCGTTCATCGTCGAGAATGTCAGCCTCGTGATTCCATCCTTGTCGCGCAGAATCACCGCGATAGCCGGCTTCCAGCAGGGCTTTGAGTGCTGGTGCATCGGCGGGCGATGCCGCTGAAATCGTCGTCAAAGCGTCGCCTCGATCGCGCGGGCTGCGGCGACCGGGTCATCTGCGCGGCTGATCGGGCGGCCGATCACCAGCACGCTCGCGCCGTTGTCGCGGGCCTGCCGGGGGGTTACGACGCGCTTCTGGTCACCCGCGCCGCCGCCATTGGCAAGGCCATTGGGACGCAGGCCCGGGACGACAAAATAGCCGTCGCGCCATGCCTTGCGGACTGCGCCGACTTCCTGACCAGAACACACGATCCCGTCCAACCCCGCCGCATGGGCGAGTTCAGCCAGCCGCATCACCTGCGTTTCGGCGCTGCCATAAACGCCGGTGTTGGTGAGGTCGTTCGCATCGAGGCTGGTGAGCATCGTCACCGCGACCACTTTTGTGCCCGCCGCTGCTGCCGCCTTGGCATCCTCCATCATCGCGCGCCCGCCACTGGCGTGGACGGTGACGATCGCCGGTTCATAGACATGGATCGCCTGCATCGCGGCAGCGACGGTGTTGGGGATGTCGTGGAATTTGAGATCGAGGAAGATCGGCAACCCGCAATGGGCGATTTCATGCACCCCGTGCGCCCCGTGAGCGCAGAAGAATTCAAGGCCGAGCTTCACCCCGCCGATATGCGCTTTCACTTTTTCCAGCAACGCCTTGGCCGGTTCCAGCTGCGGAACGTCCAGTGCAAGGTAAACTGGATTGCTCATTGGTTGTTGCCCCCGTCTTTGGCTTGTTCGGGAGCCGCATCGGACGGACTGAAAACATCCCCGGGTTCTCCCGAAGTTTTGCCGGAGTTGTCCACAGGGGCATCGGCCATTTGCGCCGTAGCCCCGCCGCTCACATCGCTACGCTGCACCAGGGCCGCATTCTTGAGCGAGGTTTCCAAGGTCCTGATGCGGCGGTTCTGGCCCCACACCACGCTACGATGCAGCGCCCACATCGGCAGAAAACCCGCAGCAAAGGCGAGCAACGCCAGCACCGGCACCTTCGTTTCCAGAACGAGGTTCTGCCAAAGCCGCAATTCCACCGGCTGCCAGTTATAGATGGCAAAGACCAGAAACCCGATCGCCGCCAGAACCCAGATGATGGTGCGCAGGATCTTCACGCGGTTTGCCCCTCCCGATGGCTTGGAAAGCCGGTCAGCCTAAGCAATTCGCGCTCCAAGTCCAGCATCGCCGCCGTCACGCAAATACCCGGGCGAAGATCGTGTCGACATGCTTGAAATGGTAGCCGAGGTCGAATTTGTCCTCCAGCTGCTCAGGGGTCAGCGCGGCAGTTACGTCCGCATCGGCCTTCAGCAGATCGAGCAGCGACAAGGCGCCATCCGATTCCCACACCTTCATCGCATTGCGCTGCACCAGCCGGTAGGCATCATCGCGGGTCAGCCCCGCCTGCGTCAGCGCCAGCAGCACGCGCTGCGAATGGATCAGCCCGCCCATGCGGTTCATGTTCTTTTCCATGCGCGCAGGGTAAACCAGCAGCTTGTCGACCACGCCCGTCAGCCGCGCCAGCGCGAAATCCAGGGTGATGGTCGCGTCCGGCCCGATGTAACGCTCCACCGAAGAATGCGAGATATCGCGTTCATGCCACAGCGCGACATTCTCCAGCGCCGGAGTGACGGCGGCGCGCACGACGCGGGCAAGGCCGGTGAGGTTTTCGGTGAGGATCGGGTTGCGCTTGTGCGGCATCGCGCTCGAACCCTTCTGGCCGGGGGAAAAATACTCCTCGGCCTCCAGCACTTCGGTGCGTTGCAGGTGGCGGATTTCTGTGGCGAGGCGTTCGATGCTGCTGGCAATCACGCCCAGCGTCGCGAAATACATTGCGTGGCGATCCCGCGGGATGACCTGCGTGGAGACGGGCTCGATTTCGAGGCCCAGCTGCTCGGCCACGTAAGCTTCAACTTCGGGATCGACGTTCGCAAAGGTGCCGACTGCGCCGCTGATCGCGCAGGTCGCGATTTCCGCGCGTGCCGCGACCAAACGGGTGCGGCATCGGGCGAATTCGGCATAGGCCTGCGCCAGCTTCAGTCCGAAGGTCACCGGCTCTGCATGGATGCCGTGGCTGCGGCCGATGGTGGGGGTGTACTTGTGCTCTTCAGCGCGGGTCTTGATCGCCGCCAGCAGCGCATCCAGATCGGCCAGCAGCAGGTCGCTGGCCCGTGCCAACTGCACCGACAGCGTGGTGTCGAGCACATCGGAAGACGTCATCCCCTGATGCATGAAGCGCGCTTCTTCGCCCACGGATTGCGCCACCCAGTCGAGGAAGGCGATTACGTCATGCTTGGTCACGGCCTCGATTGCATCGATCGCAGCAACGTCGATCGCGGGGTTCGTTGCCCACCAATCCCACAGCGCCTTGGCGGCACTTTGCGGCACCACGCCCAGATCGGCGAGTTTCTGCGTGGCGTGCGCCTCGATCTCGAACCAGATGCGGTATTTCGCCTCCGGCTCCCACAGGGCGGTCATGGCAGGGCGGGCATAACGAGGGACCATCATCGACTCCGGCTGAGGGCAGGTTGCCCGCCGCCTAGGGAAGCGCTGCGATCAAGGCAAGGTCGCCGGGGGCGCAGGTTCTGCCGCAAGCAACGCCGGATCGATGGTGGCGGCCACCCGCCGCGCTGCTGAACGGGTCATGTGGCTGCCGTCCCAATAATTCAGTATGCCACCCTGCACGATCCAGCACCGTCCTTTGCTGCACAGCGCATCGCGGGGTTCGATGTAGCTGAAGCCGGGATTGCCGGCAGCAAAGGCCTTGAGCCGGGCATTCGTTGCAATCCCCTCGGCAAGGGCGGCAGGATAGCTATCGGGGCAATCAGTGTCTGGCAGTGACTGGCAGCGCATCCAGCCTTCACTGAAGCGCTCGCCCGCCGCCCAGGCGGTTGGTGAATTGCCGATAATGACGATCCGCGTGCCCGGCGGAAGCCCTGCATGGAGGCGCTTCATCGCGGCAAGCAGCAACCGCGATCCCGCTTCTTCCGTTGTCAGGCCGATCTGTTGGCCTGATGCATTGTCATAAATCTCGCGTTCCCAGCGTTGTGCCCAGAACACGGTCCGCACCCCGCGTTCGCGTACGACCGCATCAAGTTTGCCGGGCAAATCGGCGCAGATTGCAAAATCCTTCCATGCGGGGTCCTTGTTGGTGAGCCCCCCTGCCGACAGGCAGCCGAACTGGCTGACCAGTGCTCCGGTGCCCAACCTTTCGTTGAACGCTTCAAGGTACTGGATGGCATGGCTGTCACCGTAGAGCACGAAATCTATCGGCCCCTGCGGCGGGATGATGACCGGTTCGGTGAAGCGGTCAGGCTTCAACCCGCCCAGCCGGGCTGCATCGGCCCCGCTCGCTGGCAGCAACAGACGTGCATAGCCAGCGACCCCTGCCGCAAGCGGCAGGCACAGCGCCGCCGCGCAGACCAGCAGCAACCGGCGCGGGCTGGCAAGCAGGCGACGTTCGCGCACCGGGCGCTCCAGCCAACGGTACGATCCTGCCGCAAGGGCCAGTGCAGCGGCCACCGCTGCCACCTTCGCTGCCACTGGTGCTTCGCCGATCCACAGATAGTTGGCAAAAAACAATGCTGGCTGGTGCCACAGGTATAATCCGAAAGAGACCAGCCCGATCAGAACCGCCGGTCGCCACGCCAGAATGCGCGCGGCCAGTGTGCCTTCGCGGGCGAACAGCAGGGCAAACGCCGTGCCGATCGTCGGCAGCAAGAACAGCGGGCCTGGCACACCTGCCCATTGGTGGATGCGCAGAAACCCCGCGGCAATCATGCCAAGGCCCGCCAGCGCCAGCCAGCCATTGGCGCGCGGCACCCGGGGCAGCAGCGCACAGGCAGCGCCCAGCAGCAATTCCCACATCCGTGACGGCAGCAAGTAAAACGCTGCCAATGGCCAGCGCCCGATCATCACCAGCGCAAAGGCGAAGCTTGCCAGCGCCAGCCCGATTGTCAGCGGAAGGGCAGCGCGCGGGCGCCAGCGCCATACCGCCATCAGCAGCAGCGGGAAGAGGATGTAGAACTGCTCCTCCACACCCAAGGTCCAGGTGTGGACCAGCGCCCCGTAACCCGGACTGGTCGCGAAATAATCGACCTCGTAGGCGTAAAGCAGGTTCGACCCGAACAGCGCAGACGCCGCCAAGCTTTTGGCAAATTGGTAGAAGTCTTCGGGAATGATCAGCGCCCATGCCAAGACAAGTGTGCCGATGAGCATCGCGGCAAGCGCCGGGACGATCCGCCGCAACCGGCGCTCCCAGAAAGCAAGCAGGCGCATCTGCCCTGTGGCAAGTTCCCGCGCAAGGATAGCGGCGATGAGATATCCGCTGATGACAAAGAATACGTCGACCCCGGCAAAGCCACCCTTCAGCAGTCCGGGGGCGGCATGGTGGATCACCACGGCCACCACGGCGACGGCGCGCAGCCCGTCGATCTCCGGACGATAGGCGATTGGCGCAGGGATCACCCCGCGCGCGTCCTGCGGCAGGGGGTGCATGGTCAGATCAAGCCCTTGGCCCGCAAGCTGGTGTGGCCTTCGCGGCCGATGATGACGTGATCGTGCACAGTCACGCCCATGTGCCGCCCGGCTTCTGCGATGCGCTGCGTGATCTGAATGTCGGCACGGCTTGGTTCGGGCGATCCGGAGGGGTGGTTGTGGACAAGGATCATCGCGCTGGCGCCGACGTCCATCGCCCGGCGGATCACTTCGCGCGGGTGAATCGCGGCTTCGTCGATGGAACCATCGCCGACATGGTGGTCGTCGATCAGACGGTTTTTGGTATCGAGATACAGCACCCGCACGCGTTCCACGGTCAGATGCGCCATATCGGTGGTGAGGTAATCGATCAGCGCCTGCCAACTGCCCAGCACCGGCTTTCCGATGATCTCGCCCCGGGCCATGCGGCGGGCGGCAGTGGCGACTGCTTTTAGTGCCGCGGCGCTGTTTTCGCCCACGCCTTTCACGCGCTGGAGCGCTTTGGGATCGGCATTGAGCACGGCTGCAAGGCTGCCATATTGCGCCAGCAGCGCCTTGGCGATCGGTTTGGTATTGCCGCGCGGGATGGCGGCGAACAGCAGGTATTCCAGAACCTCGTAATCGGCCAGTGCCTCGGCTCCGCCGGTCAGCAGACGGGCGCGCAGCCGAGCACGGTGGCCTTCGCCTGCCGCTTTGCCAGCATCCCAATCGGGCACGGCGCCATCGATGAATTCAAAACTGTCTTCAGCTTCCGGCAAGGCGACCTCCGGGAAAGCGTTGCGTGCGCCTGCCTCATTGCCTTTGGACGATGATGGGCGCAAGTGGCGCAAAGGATGCGGATAGCGGACGCGAGCGAGATAGACGGGCCGCAGGACGGCCGCAGGCCGCGAGCCGCGCGCTGGCGCGGAATCGCGATCGGCGTGGCAGCAGCGGCGCTGGTCGGCGGCGGGACGGCATGGTTGTCGCGCGAGCGAATCGCGGCTGACGTGATCGACGACTATCTGGCCGAAAGCGGTGTTCACGCTACCTATGACATCATCAGCCTGACCCCGAGCCAGCAGGTGATCGAAAACCTTGTCGTCGGCGATCCGGCGCGGCCTGATCTGACCGTCAGGCGGCTGGTGATATCGCTGGGCGCGGGCTGGGCGGGGCCGGAAGTGCGCAACGTGCGCGTGGAAGGTGCGCGGGTGTTCGCCAGCTATAAAGGTGGCGCTTTCAGCCTTGGCGCGCTCGATCCGCTGGTGTTCACCGGCAGCGATGCGGCCCTGCGGCTTCCGGCGATTGAGGTCACGATCCGCGATGCCCGCGCCTTGCTGGCCAGCGATTATGGACGGGTGGGGCTGACGCTTGACGGGGCAGGGCGTCTGGACGACGGTTTCGCCGGAACGCTGGCTGCCACCGCGCCCGGGATCGGGACGGAAGGCTGCCGCGCGGGCAGCGCCACGCTGTATGGCCAGCTTACCACCGATGCGGGCGCGCCCGAACTGAATGGACCGCTGCGTCTCGCAGACGTGGCCTGCGGCGGTGCCAGCCTTACACGGGCGGATATCGGCACGCATGCCAGCCTGAAGCCTGATTTCTCGGCTGCCGATGCCGATTTCCGGATCGAGGGAGGCGGCGCACGAACGGGCGACCTCGCGGCGGCGGGGATCGGCGGGACGGCTGAACTCAGCTGGTCGCCGGGACGCCTTGCACTGGGCCATGATCTCGCTCTGACCGGGATCGCCGCGCCGCAAGGCCGCCTTGCGCGACTGGTCAGCGAAGGAAGCTGGCGCGGCGCGGCAAACTTTGCCAGCGGCCAGTGGGAAGGCACCTTGCGGGGCACCGGCCTTGACGCCGCAGGCGATATCTCCCCCAGCCTCGCGGCGGCCGAACGCGGCGGCGGGGGAACGCTGATCGCCCCGCTGATTGCACAGCTTCGCACCGGCCTGAGCGGCGCGCTGGACGGAGCAAGCTTCCGCGCTGACGCGATCCTGCGTCACAAGGGCAGCGAAGCCTCTCTAATTGTCCCTGACGCAAGCCTTGCCGCCCGCAGCGGCACGCGCGTGCTGGCACTGTCCCGCGCGAGCGCCGCGGTGGGCAGCAAGGGGCTGTCCGGCCTCAGCGGCAATCTGATCGCGGGCGGGGCGGGGCTACCCACCATCAACGCGCGGATCGAACAGCAGGAGGCAGGCCGCTGGACGATGCGACTGGCGATGGCGGAGTATGCCGCGGGCGCCAACCGCATCGCCATCCCGCGTCTGGCTTTGCGCAGCAGCGCAGGCGGGGATTTCGCCTTTGATGGTGTGGTGACTGCCAGCGGCGATCTGCCGGGAGGCGCGGTCAATGACCTGACCGTTCCGCTGGAAGGCACATGGTCAGAAAGGCGCGGGCTTGCCATGGGCACGCGCTGCACGCCGGTGCGCTTTGCCCGGCTGGCAGTTGCGGGCCTTGCGCTGGACGGGCAGGCGGTCACGCTTTGCCCCGATGGCGCTGCGCCGATTGTCGCCTTTCAGGACGGACTTACTCTTGCTGCGCGCACCGGGCCGCTGAACCTGGACGGCACATTGGGCGAAAATCCGGCGACCATTTCCGCAAGCGGCGCGGTGCTGCGTTACCCGCAGCCCTTCGCGGTCGAGGGGGTTGCCGCTCGGATCGGCACTGGCGACAGCGAAGTGCGGCTTGGCGCAGCAAACCTCACCGGCAGCCTTGCGGGCGAGATGTCAGGCAATTTCACCGGCGGCTCGGCGCGGTTGGCTGCTGTACCGTTCGATCTGGATGCGATGGCCGGACGCTGGACCTTTGCCAATGGCGCACTGCGCCTGTCCGCTGGCGATTTTCTGCTGTCCGACCGCCCGGCGGCTGGCGCGCTGGCGCGGTTCGTGCCGCTCATGGCCAAAGGCGCAAGCCTGACGCTGGACGATAATCGCATCACCGCCGATGCCCTCCTCCAGCACCCCGAATCGGGTCGCAGCGTAGCGCGCGTCGCCATGGCCCATGATCTTGATAGCGCCGTTGGCAACGCGCGCCTGACCGTTCCGGGCCTGATGTTTGATGATGCCTTCCAACCGCAGGATCTGTCCTATCTGGCGCAAGGCGTGGTCGCACTGGCCGATGGCACGGTGACCGGCACCGGACGGGTCGACTGGCGCGGCGAACGCGTGACAAGCAGTGGCACCTTTGCGACAGAAGACTTTGACTTTGCAGCCGCTTTTGGCCCGGTTCGCGGGCTTTCCGGCAAGGTGGAATTCACCGATCTCATCAATCTCACCACCGCCCCCGATCAGCGCGTCACCATTGCCGCGATCAATCCCGGGGTCGAAGTGCTGGCAGGCATGGTCCAGTTCGAGTTGAAGGATGGCACATTGCTGGCGCTGGAAGACGCGCGCTTTCCGTTCATGGGCGGCACGCTGACCATGCGCCCGCTGGTCATGGATTTCAGCCAGCCCGAAGAACGGCGCTATGTTTTCGAGATCGTCGGCCTCGATGCGGCGCGCTTTGTTGCGCAGATGGAGCTGACCAATATCAGCGCCACCGGCATATTCGATGGCACCGTGCCGGTCGTGTTCGACACCGAAGGCAGAGGGCGGATCGAAGGCGGCGTGCTGATTGCGCGGGCAGGGGGCGGCAATGTCGCCTATGTCGGGGAGCTGAGTTACGAAGATCTCGGCACGATGGGCAATTACGCGTTTTCCTCGCTGCGATCGCTCGATTACCGGCAGATGAGCGTCGGGCTGGGCGGGCAGCTGGACGGCGAAATCATCACCAGCTTCGAATTCGATGGCGTGAGGCAGGGGGCCGGCACCAGTCGCAATTTCGTCACCCGCCGCCTTGCCAAGCTGCCGATCCGGTTCCGGGTCAACGTGAAATCCGAGAATTTCTATGAACTGGCAACGATGGTGCGATCCTTCTGGGATGCCGAATACCTCGGCGATCCGCGCAGCCGGTTCGAAATGGACGGGGGCCGCCTGGTCCCCGTGCTCAAACCCGTTCAACCTCCCGAAAGCGAAGGCCAGCCATGATGCTACCCGAATTGACCGCGCCACCCTGCGCTGCCACATCCTTGCCCGATAACGGGAAAAGGGCGGCGGTGATGGGGCGGCAAGGCAGGAACAGGCGCCGGGCATTGATGGCCGGAAGCGTGATCCTTTCGGCAGGGCTGGGCGGTTGCATCAACATCGCCGCGCCTGAAAAGCCGATCGTGATCGAGCTTAACATCAATATCCGGCAGGAAGTGATCTATCGTCTGGCCGAAGATGCGGCCAACACGGTGGAGGAGAACGCGGACATCTTCTGATGTTTTCGCGACAGGGAGTAACAATAATGCGCAGCTCAATTTTGTCCGGGATCGCCGTAATCGCCATGCTGGCGGTGCCCGCAATCGCCCAGCAGCGCGACCCTGCCTATGCCGCCGCGCGCGCTGCGGGGAAGGTGGGCGAAAAGCCTGATGGCTACCTTGGCATCGTCGGCGCCGCCGATCCGGCGTTGCAGCGGTTGGTCGACGAGATCAATATCAAGCGCAAGGCGATTTACATCGAAAAAGCGCGCGAAAACAGCGCCACGCCCGAAGCCTACGGAATCACCGCAGGCTGTCAGGCGGTCGCACGCACCGTGCCGGGCGAAAAGTACATGGCGCCTGACGGCACCTGGCAGACCCGCACCGCCGCCGCTCCAGCGCGCGATGCGCGTTGTCCGTAGCCAGCGGGCGGGCGGTTGCCCTTGCGGTCACTGAAGCGACGACAAGGGCGAATTCGGTGAGGTGCAGCTGCGGACCGGCCCGCAGGGCCGCGAGCGCACGCGCGCGAGCCGCAGGTGCTCGATCCCGCAGGGATCGATACGCACCGAGGACGCAGCTGCGGATGCGGCTGCGCAAAACAAGTTCGCACTTGCACAAAACTGCGCCCGCCCGATGTTGACACGTATGTGCCCCCCTTCTAAGGGGTCGGCGCCCTCGGCGGGCACCTTGTTGCACATGATGTGGCCTTGCCTTTAAGGACATTGGCATGAGCGATGAGAAACCCGCCCGAGAACCCATTCACGAGGATGCGCGGATTGACGCGCTCGAAGCGCGGCTTCAGGCCGCACGCGAGCGCGAAGAGGAGCGCAACCGGCCGCAGGTGAAAGGTGTCGATGCGAACTATCGCAGCGGCAACCGCGCTTTGGCCAATCTTCTGGGCGGGATTATCGGCGGCCTGGTGATCGGCTTTGCGATTGACGCATTGTTCGATATCGCGCCCTGGGGTCTGTTGACCGGACTGTTCCTCGGAACGGCGTCGGCCTTCAGAAGCATCATTCTAGGCGCGAATACGCGTCCCGCCGATGCGGCCAAGGGCAGTGATAGCGAGGGTTAGACCCTCGTTTGACCCCCTCCAGGCCCCATCCAGGGGCGCGTTTCATGTGAAACATTTGGGGATCTTTCGATCGTGGCAGCCGAAGAAGGCAAGGTCGATCCAATGAAGCAGTTCACCATCGAACCCTTGCTGGGGTCCGATTGGCAGCTTGCTGACGGGATCAACATCGCGTTCACCAACTCCGCGCTGTGGATGGCGGTGACCGCCATTCTGGTGACGCTGTTTGTCGCCGGCGGCATGAAGCGTGCGCTTGTGCCCGGTCGCTGGCAAATGGCGGTTGAGACCCTGACGGGTTTCATTGATGATCTGCTTGAAGCGAACGTGGGCAAGGCTGGGCGCAAGTATGTGCCTTATATCTTTACCCTTTTCATGTTCATCCTGTTCGGCAACCTGCTTGGCCTGGTGCCCTTGGGGCTGATCCCGCACGTCCACGCCTTTACATTCACCAGCCACTTCACCGCCACCGGCGTGCTGGCGATCATGAGCTTTGCGATCGTTCTGGTCGTAGGTTTCTGGAAGCATGGTTTCCACTTCTTTTCGCTGTTCTGGCCGTCGAACACGCCTGCATTCCTCGCGCTTCCGATCAGCCTCATTGAACTCGTGTCCTTCATGGTGCGCCCCTTCAGTCTCGCCCTGCGACTGTTCGTCGCGATGATGGCGGGTCACGTCTTGCTGAAGGTGTTGGCAAGCTTCGTGATCGCTGGCGGCAGCGGCGGCATCGGTACCGGCGTGCTCGTCGGCGTGCCCAGCTTCATCCTGATGGTCGCGATCAGCGCGTTGGAAATCCTCGTTGCAGGAATTCAAGCTTACGTCTTCGCGCTGCTGACGTCACTGTACATCAACGACGCCGAAAACCTTCACTGAGACGCCTTCGCAGGGGTTCTCGATAATCGTCACTAACCATAAGATTTTTCTCAAGGAGTTACTACCATGGACGCAACTGCAGCAGCTCTCCTGGGTGCCGGTCTCGCCGCAATCGGCGCCGGCCTCGCCGCGCTTGGCGTGGGCAACGTGTTCGCTTCGTTCCTCGAAGGCGCTCTGCGCAACCCGGGTGCCGCCGACGGCCAGCAGGGCCGCCTGTTCATCGGCTTCGCGGCTGCCGAACTTCTCGGCCTGCTGGCCTTCGTGATCGCCGTTCTTCTGATCTTCCGCTAAGATCGACACGCAGCCCACCGGGCTGGGCGGGGTTTCCCCGTCCACCCGGCGGACTATGCAACTGGCGTTCCGGCTAAAGGTCCATCATGCCTCAGATCGAACAAATCGCAACCACACTGTCCAGCCAGGTCTTCTGGTTGCTGGTGTTCTTCGGCCTCACCTTCGTCCTTGTCGGGCTGGGAATGGTGCCAAAGATCCTCGGCACGGTGGAGATGCGTGACAACCAGATCGCTGGCGATCTCGCCGCTGCTCAGGCGGCGCGCGATGCTGCGGACAGTGACGAGGACGCTTTTCGCAAGCGTGAAAATGCCAACCGCACTGCGGCGCAAGGGGTGATCGGGGGGGCCAAGGCCAAAGCGGCTGCGGCCACCGCCAGCAAGCTTGCCGCGGCGCAAACCCGCCTTGATGCTAGCCTCGCCGAAGCCGAAGTTGCGATCAACGCCGCGCGCAGCAGCGCCTTGGCCGAGATCGAAGGCGTTGCCGCCGATGCCGCCCGCGATATCGTCGCCCGCGTCGCCGGTGCGAACGTCGAACCCGCCGCCGCGCAGGCTGCGGTCAAGGAGGTGATGGCGCATGGCTAACGTTCTGATGCTGCTCGCCGCCGGGGCCGACGGTGCGCCCGAACCGGGCGTGCTGGGTCTCGATTCGTACCAATGGGTCGCCTTGGCGATGACTGTGCTGCTCGCCGTCTTCGTTTGGAAGAGGGTGCCCGGTATCATCACCGGCGGCCTTGATGCCAAGATCGCCTCGATCCGTGCCGCTCTTGACGAAGCGAAGACCTTGCGGGCCGAGGCAGAGGTGCTGCGCGCTGAGTATGCGGCCAAGATCGCCAGCGCCGAAAAGGACGCCGAGGCAATGCTGGCCGGGGCCCGTAACGAAGCCGATGCCATCCTTGCCCGCGCTGAAGCTGACAGTGAAGTGATGGTCGCCCGGCGTGCCGCCATGGCCGAAGACAAGATCGCCGCTGCAGAGCGTGCCGCCATTGCCGAGGTCAAGGCCAAGGCTGTGACCGCTGCTGCGGCCGCCTCGAAGCTGCTGATCGCCAAAGCGCATGACGGCAAGGCCGACAAGAAGCTGGCGGACGAGGTCATTGCCTCGCTTTGACCATGAGCCGGATTGATTCAAGACGGGCGGTCCTGCGGGGCCGCCCTTTTTGCGTGTGCAGTGGTCCACCCTGCCAATTGGGCAGCCGGTCGGCCTGACGGAAACAAAGCGCGGCGGTACAGCTTCTTCTTTTTTTCGCGAAGGAGATGCTTGTGACCCTCACCGCTTGTGCCATCAACTGTTCGCTCGCCCACTCGGGCAGCCGTGACAGTTCAACAGACGCGATGATTGCACTGCTGCGCGCGGCGTTTACGGAACATGACGTAGAGCTGCACGACCCCATCCGGATTGCCGATTATGACGTGAAGCCTGGTGTCACTTCGGACGAGGGCGATGGCGACGCGTGGCCTGCCATCCGCGAGCAAATCCTTGCCGCTGACATCCTCGTCTTCGGAACACCGATCTGGATGGGGCAGGCCTCCTCGATTGCCAAACGCGTGCTGGAGCGGATGGATGCGTTCCTCTCGCAGACAGATGATAATGGCCGGATGCCCAGCTACGGCAAGGTCGCGGTCGCAGCGATTGTGGGCAATGAGGACGGCGCGCATTGGGCCAGTTCGCAGCTGTTCCAGTCCTTGAACGACACGGGCTGGACGATCCCTGCGGTGGCGGCCTGCTACTGGGTGGGCGAGGCGATGGGCAGCACGGATTTCAAGGACCTGAAACAGCCCCCCGAAAAGGTAACGACGACAGCCGCGATGGTGACGCGTAACGCAGCCCATCTTGCGCGGCTGCTGAAGAATGCACCTTATCCCGGTTGAAAGACGACCTTGCCGACCAGCTCGCGCCGTACCATCGCCTCGAATCCTTCGTGCCAGCGGCTCAGGGGGAGGACACGGTCGATGGCAGGATTGATGCGGCCTTGCTCTGCCAGCGCGCCAATTGCGCGGTGGATCGCCCGCCCTCGATCGGGGAAGCGGCGGGCATATTCGCCGGCGCGCAGGCCCACAATGCTGAAACCCTTGATCAGCGGGATGTTGGTCGAAATGTCCGCAATCCGGCCTGATGTGAATCCAACCACCAACAGCTTGCCGCCAAAGGCGACGCAGCGGGTCGATTCGTCGAAGATGTCGCCGCCGACGGGATCGAAGACAATGTTCGCCAGCCTGCCACCGGTGATGTCCGCGACCTGTTCGCGGAACCGCCCCTCGGAATGGATTACCGCATCCGGTTGGGCGACGGCGGCGATCCGCTCCGCCTTGGCCGGCGAGCCCGTGGTGGCGATAACGCGGGCACCCAGCGCGCGGGCGAGGTCACAGGCAGCAAGGCCCACCCCGCCGCTTGCGCCGTGGACGAGCACCCAGTGGCCGTCTTGCAACCCGCCCAGTTCGACAAGGCCCGTAAATGCGGTCGAATAGGCAGCGCCCATCGCGGCGGCTGCGCAAAAGTCCATGCTCTGCGGGATGGGCGAAAGCTTGTCGGCCGCGACGCTGGCGAATTCGGCAAAGGCGCCTGTCTTGTTGCCGCCCATTACCCTGTCACCGGTGACAAAGCCGCTCTGAGGATCAGCATCCAGCACCTCGCCCGCGAATTCGAGGCCGCTGGTGAAAGGTGGTGCGGGTTTGAACTGATACTCTCCGCGCGTCATCAAAAGGTCGGGAAAATTCAGTGAAGCGGCACGGACCTGCACAAGCACCTCGCCCGGTGCGCGGACAGGGGCTGGGACATCGGCCAGCGTGACGCCCGACAGATCGGGCGACAGGCGTTCGACCCGCAGGGCCTGCATGGCGTTAGAAATTGTCCTTCGCTGCGCGCAAGGCGGCAAAAGTTTCGTGCGGCGCGCTGCCGCCCCAACGGGCCATCATCGCGGGATCATCGGCGCGAAGGAAGGGGTTGGTGGCAAGTTCGCGCTTGAGCACTGCGGGCACCGTCCATTGATCCTTGGCGCGCTTGTCGGCGATTTCGTCGGCATAGGCCTGGAGAGCGATGTTCTCGGGATCCGCGTGGAGCGCGAAACGGGCATTGGATGCGGTGTATTCGTGGGCGCAGTACAGCAGGGTGTCGGCCGGCCATGACTTGATGCGGCTGAGGCTTTCCCAGAACTGCCGGGGTTGGCCTTCGAACATCCGCCCGCAGCCGAGTGCAAAGACCGAATCCCCAACAAAAGCGATGCCAGCGTCCGCAAAGCGATAAGCGATGTGCCCGTTGGTGTGGCCGGATACATCGATCACCTCTGCCATCAATCCGCCAAGCATTGCCGTATCGCCGTGGCTCACAATACGATCGACCGGGAACTTGCCTTCGATCTCTGAGGGGCCGGTGATCGTGCAGCCGGTTTCCTCCTTGATCAACGCGTTCCCGCCGGCGTGATCCGGATGCCAGTGCGTGTTCCAGATCTGGGTGATCTTCCAGCCCTTCATGTCTGCTTCGAGCAGGTACTGCTTGGCATCTGGCGTATCGATAGCGATCGTTTCGTGGCTATCTGTATCGTGCACGAGATAGCCGTAATTGTCGCTGAGGCAGGGGAATTGGTGAACATGGATCATGGCGTAACCTTACAGGCGCGCTCCGCAAAGGAAAAGGCCCGCCTGCTCGATTGAGCGGGCGGGCCTTTCGATTGGGCCAAGGTGGCTCGCCCGAAGGGGCGAGCCTTGTCAGGATTAATCCTGACCCTTCTTGAGCGCGGCGCCAAGGATGTCGCCGAGCGAAGCGCCCGAATCCGACGAGCCGAACTGAGCCACGGCTTCCTTCTCTTCCGAGATCTGGCGGGCTTTGATCGAGAAGTTCGGCTTCTTCGAACGGTCGAAGCCGATCACCATAGCGTCGATCTTGCTGCCAACCTGGAAGCGGTCGGGGCGCTGTTCGTCGCGGTCACGGCCAAGATCGGCACGCTTGATGAAGCCGGTCGCGCCGTCTTCGCCAACCTGTACCTCAAGGCCGCCATCGCGCACTTCGAGCACGGTGACAGTGACGGTCTGGTTCTTGCGCAGCGCGCCGCCGCTGGTCGCACCTTCAGCCGAAGGCGCGCCCTTTTCAAGCTGCTTCATGCCGAGGCTGATGCGCTCCTTCTCGACATCCACGTCGAGCACGATCGCCTTGACCATTTCGCCCTTGCGGTGAAGCGCCAGCGCGTCCTCGCCCGAGATGCCCCAGGCGATGTCCGACATGTGCACCATGCCGTCCACGTCGCCATCCAGGCCGATGAACAGACCGAATTCGGTGGCGTTCTTGACTTCGCCCTCGACTTCGGCGCCGACCGGGTGCTTTTCGGCGAACTCGTCCCACGGATTGCGCTGGGCCTGCTTGAGGCCGAGGCTGATGCGGCGCTTGTCGCTGTCGACTTCGAGCACCATCACATCGACTTCCTGCGAGGTCGAGACGATCTTGCCGGGGTGGACGTTCTTCTTGGTCCAGCTCATTTCCGAAACGTGGACCAGGCCTTCGATGCCGGCTTCCAGTTCGACGAATGCGCCGTATTCGGTGATGTTGGTCACCACGCCGTTGAGCTTCATGCCCACCGGATACTTGGCGGCGACGCCATCCCACGGATCGCTTTCCAGCTGCTTCATGCCGAGGCTGATGCGCTGGGTTTCAGCGTTGATGCGCACGATCTGCACGGTCACGGTGTCACCGATATTGATGACTTCGCTGGGGTGATTGACGCGCTTGTAGCTCATGTCGGTGACATGCAGCAGGCCGTCGATGCCGCCGAGATCCACGAACGCACCGTAATCGGTGATGTTCTTGACCACGCCGTCGATGATCTGGCCTTCGACCAGGTCATTGATGAGTTCGCTGCGCTGTTCGGCACGGGTTTCTTCGAGCACGGCCCGACGCGACACGACGATGTTGCCGCGGCGACGATCCATCTTGAGGATCTGGAAGGGCTGCGGCACGTCCATCAGCGGGGTGACATCGCGCACGGGGCGGATATCGACCTGCGAACCGGGGAGGAACGCCACGGCGCCATCAAGGTCGACGGTGAAGCCTCCTTTGACGCGGCCGAAGATGCGGCCTTCGACGCGCTTGCCTTCGCCGAATTCGCTTTCCAGCTTGTCCCAAGCCGCTTCGCGGCGGGCGCGGTCACGCGACAGCATGGCTTCGCCGTCAGCGTTTTCGACACGGTCAACGAACACTTCGACTTCGCCGCCAACGGTCAGGCCGTGGTCGTCTTCGCCGCGCGAGAATTCCTTGAGGGAGATGCGGCCTTCGCTCTTGAGGCCGACGTCAATCACGGCAAAGCCGTTCTCGATTGCGGTGACGGTACCCTTGACGACGCGGCCTTCGAAGCCGTCTTCGCCGGCGCCGCCGAGCTGTTCATTGAGAAGCGCTTCGAAATCGGCGCGGGTGGGCATCTGAGTTGCCATATTGGATCTAAGTCCTGTTTCGTTATGCTACCGGCCACCGGTTTTTCCGGGGTCTTTTGCCGCTTCCCAGGCACTATTGCCGGGGCTGGCGGGGCAAGAGGCAGACTTCTCCGCGCGGCCCCATGCCGAACGCGAAGGTTCCTTCAACCCAAATGATTGCGAGAACGGCCGCGCGCCTAGGGGAAAGCGCTGCACAAAGCAAGGAAAAGCGCGTCTAGCCAGCCCTTGCCAAAACAGCCTCGATCGCTGCTTCGATGGCGGCGTCGCGGCCGAAGTGGGTGGTGTCGATCACCAGCGCGTCAGAGGCAGCGATCAGCGGCGCATCCTTGCGGTTCATGTCGCGCGCATCGCGGGCCGCGATGTCATGCTCGATCTCTGTGAGGGGTACGTCGATCCCGCGCCCCGTCATCTCCAGCCAGCGGCGACGTGCGCGTTCAGCCACGCTGGCGGTGACAAACAGCTTCACCGGAGCTTCTGGCGCTATCACGGTGCCGATATCACGCCCGTCCAGCACTGCGCCGCCTTCCTGTGTGGCAAAGGCGCGCTGGCGTTCATACAGCGCACGGCGGACTGCGGGATGGAGTGACACGCGGCTCGCAAAGCCGCCGACTTCCTCTGACCGCAGGATTTCATCGTCGAGCAAGGAATCGGCAAAATCACAGGCAGCCAGCGCCATCTCCGGATCGTCGGGGTTGCCCCCATCAAGCTGCACCTGCCGCCCGACCGCGCGGTAAAGCAGGCCGGTGTCGAGATGCGGCAAGCTGAAATGCGCAGCCAGCGCCTTGGCAATGGTGCCCTTGCCCGATGCGGTGGGGCCGTCGACGGCGATTATCATTGCGCTTTCTCGCGGGCGTCAATGCGGGTCATCCAGTCGCGATAGATCGCTTCGGAGACGGCAGGGCGTTCAGCAATGAAGGCATGACTGCCCCCCGGCACCACCGCGAGTTCCGCGCCGGGGGTCAACGCGGCGAAATCCTGCACCGTGTCGATCCGCGCCTCGTCATACTGGCCCACCACGTACAAGACGCGGCTACCATCGACGCGCGGCAGCAGGTGGGTCGCATCATAAGTCGCCAGCGATCCGGAGGCACGGAATTCGGTCGGCCCCCACATGGCGTTGTAAACCGTGCCATTGAAGCCCTTGCCGCCATAACGCTGGCGATAGGCGCGCGCTTCCTGCGAGGGGGCTGGGCGATCGGGCCGGCCGTTATAGGCGGCATAGAAGGCGGCCGTAGCAGGCTCGCATATCTCGGCTGCGGGCGGGGTGGGGCCTTCGCAGGCGCGGATAGCGGCGGCGACACCATCGGGCAGATCGCGGATTAAAAGGTTGGTGCCGGTGATCCAGTGCGGTGTCGAGATAAATGTGCCGCTCAGCACGGCTGATGCCGTATGCTGCGGAAAAGCGGCAGCATATTCGAGCGCGAGCGCCGCGCCCCAGCTATGGCCGATCACGTGCCAGCGGGTGACGCCCAACTCCTGGCGGATCGCCTCCAGTTCGGCCACGAATCGTTCGGGACGCCAATTGCCGGGGTTTTCCGGCCGGTCGGACATGCCGCTGTCGAGCTGGTCATACAGGATCACCGGACGCTGATCGGCGAGGCTGAGAAGTCCGCCAAAACTGACATGCGTGCCGCCAGGACCCCCATGGATGATGATCACCGGGGTCGCGCCTTCGCCGATGACGCCATTGACCCGCGCCCAGACATTGCCGCCTTCGACAGCTATGCGGTGTTCGGATGTGGCGACGGACCAATCGGCAGCGGGATCGGCGGGGAGGTTAACCGATTGTGCCGCGGCAGCCGTGGCCAGCAATGCAGCAACAGCGGCTGCAGCAAGTGCCTTGCCGATCATTCGCTTTCTCCTTCGGCGGATTTGGCGCGCCACGCCCTGACCAATCCGAAAAGCGCGATGGCGGCCCAGAAGCCCTCCAGCACCAGGCTCGCCCAATTGGTGTGATAGAGCAAGGAGACGGTCAGCAGCGCTGCACCCAGCAGATTGGTGCCATGGAGCACAAAGGGATTGGTCGCCTTGGCCAGCGTCAGATAGGCATAGGCGCCGATGATGCAGGCCGTGCCGACGAAGCCGATGATGCTTGGCCAGTCGAGCGGGCCGGTCATGCTGCTGCCTCCTCCAGCAGGCCCATGAATGTCGGGAAGCTGGTGTTGATCGGCGAGGTATCGTCCACGCTCACACCATTGCGGCTGACGAGGCCCGCCACCGCCATGCTCATGGCAATGCGGTGATCGAGCCGGGTGGCGACATGCGCGCCCTCCAAGCTGCCGGACAGCGGATCGCCTCCAGTGCCGTGAATTGTGAGGCCGTCCTCGTGTTCCTCCACGTGCGCGCCTGCCAACGTGAGCGCAGCGGCCATGGCGGCAAGGCGGTCACTTTCCTTGACGCGCAATTCCTCGAGCCCGGTGGTGCGGGTTGTGCCGCTGGCCAGTGCGGCGGCGACGAACAGGACCGGGAATTCGTCGATCATCGCAGGCGCAATCGCCGGATCAACGTCGATGCCGCTTAAAGTCGCATGACGCACGCGCAGATCAGCCACAGGCTCGCCGCCGACTTCGCGGGCGGCGACCTCGGTGATGTCGGCCCCCATCTGGCGCAGCACCTCGACAAGGCCGGCACGCGTCGCGTTCATGCCCACGTTCATGATGGTCAGATCGCTGCCGGGAATGAGGCTCGCGGCGACCATGAAGAACGCTGAGGACGAGGGATCACCCGGGACCGTTACGTCCATCGGCTTGAGGTCAGCCTCGCCGTGGATGGCGATCACTGTCGCGCCATTTTCCTCGCCTACTTCCAGCTTTGCGCCGAAGCCGGTCAGCATCCGCTCGGTATGGTCGCGGGTAGGGATCGGCTCGATCACGCGAGTGATCCCGGGGGTGTTGAGGCCGGCGAGCAGCACTGCGCTTTTGACCTGCGCGCTCGCCACCGGCAGGCGATATGTGATCGGCACGGCAGGCGATGCGCCGCGCAGCATGAGCGGCAGCGTTCCACCGGCAGATGCTTCGAAGGATGCGCCCATCATCGTCAGCGGATCGATCACGCGCTTCATCGGGCGGCCTGAAAGGCTGGCATCGCCAATGAAGGTCGCCGTGATCGCATGGCTGGCCATCAGGCCCATCAACAGTCGCGTCGAGGTGCCTGAATTTCCCATGTCGAGCGCCTGTTTTGGTTCTAGCAGACTGCCGACGCCAACGCCGTCCACCACCCATGCGCCGCTGCCCTCGCGGGTTATGTGCGCGCCGAATGCACGCATCGCAGCAGCGGTCGCCAGCACGTCTTCGCCTTCGAGTAGGCCGGTGATGGTACTACGCCCGACGGCAAGGCCGGCAAACATCAGCGATCGGTGGCTGATCGACTTGTCTCCGGGAACGCGAATAGTGCCCTTCAGCGGGCCGGCGGGAGAGAAGCGATGGCTGGTCATAAGGCGGCGGTCTTTGACAGCGCCCCGCGCTTCTGGCAAGGCGCGCCGCGCAGCCGGGCAGTCCCTTGATAAAGGGCTTGCCGGAACCAACATTTACGATCAACCCACCCACGATTTTGCAGAAGTTCGGCCCCGTCCGTTTTCAGGGGCACGACTGATTTGAGGAATAAACATGGCAAAGCCCGAATGGGGTACCAAGCGTACCTGCCCCAAGTGCGGGGAACGGTTCTATGATCTTGGCAAGAGCGATCCGGTGGCCTGCATCGAATGCGGCGAAACCTGGTCGCCCGAACCGGTGCTGAAGTCCAAGCAGCCGATTCCCTTCGAGGAAGTGCAGAAGAAGGTCGATGTCGATGCTGACGCCGATCTGGGCGGCGATGATGATATCGACGATCTGGAAGACATCGAGGACATCGACGAGGATGGCGATTCGCCTGACAATGACGTTGACCTCGGCGGTGATGACGATCTCGGCGTTGCGACCGGCACGGGCGAAGACGACGGCGACGAAAACTGATTTTTCGCTTGCAAGCGGGATGCGGCCCTACTAATGGCCGCCTCCCGCAAGCAGGGCACGTTGCCTTGCTCGCATGATGACTGGCTCGGGGCCTTAGCTCAGCTGGGAGAGCGCAACACTGGCAGTGTTGAGGTCAGCGGTTCGATCCCGCTAGGCTCCACCAGTCATCCTGATCAAAGTCGAAAAAGCCGATCCCCGGAGGGGACGTTTTTCGCAACGCTGGCCGACGAGGTTTCGTCCGCCGGCGTTTTTCGCATTTTTCCGGTGGTTTCGGCCCCCGGGTGGAGAAGTTGGCGATGTTCGACACGCTGTCCGACCGTCTTGGCGGAGTCTTTGACAAGCTCAAGGGCCGCGGCGCGTTGCGTGAACAAGACGTGCGTGATGCGATGCGCGAAGTGCGGATTGCGCTGCTCGAAGCCGACGTTGCTCTGCCGGTTGCCCGCCGTTTCATCGACGCCGTTACCGAAAAGGCGATCGGCCAGGATGTCCTGAAATCGGTCACGCCAGGCCAGCAAGTGATCAAGATCGTCCATGACGAACTGGTCGAAACGCTTGGCGGGATGGAAGTCGAAGGGCTGCTGCTGGAGGCCAAACCGCCGGTCGTGATCATGATGGTCGGCTTGCAAGGGTCGGGCAAGACCACCACCACCGCGAAACTCGCCAAGCTGATCCGCGAACGTCACGGTAAGAAGGCCCTGATGGCCTCGCTCGACGTCAACCGTCCGGCGGCGCAGGAACAACTCGCGGTGCTGGGCACGCAGGTCGATGTGGCGACCTTACCCATTGTCGCTGGCCAGCAGCCTGTGGACATCGCGCGCCGCGCGATGGAATCGGCGCGGCTCCAGAATTTTGACGTGCTGCTGCTCGACACCGCAGGCCGCCTGCATGTTGATGATGCGCTGATGGCCGAAATGAAGGCCGTCGCCAGCGTTTCGGCCCCCAACGAAGTGCTCCTGGTGGTCGACAGCCTGACCGGGCAAGATGCCGTCAACGTTGCGCAGAACTTCAGCAATGAAGTGCCCCTGACCGGTGTGGTGCTGACCCGCATGGACGGCGACGCGCGCGGCGGTGCGGCGCTGTCGATGCGTGCCGTGACCGGCAAGCCGATCAAGTTTGCCGGCACCGGCGAAAAACTCGACGCGATTGAACCCTTCCGTCCCGGCAGCGTGGCTGACCGCATCCTCGGCATGGGCGATGTTGTCAGCCTGGTTGAACGCGCGGCCGCGACGATCAAGGAAGAAGACGCCGAGAAGCTCGCCCGCAATCTCGAAAAGGGCAAGTTCGATCTCGACGATCTCGCCATGCAGCTGCGCCAGATGCGCAACATGGGCGGGATCGGGATGCTGGCGGGCATGATGCCCGGCATGAAGAAGGCCAAGGCCGCGATGGCCAATTCGGGCATGGACGACAAGGTGCTGGTCCACATGGAAGCGATCATCGGTTCGATGACCGCCAAGGAACGCGCCAATCCCGATCTGTTGAATGCCAAGCGCAAGAAGCGCGTCGCGGCAGGCAGCGGCACCGATGTGCAGACGGTCAACAAGGTGCTCAAGATGCATCAGGAAATGGCCCGCGCGATGAAGCAGATCAAGAAGATGGGCGGCCTGAAGGGGCTGGCCGCGATGTTCGGCGGCGGCGGCGCTGGTGGTCCGATGGGCGGCATGCCCGGCATGGGCGGCGCAGGCGGTTTCCCGGGCCTCGGCGGCTCCGGCGGGATGGGCGGATTGCCCGGGCTCGGCGGCCCGCCGCGCAAGAAATAACTTCAGTTCAATAACTTCCAGTCAACGTTTCAAATTCAATCGAAAGGTATCATTCCATGTCCATTTCCATCCGGCTTTCGCGCGGCGGTGCTAAGAAGCGTCCCTATTACCGCATCGTTGTCGCCAACAGCCGCAGCCCGCGCGACGGCAAGTATCTTGAACAGATCGGCACCTATAACCCGCTGCTCGCCAAGGACAGCGGCGAGCGCGTGAAGATCACCGAAGATCGTGCGCGTTACTGGCTGGGTGTCGGCGCGCAGCCGACTGACCGCGTCGCCCGTTTCCTTGATGCTGCCGGCATCCAGGAGCGCGCAGCCCGCGTGAACCTCAAGAAGGGTGAGCCCGGCGAAAAGGCCAAGGAGCGCGCTGAAGAGCGTGCCGCCAAGATTGCCGAAGCCGAAGAAGCTGCCCGCGCCGCTGAAGAAGAAGCCAAGGCCGCTGCCGCTGCCCCGGCTCCGGCTGCTGAAGAAGCGCCCGTCGCTGAAGAAGCTGCCGCTGAAGAAGCGCCGGCCGCTGAAGAAGCGCCGGCCGCTGAAGAAGCTGCTGCCGACGAACAGGCCGAAGGCTGATTGTCAGCATGACCAAGCCCGTCACCCTTGCCGCCATCATCGGCGCACACGGGGTGGCGGGCGAGGTGCGTCTGAAGCTGTTCGGGGAAGGCGCAGCCTCGCTCGCCCGCCATAAAAGTTTCAATGATGGCGCGCTAAACGTGGTGAAAGTCCGCGATGATGGAAAGGGTGGTGCAATCGCCCGCCTCGCCGAAAGTATGTCCCGTGCCGACGCCGAGCGCCTGCGTGGCACGGTGCTGACCGTTCCGCGCCATGCGCTCGCGCCTCTGGCTGAGGGCGAATTTTATCACGCCGACCTGCTCGGCCTGCCTGTGATTACCGATGCGGGCGAAGTTGTGGGGACGGTGCTCGCCATCGAGAACTTTGGCGCGACCGACATCATCGAAATTACCCGCGAACCCCCGCCTGAAAAGGGCACGAAGACCTTAATGGTGCCGATGATTCCGACTGCGGTAATTGAGTGGGACGCTGAACGGCTTGTGATCGGGGCCGCATTCGCCGAAGACTAAAACGTGGCTGGACAGCGGTAAGGCCGTCGGTGTGGCTTGCACGCCCTGAAATCGGCCAGCCTTAAGCGGCTGCTTCCTGCATGCGAATAGGCGCTTGAACGCCTCAATGCGGGAGAGCGTGTTAACTTTTTAGATGGTATAGTTCTGCAACGCCGGGTCGCTCTGGCGCAGGGTCCGCTTGTCTTGATGGCAGGCCGGCCCGCGGGAGGATTTTGTGATGCAGCTGTTCTCGTCATGGACGGGCAGCGATTTCCTGATGTTTTACATCACGCTGTTGGCGCTTTGCGGAGCCTTCGCATCGTGGATCCCCCACCATTTGCGTAAAGCTGGCCGCCGGTCGATGCCTGATGACCTTGAGAGCATCGCTTTTCTGGCGGGCGGGCGCGATCGTTTGGCCGATTCGCTTCTGACCGATCTGCATGTGCGCGGCGCGCTGTTTGCGGCGGAAAGTGGCCAGTTGGTCGCTGATGTTTCGACCTCGGAGTTGCCCGAAAGCCATGCAGCCCGGGAACTGCTGGCCCAGAGCGGGCCCTTCACACTTGCCGACGCGCGCAAGGTTATCGGTTCTCACACCCGCCGGGTTACAAGACGTTTGCAGCGCGCCGGGCTTATACTGCGACCGGAAGAGCAGGGGCGGCTGCGCTGGCTTTCAATAACGCCGTTCGCGGCGCTGTTCATGCTCGGCCTCTCTCGCCAGCGCGCGGGAAGCGCGGTGGGCGAAGCGACCGAGTATCTTGTGGCGCTGATGGCGCTGACTGTTGCACTGGCGATCATCCGCTACATCAAGAACGATCCCCGCACGGCGTCGGGGATTGCCGCGGTAAAGGAACTGCAGGACAAGCACGACCACGCCGCCCGCTCGCCTCGGGCCGAAGATGCGGCGCTGAAGGTAGCACTGTTCGGCACGGATGTGCTGGTTGGCACACCGTGGGAGCCGGTTCATGCGCTGCGCCGCAAGGATGTCGGGAGTAGCGGCGGCGGCGCGGATGTCAGCGATGCCGCTGATGGCGGCGGCGGTTGCGGGGACTGACTTCCGGCCCTAAGCGGCGTGAATGACGAAGCTTACCCGTTCCCTGACCGTTGCAGTGGTTCAGGCCGCTCCTGTCCCGCTCGATTTCCAGGCCGGAATCGACAAGGCCGTGACCCTTGCGCGGCAAGCCATTGACAGCGGCGCACGGGTCGTGGCGTTTGGCGAAACCTTCCTCGGTGGCTATCCGCTGTGGTTGGACGAAGCGCCCGGCGCAGCACTCTGGGACCATCCCGGCACGCGCGCACTCCATGCGATCATGTTGGAACAGGCTGTGGTGGCCAATGACGAGCGGCTGCTGCCGCTCCAGGAACTGGCCGATGCGAGCGGGGCGATCATCAGCATCGGCGCGCATGAGCGGGTGCGCCGCAGCCTCGTCAACAACCAGATGACCTTCCGGCCGGGCCTGCCTGTGCTTGATCACCGCAAGCTCGTCCCCACCCACGGAGAGCGCTTGATCTGGGCGCGCGGTGACGGCTCGACGCTGGGGGTGCATCAGGCCGAGTGGGGGCGGCTCGGCAGCTTGATCTGCTGGGAGCACTGGATGCCGCTCGCCCGCGCGGCGATGCATAATCTGGGCGAGGATGTGCATGTGGCGGCATGGCCTACGGTGCGGGAGAGCCACGCGGTTGCTTCGCGTCATTACGCGATGGAGGGGCGGTGCTTTGTGCTGGCAGCGGGGCTGGTGCAGACGCGGGATGATCTGCTTGCTGGTCTTGACCGGGTTGGCGGTTCCGATGCGGCAAGGGAGTTGATCAAGGCGATCCCAAGCGGGGTGCTCAACAAAGGCGGCTCCCTGATCGCTGCGCCTGACACCCGCGTGATTGCGCAGGCGGGCGAGGGAGAGGAGACTTTGCTGGCTGAACTCGATCTCGGCGAAGTCGCGGCGGGGCTGGCGAACCTCGATACCGACGGGCATTATGCACGCCCGGATGTGTTTGCGCTGACGGTGGATACGCGCGCGCACGAGGGAGTGGTGTGGGAATGACTTTCGCCGCCACCATCCTTACTCTCTACCCTGAGATGTTCCCCGGACCGCTGGGCGTCTCGCTGGCAGGCCGCGCGATGTCCGAGGGCAAGTGGGCGTGCGAGACGGTGCAGATCCGCGACTTTGCAACCGACAAGCACCGCACCGTTGACGATACCCCCGCAGGCGGCGGGGCGGGGATGGTGCTGAAGTGCGACGTTTTGGCGCGCGCGCTCGACAGCGCGCCTGCCGCCGGACGCGCGATCCTCGCGATGACGCCGCGCGGGAAACCGATCACGCAGGCCCGCATCCGCGAGCTTGCATCCGGTCCCGGCGTCATCATTCTGTGCGGTCGGTTCGAAGGCTTTGACGAGCGCCTGTTCGAGGCCCGGCCTGAGATCGAGCAAGTCTCCTTGGCCGACATCGTGCTCAGCGGCGGTGAGATGGCCGCACTCACCATCCTTGATGCTTGCATTCGGCTGCTTCCCGGCGTAATGGGCGCGGCATCCAGCGGGGATGAGGAGAGCTTTGAACAAAGCCTCATTGAATACCCGCACTATACCCGACCTCCAGAATGGGAAGGGCGCACGATCCCCGAAGTGCTGCGATCGGGGGATCATGCGAGGATCGCTGCATGGCGCAAGCTGCGGAGCGAGGAAGACACACGGTCACGCAGGCCGGACTTGTGGGAGCGTCATGAGGGCGCTCGGGTCCAGCCTGCCTCTGGCGCGCGGCGAAAAAACAAGGAACCGGACCAGTGAACCTGATCCAGCAAATCGAAGCCGAAGAAATCGCCAAGTCCGGCAAGGACATCCCCGAATTCCGCGCAGGCGACACCGTCCGCGTCGGCGTGAAGGTGAAGGAAGGCAACCGTGAGCGTGTCCAGAACTATGAAGGCGTCGTGATCGCCCGTTCGAACCGCGGCATGGGCAGCAACTTCACCGTGCGCAAGATGAGCTTCGGCGAAGGCGTCGAGCGCGTTTTCCCGCTCTACTCGCCGATCGTCGAAAGCATCACCGTGGTCCGCCGCGGCGTGGTGCGTCGTGCCAAGCTCTATTACCTGCGCGGCCGTACCGGCAAGAGCGCACGTATCGTCGAGCGCAAGATGAACGCCCCCAAGGCGTAAGGCTTCATCGCCAGCAATTATCAAAGGGCGGCCTCGCAAGGGGCCGCCCTTTTCGTTTGTGCCTCTTGCCAACCACCGTCGTCATTGCGAGGAGCAAGCAGCGCCGCAATCTGTGCGGTCAGCCATGACGAGGTGAGCTTTGAATGCGTTCGGTTCTTGCTGCAGTTGCCCTGTGTGTCTCGACCTGTCTGACCGCGCCGGTTCTGGCGGAGGATGCCGTGGTTGAGACCGCACCAATGCTATCTTTCGAACGCGTGTTCGCCAGTCCGGGCCTTGATGGCCCCGCACCGCGGCAGGTGAAGCTGTCGCCCGATGGCCGCTATCTCACCCTGCTGCGCAATCGCGGCGATGACCGTGATCGTTATGATTTGTGGGGCTATGACATCGACACCCGCGAATGGCGGATGCTGGTGGATTCGGAAAAGCTCGGCAGTGGGCGCGAATTGTCCGAGGACGAGAAGATGCAGCGCGAACGTGCGCGGGTTGGCAGCCTCAAGGGGATCATCTCCTATCAATGGGCAAGCGACGGTTCCGGCGTGCTGGTGCCGCTGGATGGAGACCTGTTTCTCGCGAAACTCGATGGTAGCGTCACGCGGCTGACCGATACCGAAGGCACCGAACTCAATCCCAAGCTGTCCAGCAAGGGCGGCTTTGTCAGCTTCGTTCGCGACCGGCGGCTATGGGTCGGCCCGGTCGGGGCGGAGGCACAGCCCGTCACCCCGCAGGAAGGCGAAACGATCCGCTGGGGCGAGGCTGAATTCGTTGCGCAGGAAGAAATGGCCCGGCTTCAGGGTTACTGGTGGAGCCCTGATGACAGCCGCATCGTTGTGCAGCGCACCGATGAAGCGAGCGTCGGCGTGGTCACCCGCGCGGCGATCGGGGCGAAGGGCACCAAGGTATTCGACCAGCGCTACCCGGCAGCAGGCACTGACAACGCCGTGGTCGAGCTGTTCGTGATGAACCCCGATGGGACGGGCAGCGTGAAGGTCGATCTGGGCCTCAACATCGACATCTATGTCGCGCGGGTCGATTGGGCCCCGGACGGCAGCGCAATTTATGTTCAGCGGCAGGACCGGGCACAGACCAAGACCGATGTCCTGCGGGTCGATCCTGCCACCGGCGCCAGTACAATCTGGTTCACCGAAACTGCCGCGCGGCCTGATTACTGGGTGAACCTCAGCGATAATTACCGCTTTCTCAAGGATGGCAGCCTGCTGTGGTGGTCGGAACGGGACGGGTTCGGCCATTTCCATCGCTATGCGGACGGGCAGTGGCAACAGCTCACCCGCGGCATATCGCCCACCACCACGCTGATCGGAGTGGATGAAGCGGGGGGCACCTTTACCTATCAGGCTACGGCGGACGTGCTGACCCAGCAGATCTACCGGGCAAAGCTGGACGGAACGGGGGAGCCTGAACTGCTGACCGATCCCGCTTTCACCAACAGCGCCAGCATGGATGGCGCGGCGCGGCTGCTTTATGTTTCGCGGTCCAGCCCCAACCAGCCGCCGCAATCCTATCTGGCGACGCCCGATGGAAAACAGGTCGCCTGGATCGAGGAGAACGCGGTCACCGGGACACACCCCTATGCGCCTTTCCTTGCCAGCCATGCCATGCCCGAATACGGCACGATTGCTGCCGAAGATGGCACACCGCTGCACTGGATGATGATCAAGCCCGCAATGGAAAAGGGCAAGCGTTACCCGGTGTTCTTCAGCCACTACGGCGGGCCGGGGCCGCAGATGGTGACGAAGGGCTGGGGCGGGGCGCTCGCACAGTCAATTGTCGACAAGGGCTACATCTATTTCGTCCTCGACAATCGCGGATCGGCCAACCGGGGCGTGGACTTCGAACAGCCGCTTTACCGCGCGATGGGCGGGGCCGAGGTGCGCGACCAGAAGGCGGGGGCGGCGTTCCTCAAGACGCTGCCCTTCGTCGATCCGGCCAAGATCGCGATCTATGGCTGGTCCTATGGCGGTTACATGACGCTGAAGCAGCTCGAGGCGGACCCCGGCCTCTATGCCGCCGGGATTTCCGGCGCGCCCGTGACGCGCTGGGAGCTTTACGACACCCATTACACCGAACGCTACATGGGCGATCCGCGCGAGGTGCCGGATGCTTACGAAAAAGCCAGCGCCATTCCTGACGCCGCTAAGATCAGTGATCCCCTGCTGCTGATCCACGGCATGGCGGATGACAATGTGGTCTTCGAGAATTCGTCGGAGCTCATCAGCGTTCTTCAGGAAAGCAACACGCCCTTCGAAATGATGCTCTACCCCGGCTACACCCACCGAGTGTCGGGTGAAAAGATCGGACCGCACGTGTGGAACAGCATAATGCGCTTCCTTCAAGGCCACGGGGTTACGCCGCCCAAGTGAATCGGGCGGCGCGGACGAAT
>JBEQBX010000023.1:0-36498 GCA_041639595.1 Porphyrobacter sp.
ATAGCCAGCTTGCGCGCAGCACGCTCGGCACGGCGCAACTGGATCAGCTTGAGTGTCTTGGCTGCCAGAGCCTCGGCCCGTTCAGGGCAGGCCTGCATCGGCCGCGCCTTGTGCGATGCCGGGCGGCCACACTTGCGGTCACAGCCGGAACACCCTTCGCCCGATTGTCCCGCACGTCCGCCGAACACGTGCGGGACAGTCGAGCCGTCAAGCTCGGGAAGGGCGACCATCATGGTGGATTCGAGCGGCAGGAGGCCCTGCGGCCGGTGCGCCCAATCTTCGATGGTCTGAAATTCGATGGCGTGGGCGGCAAGATAAGGCAGATCAAGCTGACCCAGCATTTCGCGCGCCGCAGCCGCATCGCTATAGGCAGGCCCGCCGACCAGCGAGAAGCCGGTCAGATTGACGATCGCGTCAACCGTCGGCTTGCCGTCCGGGCCGATAAAGAATTGTTCGATCGCGGGGCGCGCATCAAGACCGGCGGCGAAGACCGGCACTACCTTCATGCCCGCAGCTTCGAAGGCAGCAATCGCGCCGTCATAATGCGCGCAGTCACGGCCCAGCAGGTAAGACCGCAGCAGGATCAGCCCGACAGTGCCCTTGGCCCCTTCACCGCGCGGCAGAAGCCGCAGGCTTTCCGAGATGCGCTGCTGGGTGCCCGGGTGATAAACGCCGGTTTCGGGATATTCGAGCGGCGCTTCGGCCTTTGTGCTCCCGCGGCGATACATCCGCTCGCCCGCCGCATAACGGTCGATCAGCGCGCGCACCATGGCGACCACGTTCTCGTCCGATCCGGCCAGCCAGTATTGCAGCGTCAGGAAATAGGCGCGCACGTCCTGCGCGGTGCCGGGAATGAACTTCAGAAGCTTGGGCAGGCGGCGCAGCATCTTCATCTGTCCGGCCCCAGAATTGGGCTTGCCGTCTTTGCCAGCGTTGCCGCGCAGCTTTTTCAAAAGAGCCAGCGGACCCTTCGCCGGGGCGTCCATCCGGTAATTGCCCATCTTGGTCAGCCGGACGACTTCGCCCGCAGACATGAGGCACACCACCGCGTCGCATTCTTCGCGCCGCGCTTCGAGGCTGGGCAGGATGGCGCGGATGTGGTCGTCAAGGAACAGCATCGTCGCGATGACGATGTCGGCCTCGGCGATGGCTGATTGCACTGTTTCGAGGTCGCGCGCATCGCTGCCCCATTCGGAAGCGGCGTGCAGGCTGAGGACGATGCCTTCAGCCGCCAAGGCTTCCTCGGCCCGGTCAACTGCGCCCTTCAGATGATTGTCGAGCGTGACGATCACCACCCGGACGGGCGCGCGCGGGTCCACCGAGGAGGCCGAGGCGACACTACCGTGCATAATGCGCCTTGGCGTCATAAAGGGTTTCGAGATCGATCTGACGGCGACCTTCGGCAGCGGCGAAGTTTTCGGTGTTACGGCGGGCCTTGCCGCGCACGAAGAACGGGATCTTCTTCAGCTCCCGCTCGGCTTCGTCGGTCCAGAGCGAACCATCTTCTGCCACCATCGCGGGAGCAGGTATGTCTTCGACCGGCGCTTCGGACACAGCCTGCACCGATGCCTTGCGCGGGCTGTGCGCCGCGTGGTGCGATGCGCCGGCTTCATCGGAAAACTCGAAATCTTCGCGGAACATGGTGAGCAGGTGTTCTTCAAGGCCCATGACCAGCGGATGCACCCAGGTGTCGAAGATCACGTTTGCGCCTTCGAAACCCATCTGCGGCGAATGGCGTGCGGGGAAATCCTGCACGTGCACCGGCGCGCTGATGACGGCGCAGGGAATGCCCAGACGCTTGGCGATGTGGCGTTCCATCTGCGTGCCCAGCACCAGTTCGGGCGCGGCGGCAGCAATGGCATCTTCCACTGCGAGGTGATCGTCGGTGATCAGCGCCTCGATGCCGCAGCGGGCAGCTTCGGCGCGAACGTCGCGGGCGAATTCGCGGGCATAGCAGCCGAGCCCGCAGACTTCGAAGCCCAGTTCCTCACGCGCAATCCGGGCGGCGGCGACGGCATGGGTGGCGTCACCGAAAATGAAAACGCGCTTGGAAGTCAGGTAGGTCGAATCCACCGACCGCGACCACCAGGGCATCCGGGAAGAGGTGTCGCCGAGGGCAGGCGTGGGATCTGCACCTGCCAGCTCGGCGACGTCGGCGATGAAGGAGCGGGTTGCTCCCACGCCGATAGGGACGGTCCGCACTGCGGGTTGAGCGAAAGTGCGCTCAAGCCAGCGGGCGGCCTCATCTGCTATTTCGGGGTAGAGGACGATGTTGAAATCGGCGTGACCGATCCGGGTGATGTCCTCCGGGGTGGCGCCCAGAGGAGCGACGAGGTTTACCTCGACACCCAGAAGGGCCAAAATCTTGCGAATCTCGACCAGATCATCGCGGTGGCGGAAGCCAAGCGCCGTGGGGCCAAGGATGTTGGCGCGGGCCGGGCGGGCGTTCTCGCCTTGGCCGCGGGGTTCACGAACAACGGACTTGTCGGCGAGGGTGCGGACAATCTGGTAGAACGTCTCGGACGCGCCCCAGTTTTCTTTCCGCTGATAGCTTGGCAGTTCGAGCGGAATGACCGGGCAGGGCAGGCCCATCGCTTCGGACAGGCCGGCCGGATCGTCCTGGATCAGTTCGGCGGTGCAGGACGCGCCGACGATGATCGCCTGCGGATTGAAACGGGCGACAGCCTCGCGCGCAGCATCCTGGAAAATCTGCGCTGTGTCCTTGCCCAGATCGCGGGCTTCGAAGGTGGTGTAGGTGACCGGCGGGCGCTTGCCGCGACGTTCGATCATCGTGAACAGCAGGTCCGCATAGGTATCGCCCTGCGGTGCGTGCAGCACGTAGTGGAGCTTCTCCATCGCCGTTGCCACGCGCATCGCGCCGACGTGCGGGGGGCCTTCATATGTCCAGACTGCCAGTTGCATCGCCTATACCTCCAGCATGTCACGGCGCCGCAGCGGCCGGGCAAAGAGTTCGGCAAGATCGGCGGCCTGGTCAAAACCGTGGATCGGCGAGAAGACGAGTTCGATGGCCCACTTGGTGGTGAGGCCTTCGCCTTCGAGAGGGTTGGCAAGGCCGAGCCCGCAGACAGTGATGTCAGGTCGGTCGGCGCGCACGCGGTCAAGTTGGCGTTCGAGGTGCTGGCCTTCCGACAGGCGCACGTTCGGGCCAAACCGGTCAAGCTCGCGCGCCAGATGTGCGCGGTGCAGGTAAGGCGTGCCGACCTCGACCAGCTCCATGCCGAGTTCGTCCTGAAGGAAGCGCGCAAGCGGCACTTCAAGCTGGGAGTCGGGAAGGAAGGTAATGCGTTTGCCTTCCAGCTGCGGGCGCAGATTGGCCAGCGCGCGGGCGGCGCGGGCGCGGCCGGGAGCAATTACCTGCTCGGCCAGCGCAGCATCAATTCCGAATGCCTGTGCGGCAGCAAGCAACCAGTCGGTCGTGCCGTCGACACCGAACGGGAACAGCGCCTCGATCCGCTGCCGCATCAGCTCATGACGCCGCAGGATTGGGAAGCCCTGTTCCCGGCCACGGGCGGCGCCCTATATGGCAGAGCGTCGCACGGCTGGGCGGCCTCTTTCCAGCGGCAGGGGCCGAAGACACGGCTGCCCGGTCTGTATTGCACGGGCGGGGCGACCCATCCGGCGGCTGGGGTGCCCATGGCAGCCTTGTCCGGGCAGCTGGCCGCGCGGGTGATCGAACGGGACCTCGCTTCGATGAAGACATCCCTGCTGGCGGATACAGCTGGTGGTATGTCGACGCGATCAGCGACGACGGGCAGCACGGGCTGACGATCATCGCCTTTCTGGGCAGCGTATTTTCTCCCTATTACAAACGCAGCGGGCGCGGCGATCCGCTGAACCATTCTGCCCTGAACGTCGCGCTTTATGGCCCGCAGGCGCGCTGGGCGATGACGGAACGCGCGTCCGGCGCAGTGCAACGCGATGCCAGCAATCTGGCGATCGGGCCGAGCAATGTCCGGTGGGAGAACGACGCGCTCACCATCGATATCGTCGAAGGCGACACGCGGCTGTTCGTGCCATGGCAGCGTCCGGTGGTGGGCCGCGTGCGGGTGTATCCCGAGGCGCTGAACCGAACGGCTTTTGCGCTGGACGCGCAGGAAAATCACATCTGGCACTGCCTTGCCCCCTGCGCGCGGATCGAAGTCGAGATGCAGTCCCCCGGCATATCATGGAGCGGTAAGGCCTATCTTGACCACAACCGCGGGGCCGAGCCTTTGGAGGCCGGCTTCAACACCTGGCACTGGTCCCGCGCGCATCTGAATGAAGGCGCTTTGGTGTGTTACGAAGGCGAACGCGGCGACGGATCGCTGTTCGCCAGCGCGCTGAGGTTCGGCGCGGACGGCACGCCCGAACCCGTCGATCTGCCTCCGATCGCCCGGCTCCCGCACAGCAAGTGGCAGGTCGAACGCCGCACAAGGTCGGATATCGGTGTGGCCGAAGTGCGCCGGACATGGGAAGACACCCCCTTCTACGCTCGCTCCGAACTCGCCTCGCGGTTTCTGGGCGAGGAAGTGGTGGCGGTGCAGGAAAGCCTCGACATGCGCCGGTTTTCATCCCCGCTGGTGCAGTTCATGCTGCCGTACCGGATGCCGCGGCGGAAATAGGGGCGGATCGTGGGGCGATGAGCCATAGCGCGTGAATGAACGGACTTGCGCGGCAGCTTAGCTCCCGCCGCCAACTAGCCGGGAGGAGCCGATCCCGCCCGAAACTTGGCTGAAATTCATTAGTAGCTTTACTTGCGCGATATCGCTGGAAGGCCATCTACCTTTGGTCTAGATAGGCAGCGCACTGTGATTTATTATTGAACGAGGGGCAAAGGCACTCATGCGGTCTCTTGCAAACACGTTTGCGCTGGCGCTTGCGCTTCTGTTTTGCGGTTGTGGCGGAGATGATGCTACGGCGCCTCCGCAAACGGGGGGGCCTTCAGCCACTCCGGCGCCTCTCCCTACGGCAACGCCGACACCACTGCCGCCAACCACCGCTGTAACGCAGCGGCTTGTCGCTTCATTCGACACGCCTTGGGCAATGACATTCGTTCCCGACGGCCGGCTCTTGGTGACCGAGCGGGGCGGCAATCTGTTCCTCGTCTCCGCTGCTGGAACAAAGACGCAGGTGGCAGGTGTGCCTGCCGTGGTAGCCTCGGGGCAGTTGGGTTTACATGACATCGTTCTTGATCCTCGCTTCCCTGACTAACAATGCTGTCTGGATTAGCTATGCCGAGGCGGCATCTGGCGGCCAGCGGCTTGCCGTGGCGCGGGCGACCTTGAATGTGGGTGCCACGCCGCAATTGCAGGGCTTGACTGTAATTTGGCGCTCAACTCCAGCAACTACGGGCGGGCATCTCGGCGCGCGTCTCGCTTTTGCGCCGGACGGGCGGTATCTGTTCGTCAGCACCGGAGATCGCCAGCAGGGAAGTCCCGCGCAGGACCTGTCCAGCACTGTGGGGAAAATGGTTCGCATCAATCTCGATGGTACGGCTGCTGCTGGCAATCCCTTCGCCAACACTCCGGGTGCACTGGCAGAAATTTGGTCATTGGGGCATCGTAACCCGCTCAGCCTCGTCTTTGCGGCGGATGGTCGCTTGTACTCGGGCGAGCACGGGCCAAGTGGCGGCGACGAGTTCAACCTCATTACTGCCGGAGCGAATTATGGCTGGCCGCTAGTGTCGGAAGGCATTCATTACGACGGCGTACAGATCCCCCGCCACAGCACCAACACCGCGTTCGCACCCCCGCTGGTGGCTTGGACGCCTGCCATCGCGCCAGGAGATCTGATCCAGTATCGCGGCACGCGTTTCATCGGCTGGACGAATGATTTTGTGCTTTCTGGTCTCGTCCAGCAAGGGCTGGTGCGTGTGCGGGTGTCCGGCAATGATGCGGTCGAGGTTGGGCGGATCAGCCTTGGCGCCCGCACCCGCGCCGTCGAGGAAGCGCCTGATGGCCGGATTTGGGTGCTGCAGGATGGCAATCCGGGGAACTTGATCGAACTCACCCCGAACTGATCGGATCATGACTTTCGCGCTTGTTGCTTAAGCTGAGGGATGGCGGACAAGCCAAATCCCACTGTTTAGCGTTGGCTAGCGACGTTTGTGAGGGTTGCGGCAGTCATTCCTGACCCTGAAACATGCGCCCAGCGCGTCAGTTGCAAGACAATGCAACGATGGCTTCCAGAACGGGCGATTTCCTCGAACCGCGCCAAAGCCGACCGTCACGCTTCGGTGTTGCGCTCTGGTCCGTTGCCATGCTCTGCCGCTTCTTTTGCCGCCTTCTCCGCACGGGTTTTCTTCAGCATGCGGTCCATCTTCAGCCATTGCCACACGCCAATGCCGATCGCGACACCGTAAAACAACACGATCTCGATCCAGCCCATGCTGCCCACGCCTGACTCTCCTAACTCTGCTCGGCGAGGAAGGCGGCTATCTGCGCGGCGGCTTTATCCGGCGCTTCCTCGTGGGCAAGATGGCCGAGACCCGGCAGCACGTCCAGCCGCGCATTCGCCAGCCAGCCATGCGCATCGCGCGCCCAGTCGAGCGGGATCGCCGGATCATTCGCGCCGTGCACCAGCAGCACCGGATTGCGCACCTCGCCCATCCGGAGGCGCAGGCCGGGCAAATCCCAGTTCGCCATCATCGCCAGCGCGCCGCCTGCGTGGCCGGGGTGTTTCAGCAGCTTGGCGTAGCAGGCCAGCCCGTCTGCATCGATACGCGAGTGGGTTGACCGCCACAGGAACTTCTTTGCCCCGCCGACAAGGTCGATGCTGCCGGCAAAAAAGCGCGGCACCAGCGGGTTGACGAACAGCGCTTTGGCCACGGCGGGGAAAATCTGCGCCAGCGCGCCGGGAAAGGGGCGCAGCGCGGAGTTAAGGCCGATGATCGGGCCGGTGTAGCCATGGTCCAGCGCCAGTTGCAGCGCGATCGCCGCGCCTGCCGAATGGCCGATGATGGCGGCGGGTTCGACCTCAAGCTGCTTCATCAACGCCGCGATTTCGCGCGCCATCGCGGGCAAGCTCATCGCATAGGCATCATGGCCGGTGGTGAAGGCGTGGCGGGGGAGATCGGGGGCGATGACCGTGTGGGTCTGCGCCAGCAACGGCATCAGCCCGCGCCACGAATGCACCGAAGCGCCGGTGCCGTGGAGCAGCAGCAGCGGCGGGCCGGAACCCATGCGCTGCACATGCCAGCGGGCGCGGCCCACCTGCACAAAGCTGCTCGCCTCGCGGTGCGGCCAGATCAGGCCTTCACGGTTCCAGTTGAGGCTGCTCATGCCGCTTTGCCCACCGGCTGCACGGCATTGATCGCGGCTTGCAGCATCCGCGCGTCAGCACGCGGCAAGGCGAGGAAGCGGCCCCCCAATGCCTGCGCCAGCGCGGCGCCTTCGGGGCCGGGACGGGCCGAGATGTCCACCACCAGCGCATCGATCCCGCGCGCATAGATCGCCTTGGCAGCGGCTTCTGCATCGGCGGCGGCTTGCGGGCGGCCGGGTGAGCCATCGGCGGCGATATTGGCGCGGCCATCGGTGAGGATCACCAGCGCCGCGCTGCGCCCGCGTGCGATGACGGCTTCCGCCACTTCGCGCGCGGTATTGAGGCCCATCGCGAGCGGCGTCCCGCCCCCGCCGGGCAGTTCCGACAGCGTGCGCCGCGCGCGGGTTAGCGAGCGGGTGGGCGGCAGCAGCAACTCGGCGCTCGTCCCGCGAAACGCGACCAGCGCCACCTCCGACCGGGTGACATAGGCCTGTCCCAGCATCAGTTCGACCGCGCCTTTGGCTTCGGCCAGCCGGGCGGCGGCAGCGGAGCCTGAGGCATCGACAGCAAAGATCGTGACGCGGGCGGCGCGTTCCTCGAACCGGCGGATGCGCAGGTCTTCCTTGCGCATGATGAGCGGGGCGGATGGATTGGCGCCAGCTTCGCGCCGTCTGACCGCCTGCCACGGCACGGCGGCGCGCAGGGAGTCGATCAGCGCCAGCTTTGCGCCCCCGCGCGGCATTCCGGGGCGCGCGCCCAAAGGCTTGCCGCGGGTCGCTGCCTTGCGTTTCTGGCCCGTGCCGCTGCTGGACGCGCGGCGCGGGGCTTTGCCTTGGGCGAGGCTTTCGAGCAGCCCTGCCGGGATCGCCGCCTTGGCCGCTTCGACAAGGATTTCCGAAAGATCGGGTTCGGGCTGCTGCCGGTCGCTGTCATCGGAATTATCCTGCTGGCTATCTGGCGGCGGGGGCTGGTCTTCGGGCGGGGCGTCCTGTTCCTGCGGCGGCAGGCGCGTGGCGCGCGGGGCGAGCACCAGCCGCACGGCGCCCGCCAGATCGGTGCCGGTCGCGGCATCGCGCCCGTCCAGCGCCGCCAGCCCGCGCGCAGTCTCACCCGCAACAATCAGCGCCCGCAGCGAATCCACGCCCAAAGCATCCGCCGTGGCGGCGATGGCGCCCAGCGCGGCATTGTCCAGCGGAGCAACCTTGGCCAGCGATCCGGCCGCAGGGGCAAGCTCCACCCCCTGCCAGCGCCGCGATGCCGATAGATCGCAGATAAAGGCTAGGCGTTCCGTCAGGCTGGCGGGCGGGACTTCTTCCGGCTCTGTCGCATCGTCGAGCAGCACGAGCGCCGTGCCGCCGTCATCCAAGGCCTGCGCCAGCCGCCCGGCGATGCCCGCATCCATGCGTTCGGCCATGCCCGCGATCAACGCACCGCCTGCCGCTTCCTCGATCAGACCCGTCTGGCGGACCGGTTTTCCTGCGGACAGGCTGGCGGCGAGATCGATTCCGCCCAGCAGCCGTTCGTCATCGACATGGCCGGGGACGCGGCGCAGCGCGATATGTTCGCCCAGGGCGGCGACCAGCGCCTCTCGCGCAGGGCTGCTGCCGCGCAGCACCATGCCTTTGAAGATGGCGGGAGCGAGAGCGAACAGCCGCGCCGCCAGCACCGCATCATCCAGCGGATCGGCGGGCGGATCGGCGGATATCATCCGAACAGCTCGGCAATCGCCCGGGTAATGCGCACGGTGGAGCCTGTCTCGTCCAGCACATCGCGCCGCAGCCGGTGGCGCAGCGCGGAAGGCGCAATGGCGATCAGGTGTTTGCGCGTGACGCTTTTGGCGCCGTCCAGCGCCGCCAGCGCGCGGGCAGCGCGCATCAGGGTAAGCTCGCCGCGCAGACCATCCGCGCCGACAGCAAGGCACAGGTTGGCGGCATCGCGCAGCAGGTCTTCGCCGGGGGAAAGCTTGGCAAGCCGCGCCTTGCCCTTGGCCACGCGCTTGAGGATCGCTTCATCCCCATCCGCCCAGCGCGCGGAGAAAGCTTCGGGATCAGCCTCGTTTTCGGCGACCAGTTTCATGATCGCAATGCGGACTTCGATGTCCTTGGGCGTGCGCACTTCGACCGACAGGCCGAACCGGTCGAGCAATTGCGGGCGCAGCTCGCCTTCTTCGGGGTTGCCGCTGCCGATCAGCACGAATTTCGCGGGGTGGCGGACGGACAGGCCTTCGCGCTCGACCACGTTTTCGCCCGAAGCCGCAACGTCCAGCAGCAGATCGACAAGGTGATCTTCGAGCAGGTTGATCTCGTCGATATACAGGAACCCGCGGTGGGCCTTGGCCAGAAGGCCCGGTTCAAACGCCTTTTCGCCCGATCGCAGCGCCCGTTCCAGATCAAGTGAGCCGATCACGCGGTCTTCGGTCGCGCCCAGCGGCATGTCGACGAAGGGGACGGCGCGTTTGACCATCTTGCCGCTGCCGCACACGTCAGGATAGCGGGCCTGATCTTCCTTCGACGCGCCATAGGGGCAGCCCTCTGCCGCCATGATCGGCGGGAGCAGTCCGGCCAGCGCGCGGGCGGCGGTCGATTTGCCCGTGCCCCGGTCGCCGAACACCATCACGCCCCCGATGCTCGGGTCGACGGCGGCGATCAGCAGCGCCTGTTTCATTTCGTCCTGTGCGACGATTGCGGAGAAAGGGAAGCGTGCCATGTGGGTTGCCTTGTGGACGTTCAGGCGGCTTTGGACAAGCCTGTGTGACAGGCTGGCGTTACACTTTCTGTCTAACGCTTGCCCAGCCGGTTGAGCACCAGCACGGGCAGCAACCCAGCCGCCAGCAGGATCAGCGCCGGGATCGCTGCCTCCACCAGACGCTCGTCACTGGCGAGGCGATAGGTGCGGGTGGCGAGCGTTTCGAGGTTGAAGGGCCGCAGGATCAGCGTCGCGGGAAGTTCGCGCAGCGTATCGATGAACACTAGCGCAGCAGCACCCGCAAGGCTGGGCGCGAGCAACGGGGCATAGATGCGGGTCAGCACGCGCGATGGCCCTGCGCCAAGGCTGCGGGCAGCGGCATCCAATCCGGGGGGAATGCGTGCAAGCCCGCTGCTGACACTGTTATAGGCGACCGTCAGGAACCGCACTGACAGGGCATAGACAAGGATCGCGCTGGTGCCGGTCAGCATCAGCCCGCCGCTCCACCCGAAACTGTCGCGGGCAAAGCGGGTCAGGTTTTGGTCAAACGCGCCCAATGGCGCGAGCAGCCCCACCGCCAGCAGCGCGCCGGGCAGGGCATAGCCCAATGTCGCCAGCCGGATTGCGCTGGCCGTGATGCGCGATCCGGTGCGCGCACGGGCGAAAGCCAGCACCAGCGCAGCGACAAGGCACAATAGCGCCGTTGCCGCGCCCAGCCACAGGCTGCCGCCGAGATAGGTCGCCAATTCACCGGCTGCGGCCTGCGCAGTATCGGTCATGGCAAGGCTGGCGAGGTATCCGGCGGGGAGCGCAAAGCCCAGCACGACGGGCAGGGCGCAGGCCGCCATCGCCAGCGCCTTGCCCGGCGGCGACAGTGCGACCAGCGGTTCGTCATCGCCGCGCGCCGCCAACCCGTCCCGGCTATCGCTGCGTCCAGCCCGCGTCTGCGCCTCCCACGCCACCAGCACGACCACGAAGACCAGCATCACGGCGGCAAGTTTTAGCGCCGCGGCCTTGTCCCCCATCGCCAGCCAGCTGCGGAAAATGCCGGTCGAAAAGGTGGGAATGGCGAAATATTCGGCGACGCCAAAATCGGCGAGCACCTCCATCAATACCAGCGCCAATCCCCCGGCGATGGCGGGGCGGGCAGCGGGCAGGGCCACTCGCCAGAACGCCCGCGAAGGAGCCGCGCCAAGGCTGCGGGCGGCGCGGAACTGCGTCAGGCTTTGCGTGGCAAAGGCGGTGCGGGCCAGCAGATAGACGTATGGATAAAGGACAAAGCCCATCACGAATGCTCCGCCGCCCAGCGACCTTATGTCAGGGACGGCGTAATCCTCCGCCCCCCAGCCGGTCGCTTGCCGCAGCGCGCCTTGCACAGGTCCGGCGTAATCCAGCATATCGGCATAGATATATGCCGACAGGTAGGCGGGCAGGGCCAGCGGCAGGACCAGCGCCCAGCCCAGCAGCCGCCGCCCGGGAAAGCGGGTCGCCGCGATCAGCCAGGCGCAGCCTGTCCCCACGACAGCGGCAATGCCGCCCGTCAGCAGCATCAACGCAAGCGTGTTCGCGATATAGGTTGGCAGCACCGTTGCAGCCAGATCGCCCAGCGTCTCTCCCGGCCCGGCACCGGCGCCCGCCAGCGCCGCCCAAGCGATCGCGGCAATCGGCAGGCCAGCCAGCGCCGCCAGTGCCGCTGCCGCCAGCGTCCATGTGCCGCCGCCATCACCGCCGCTTGCACCGGAGGGCGCAAAGTGCCTAAGGCGGTTCATCTTTAGTCGTGCGGAAAGCGCCATTGAGCCTCGAATTTCGTCATATTGCCCATGCTTACGGTGCGGTGCGGGCGCTGGAGGACATCTCCTTCACCGCGCCGACTGGCGAGATCACCTGCCTGCTTGGCGCGTCGGGCTGCGGGAAGTCAACGCTTTTGGGCCTCGCTGCGGGGTTGCTCAGGGTGCAGCAGGGCGCGGTGTTGATTGGCGGAGAGGTGCTGGCGGACGAACGCGCCAGCCCGCCGCCCGAAGCGCGGCCCGTGGGGCTGGTGTTTCAGGACGGCGCGCTGTTCCCGCACATGACGCTGGCGGCCAATGTCGCCTTTGGCTTGCCGAAATCGCGCCGCGGGGAGGCCGATGGCTGGCTTGCCAAGGTCGGGCTGGCGGGCATGGGTTCGCGTTATCCGCATGAACTTTCCGGCGGGCAGCAACAGCGCGCAGCGCTGGCCCGGGCGATGGCGCCGGGGCCGCAGGTATTGTTGATGGACGAACCCTTTGCCAGCGTCGACATCGTGCTGCGCCGCCGCCTGCGCCGAGAATGCCGCATCCTGCTTCGGGAGGCGGGGGCTACCGTGGTGCTGGTCACGCATGACCCGGCAGAGGCGCTGGATATCGCGGACCGGATCGCGGTTATGGAGGCCGGACGGATCGTCCAGTTCGGCAGCCCCGAAGATCTGCACCACGCGCCTGCCACCGCCGCCGTTGGTGCAATTTTCAGCGGGGCGCAGGTGATCACCGGGACGCCGACTGACGGGGGGCTGGATACGCCCTTCGGATTGTGGCCAGTGGCGAGCGTGCTGGGCGAAATTCCCGGCGCGGTCAGGCTTGATCTGCTGGTGCAGGCTGACCGTCTGGTACCGGTCGCGGACGTGCGCGGCTGCCGGGTGCGCGATATTCATCCGATGGGCGCGCGGGTGCGCGTGCTGCTTGAAAGCGCAGACGGCGCGGCGATCACGGTGGAGACGGCGCTGCCGGTTGATCCTGCCAAAGCCTACAGCGTGTTGCCCGATCCCGAAAGCGTGCGGGCCTTCACGCCAGGCTAGGCTCTGCCGATTGCACTTGCATGGGCTGCAATAATATTGCAAGTCATTCGCAAATAGACATGGAAAGCCTCTCCCGATGAAGAATATCGCCCTTGCCACCTTCGCCTGCGTCAGCATCGCCGCCCTGTCCGCCTGTGCGGCAGAGGAGGGGCCGACCGGCACATGCGCGGCGAGCGCCGGCGACGTGAACATCTATTCTTCCCGCCATTATGACACCGATCTGGCACTGTATGAGGATTTCACCTGCGAGACGGGGATCAAGATCAACCGCATCGAAGCCGATGCCGATGCGCTGATTGAACGCATCCAGTCCGAAGGCGAATTCAGCCCCGCCGATCTTCTCGTCACGGTCGATGCCGGGCGGCTATGGCGTGCCGAGCAAGCCGGCATTCTCGCTCCGGTCGATTCCAAGGTGCTTAACGAACGCCTGCCTGCCAACCTGCGCCATCCGCAGGGCCTGTGGTTCGGCCTGTCGACCCGCGCGCGGATCATCATCTACGACAAGGCCAAGGGCGCGCCGGAAGGCCTCGCCAATTATGCCGATCTGGCCAACCCGGCCTTCAAGGGGCAGATCTGCATGCGGTCATCGTCCAACATCTACAACATCTCGCTCCTGTCCAGCATCATCGCCCACAAGGGCGCAGCGGAGGCGGAGGCCTGGACCAAGGGCGTCGTCGCCAATTTCAAGCAGGCACCCCAAGGCAATGACACCGCGATGATCGAAGCGGTTGCCGCAGGGCAGTGCCGCATCTCGCTGGTGAACACCTATTACCTTGCCCGCTATGCCGGGGGGGAGGCCAAGGAAAAGGCGATGTTCGACAAGGTCGGCGTGATCTTCCCCGATCAGGCCGGAACCGGCACTCACGTCAACGTCAGCGGCGCAGGGCTGGTCAAGACCTCGCCCAACCGCGACAATGCAGTGAAGTTCCTCGAATACCTGACGTCCGAAAGCGCCCAGCGATATTTTGCCGATGGTAACAACGAATATCCCGCAGCCACCGGGTTGAAGGCGAATTCGGCGGTGGAGCAGCTTGGCAGCTTCAAGGCGGATACGCTCAGTGTCGCGGAAATCGGCAAGGCGCAGGCCGAAGCGGTGACCATTTTTGACCGCGCGGGCTGGAACTGAAACGGGGGATGGTGGCGCAATTCAAGGCCCGCTTTCACCCATTAACACTAAACTGTCTTGAAGGGCGCGCAGGTCTGGTCCATTTGCGCCCCCGATCCTGCCGCCCCTTCCGGGCAGCGCAAACCTGTATCCGAGGCCCGTCTTGACCCAGCCCACATTGACCCGCGACCAGTTCCCCGAAAGCGCGGCGCTTTCTGTCGAGACGATCACCTATGTCCACCACTGGTGCGAAGGGCTGTTCACGCTCAAGATGACCCGCCCGCCGAGCTTCCGCTTCCGTTCGGGCGAGTTTGTGATGATCGGTCTGCCGGGTGACAACGGCAAGCCACTGCTGCGCGCCTATTCGGTCGCCTCGCCTTCCTATGAGGAGGAACTGGAGTTCCTGTCGATCAAGGTGCAGGACGGCCCGCTGACCTCGCGGCTCCAGCACATTCAGGTCGGCGATCCGATCTACCTCGGCAAGAAGCCGACCGGCACGCTGGTGACCGACGCGCTGCTGCCGGGCAAGCGATTGTTCATGCTCTCGACCGGCACCGGCCTTGCGCCGTTCATGTCGTTGGTGCGCGATCCCGAGGTTTACGGGATGTTTGAAGAAGTGATCGTCGTGCATTCCGTGCGCAACGTGAACGAGCTGGCCTACCGCGAGCTGCTGGAAAGCAAGCTCGAAGGCGACCCGCTTCTCGAAGACGAAGACCGCGCCAAGATGATCTACGTCCCCACCGTGACCCGCGAGCCGTTCCGCACGCAGGGCCGCATTCAGGCACTGATCGACGATGGCCGGCTGTTCGAGCAGTCCAAAGGCCCGCAGCGCTTCGTGCCGGAAGAAGACCGCGTGATGCTGTGCGGGAGCATGGCGATGATCAAGGATCACGCCGCCGATCTTGAGAAGCGCGGGTTTGAAGAGGGCGCGAACAACAAGCCCGGGCAGTTCGTGATCGAACGCGCGTTTGTGGGGTAAGGTCATTGCCTTGTCGGCTGCCCGGACGTGATCCGGGAGCCGCTGCCTTATTGCGTCAAATATTGAAGACGACGGCGATTGGCGGGAGGGCTTCTCCCCCCACCCCCACTTTCGCGCTTGACCCTTGGCGAGCGGCGCTGTTCAATCGTGGCAAATCAAAACCCTTCTGCCGGAGAGAACCCGCCATGCTCGCAACCTCGTACCGCACCGCCTATAACGAAGACCACGAGGCCTTCCGCGACACCGTGCGCAAGGTTTTCGCCGAGCATCTCACCCCGCACATGGAGGAGCATGAAGCCAACGGCATCGTGCCCCGCGACGTGTGGAAGACAATGGGCGATGCAGGCATGCTGTGCATGACGGTGAAGGAGGAAAACGGCGGCCTCGGCCTCGATTTCGGCTTCAACTGCGTGCTGACCGAGGAGCTGTCCTATCTCGGATCGTCGGCGGGCTTCACCTTGCAGAACGACATCACCGCCAATTATTTCGAGCGCCTCGGCAACCCCGAACAGCGCGCCAGGTATCTCCCCGGCATGGTCAGCGGCGACATCATCACCGCGATCGCCATGACCGAACCCGGCGCAGGCAGCGACCTTCAGGGCATCCGCACCACGGCCAAGAAGGACGGCAACCACCTCGTCATCAACGGGTCGAAAACCTACATCACCAACGGCCAGAACGCCGATTGCGTGATCGTGGTTGCCAAGACCGATCCGGAACTTGGCTCAAAGGGCATTTCGCTGGTGCTGGTCGATGCCGATACCCCCGGTTTCGAGCGCGGGCGCAATCTCGACAAGATCGGCCAGCATTCGGCCGACACCTCGGAGCTGTTCTTCAACGATTGCCGCGTGCCGATGACCAATATCCTCGGCGCGGAAGGCATGGGGTTTGTGCACCTGATGGAGGAGCTGCCGCAGGAACGCCTCGGCATCGCGGTCGGCGCGCAGGCGGCGGCGCAGCGGGCGTTTGATGAAGCGGTGAACTTCACCAAGGACCGCAAGGCTTTCGGCAAGACCGTGTTCGAATTCCAGAACACCAAGTTCACCCTCGCGGACTTGAAGGCGAAGCTGCAAGTCGGCTGGGCGCACTTGGACTGGGCGATCCGCAAGCACTTGGCGGGCGAACTTACCACCTCTGAGGCGAGCGCGGCCAAGCTGTGGCACACCGATCTGCAATGGGAAATGTGCGACGCGTCGCTGCAACTCCACGGCGGGGCGGGCTACATGAACGAATACGCCATCGCCCGCCTGTGGCGCGACGCTCGCGTGACCCGCATTTTCGGCGGGACGAACGAGATCATGAAGGAAGTGATCTCGCGGAGCATTTGAGGATTCGGACATGAAGCCTGAGTTCAAGCGTCTGTTGGTGGTGGTGTTCCTGCTGGTACTTGTAACGCAGGGATTCCTTCTATTGACCAGAGCCACGTAGGATTGCCGCAATGACCGAACCCCTCGACTTCACCGGCAAACGCGTCCTCGTCATCGGCGGGTCGAGCGGGATCGGCAATGGCATCGCGCATGGGTTCCGCCAGCGGGGCGCGAGCGTCACTGTTACCGGCACGCGGCCCGATTTCGGCGATTACCTTGAGGCGGAGGACAGCGACTTCACCGGGCTGGACTACCGGCAATTGAACCTCACCGACCGCGAGGCCGCTGACCGGCTGGCGGCAGGTATCGGCCCGCTCGATGTGCTCGTCCTCTCCCAAGGCACCGTCCGCTACGGGCGGCAGGAGTTCACCCGCGAGGGGTGGGATGCGGTGGTCGATATCAATCTCAATTCGGTGATGGACGCCGCCCGCGCCTTTCATCCCGCGCTGGCGCAGGCGAAGGGCGCGATCATCATTGTCTCATCGGTCGCGGCGTTCAAATCGACCCTCGGCACGCCTGCCTACGCGGCCTCCAAGGCGGGCGCGGCGAGCCTCACCAAGACATTGGGCGAGGCCTGGGCGCGCGACGGGATCCGGGTCAACGGCATCGCGCCGGGGCTGGTGCCGACCAAGCTGACCAGCGTGACCACCGATCACCCCGAACGCCTTGAAGCCAGCCTCAAATCCATCCCCCTGCGCCGCATGGGAACGCCCGAGGACATGGCGGGCGCGGCGCTGTTCCTCGCCTCGCCCCTGTCGGCTTACATCACCGGTCAGACGCTGGTGGTGGACGGGGGGCTGACGCTGTCCTGAAGCGGTCCTCCGTAATTGTGACACACATCTGAAATCCAGTCACAAACGCGTCACACGCCTGCGCCAATCCATGCCTGAAAGCAGGGCAGGCAGCGCATGGATGTGGTCAATATTTTCCTGACGAGCGAGATGGGCGAAAGCCTTGAGGATTTCGTTCACGATCACCGCCGCTTCACGTTCGACCGGATGGGGGCGGAAGGGCCGCGGCGCCTGGTCGAAGGGCCGATGTGGGCGTTTGTCGATTGGGTGCTGCCGGACCTCGCCGGGTTGGAAATGTGCCGCCGGTTGCGCGCCGATCCGCGCACTGCCGATGCCCATGTGACGATGGTGCTGGAAGAGGACGATCCCGAAGATCGCCGCCGTGCCTTGCGGGCCGGGGCGGATGATTATGTGATCGGGCCGCTCACCCGCACCGCCGTGCTCGACCGGGTGCTGGCGCTGCAATCGCGCACTTGCGAACGGCAGGCGATCCGCCGTGTCGAACTGGGCGCGCTGGTGATCGACATGGCGGCGCTTCAGGCGCGCTGGAACGCGGCGCCGATTGTGCTGCGGCCCAACGAATTCCGGCTGCTGCGCTTCCTCGCCGAAAACCCGGGCCGCGTGCTGACGCGCGGGGATCTGATCAGCGGCCTCGGCAAGCGCGAACCGCCGATTGACGAGCGCACAGTGGACGTATGGATCGGCCGCCTGCGCCGCGCCATCAAGGCGGCAGGCGGCGGCAACCCGCTGCGCACGGTGCGGTCGCTGGGTTATGTCTTCGATCCGGGGTGATCGAATCTTCATGTTCCGCAGGCGCGCCGCGCCCCTGATGCCGCGCCTTGGATCAAAACTCCGCTTTTAACCCGATTGCAAAGCTGGTGCCGACATCGAAGGTGTTGATCTCGGCGCGGTTATCACCCAGCTGCTGAAATTCGAAATTGTCGCGCCCGAAGATGTTGCGCGCTTCCAGCGACAGTTCGAGCGGCAGGCCGCCCAGCTTCACTTCCGAACGCGCCACCAGATCGACCGTCAGGCCCGGGTCTTCGACCACATCGGGCAGCGCACCGCCGCGTAGCGTCACACGCTCGCTCGCGTAGTTGAACAGCACGGTGAACTGTTGGACCTTGTCCAGATCCTCGATGCCAAGCGAGAGGTTGGCAACATGGTCCGATTGCCCGACCAGCGGCGCGCCGTCATCAAACAGCTGGCTGGCAAGCTGACCGGGCGCACCGGGGATCGGGGCCAGATCGCCCGCGCCCACCGCAATGCGCGACTGGGTCCAGGTGTAATTGGCGATGGCGAGGAACTGCTTGCTGGCGAAGATCCCGCCCCAGCTTTCCAGACCGATGCCGTAAGATACATCAAGCTCTGCGCCGTATAATTCGGCCGACGGCGCGTTGGCGTAGCTGGTTTCGATGATGCCCGGTGCGGTGATCAGGAAGTTTTCGATCGGGCTGTCGATCGCCTTGAAGAAGCCGGCAAGGCTGACCTTCTTCGGCCCGCCCAGATAATACTCGGCCCGCGCTTCGACATTGATCAGCTCGCTATCGATCAGGAACGGATTGCCGCGGAACCGGCGGTTGCTTTCGGGATCGAAATAGGTCTGCTCCACCAGCTCGCGGAACTGCGGGCGGGCGATGGTTTGCGAGGCGGAAAGGCGCAGCTGCAGATCGTCGATCGCCTCCCACGTCACGGTTGCGCTCGGCAGGAAATAATCGTTGGCGATGCGTGTGGGATTGGCAAGATTGCCGCCGCCGAACGCCGGATCGGGCGCGGCGCGTTGCAGGGCGTCTTCGTAACGCACGCCCGCTTCGATGCTGATGCGGTCGGTCGGGCGGTAACGCGCAAGGCCGTAACCCGCGTGCACCGTCAGGCTTGCGTCAAACACCGGAAATGGTGTCGGATCGGACACGGTGACATTGAACAGGCCATTACCGTTCGCATCGGTGGCCAGCGCCCCTCCGCCCAGGATCAGGCCGGGCTGCCTCAGGCCCAGCGCGCGCAATGCGGTGGTCAGTTCAGCAGACGAACCGATCAGCGGGCGGATGATGAAGGACAGCGACCGGCGGGTGGTGTCCGACCAGGCATACCCCGTGGTCAGCGACAGGGTATCGGTCACATCGAAGGTCACGTCCGCGCCGCCGAACCACAATTCTTCGGTCAGGTCTTCAAATCCGACCTGTATCCGCTCCGTCCCGCCGATCAGCGCGCCGACATCCACCACGAACTTGTCGCCGAACGGGTCATTGGGAATGTTGGTGCGGATGTAGGGGACGATAGCGTTGAACGGGGCTTCACGGTCGGTGCGGGCATATCCGCCGCGCAGGTCCAGCTTGAAAGCATCGAAATCGAATTCCGCGACGATCTGCGAATCCATCAGCTGGCGTTCGAACCAGCCGGTCTGCTGGGTCTGGAAGTCAAACGGGCGTGCGACATCGGTGAAGCTGTCGATGCCGGTTGCCAGCCGCGCGGTCTTCAGCGTGTCGCGGATATACAGGTTGGTCCAGCGGATCGTGTGTTCGCCAATGTCCAGTCCGATGCCGATCAACGCGTTCATCAGCACCTTGTGATCGGTGATGAAATTCTGCGAATCGAACAGGATCTGGCCCGCTTCCGCATCGCCGAACTGCTGGCTGGTGACATTGCGATTGCGCCAGCTGTTGGTGATCCCCGCCGTTGCGATCAGGCCGAGGTAATTGCCGTCGCCCACCTCGAACGATGTGCCGCCGGTGATATTGGCCGCAAAGTTGATCGGCAGGTTATCGTTCTTTTGCAGCGTGACGAGGTTCAGTGGCATGATCTGCCCGGCCAATTCGCGCTGTGCTGCGGCGGACAGATCGTTGATCCGCGTGGCGCTGCCGATTGCGGTTTGCAGCGCGCCGGGAAAATCGCGGTTGCCATTGTCAAAGCCGAAAGTGTCGAGGCCGCTGCCGAAATAGGTGAGGCCGTTCTGCAAGCTGGTTTCGGTATCGCCGCTGCCCGAAATGCCAACGGTCAGGAACGTCTCGGTCGGGATCGCCTTGGTGGTGAGGTTGATCACCCCGCCGCCGAATTCACCCGGAAAATTGGCCGAATAGGTTTTCTGCACGATGCTGGAGGCGATCACGCTGGTCGGGAAAATGTCGAGCGGGACGACCCGGCTCAACGGCTCGGGGCTGGGCAGCGGCAGGCCGTTCAGCAGCGCCAGCGAATAGCGGTCGCCAAGCCCGCGCACGAAGACGCGGCCATTGCCGACCAGCGTCAGCCCGCTCACCCGCGACAATGCGCCGGCAATATCGCCTTCGCCGGTGCGGGCGATGTCGGCTTCGGACAGCACGCTTAATACCTGTCCCGAATTGCGCGCCGGATCGCGGTTGCGCCGTCCAGTGACGACAATTCCGCCGCCGGGCAGCGAGATGTCGGTGTCCTCCAATTCCTCGGCCGGCGTTTCGTCGGCCAGCGCCCCGTCCTGCGGCGCTTCTTGCGGCGCGTCCTGCGCCTGCAATTCCGCGGGCAAGGTCAGCGATGTGGTCAGAAGCAGCAGGCCTGCAAGGCGCGTGCGGGTGGACATGGGTGAGGGCCCCTCATGAATTGGTCGATCAGGATGTGAAAACGGGGAGGCGCAGCACAGGTGCGGCGCCTCCCCCCAGTGGCGGTAACGGCGTGGCTCAGATCGGGTAAACCGGCAGCGATGTGCAGGCGCCGGTGGTGCTGGCGAAGTTCTGGATCGATGAATTGCAGGTCCAGTTGCCGAAGATGCTGGCGAGGGCGGCTGCGTTCTGGATCGCGCCGATAAAGGCGCGGGCCGGGAAGTAGCTTGACCGGCTGCTCGCATTGAAAGCGGTGCGCCCGGTCTCGCCAGCGCCATTCACCACACCGTTCGTCAGCGTGATGGCGAAGGCCAGATTATTGCCCGCACCGCCATTGATGCGCGCCGCCGCGTCAGCATTGCTCACACCCGCGCCGCCGCGGACCGGATCGGTCGCCGGGCAATCGCCCACCACCGCATCCACGCCGATGATCGCGGCAAGCGTCGCCGGCTCGTCGATCTGGAAGCAATGGTTGGTGCCGGCATTGATGACACCATTGGTGAGCCCCAGCGCCGCGCCGCCGCGCGCCTGGATCACCTGCGGGGCCCCGTCGCGAACCACGAAGGTGAAGTTGTTCAACTGCAACCGGGTCTGCGGGGTGGCGGCCGACGGGGTGCGATCCGCCACGTTGGGCGAATCCAGTTCGATCATGCGGTCACCGGTGGCCGAACGCTGCACCGCAATCACCGTGTCGAGATTGACGATCGCGCCGGTATCCACGTCGAGCGAATCGTCCGAAGCGCCAATGATGGCAAAGTTGCGGGCGTTGAACCCGCCGCCGAAGAATTCGACCCCGTCATCCGAACTGTTGAAGGACAGCAGGTTCTCGATCACCGTGCCCGATCCCACGCCGCCGGTGGTCAGCGACTGGAGTTCGTTATTAGGGGCCAGTTCAAAGCCTGAAAAACGGATCTGGTTGAAGCGGAAGGAACCGGAACTGTCGGCCGGGTTTGCCCCGCCGAACGGAGTGGCGACCGCTGCGCCTTCCAAGCGGCCTTCGCAGGTTGCGTTGGCGGCGGGGCTGGCGGCGGTGTTGAACACACCCGTCGAACAATCGGACACCGGCGCACGGCCCAGCAGCACGACGCCGCCCCATTGCTGCTGGCTGTTGTCATTGGCCAGCCCGATAACATTGTCGCGGCTTGTCCAGATGATCGGACGCTCGGCGGTTCCGTTGGACTGGATGGCGTTGCCGCGATTGACCACGAGGTAGGAATCCTGCTGCGCGAACAGGATCACGCCCGGCTCCACCGTCAATGTGACAGCAGTGCCGGTGCTGGCAAATCCCCGGTCCGCGCCGACTTCGACACGGCCCGGGATCTCGTAAACAAGCCCGCGGATGTACGGCAGGGTGTCGGTGCTGGTGAAGCGCGCGGGCAGACGGCACACGCGATAAGTGCCGGTCGGTCCGGTCAGGGTGCCGCCATCAACCAGCCCGCCGGGGGTCGCGATGGTCGGGCAACCGGCTGCCGCGGTGACCAGTGGCTGGGTCGGCGTCGGGGAAGCGGTCGGCGTGGGCGAGGGGGACGGATTGTTGATGATGATATCACCGCCAGTCCCGGGCGAGACGATTTCATCGGCACCGCACCCGGCCAAAGCGGCCAGACTGCAACCCAGAATCAGCGAACGTCGGATCATTTTCACAGGCTTGGTCCCCTCTTGAGCCGGGAATCGGTTCATGCGCGTGATGTGGTGCGCTGAGGGGGTCGCTACGGTTCGCCTGTGTCAGAATTCTTGCAGCATTACAGTGATGTGTCAGTCCGGCGATTATGACCGAAGAAAGACAAATGTGACCACCAGGTAACAGGGTGTTGCCGCAGCAATAATCCTGTAAAATCAGGCGTCTGCTCGTCTACATTACAGAAATGTTACAATGTGACGATTTCGTTGCATGGCGGCGGTTGCTGCATCATCTTCGGCGATGTCCACACAGGAGGCACGCCGATGTCCGTTACAGCTTTTGCTCTCACACTGATCGCCGCGCCGTTGCCAGCGCCAACTGCTCTGGCCGGAGCCGCCGAACTGGCGGTGCAGCCGCTTGTTGCCGGACGGTCGGAAAGCGCGCTCGTCACGCTGGAACAGGCGAGCGCCGCCAATCCGCATGATGCAGCCGTGCTGATCAATCTCGGTATCGTCTATGCAAGGATGGGAGAGGACGCCAAAGCGCGCCTCGCCTTCGAACAGGCGGCGGCCTGCCATGAGGTGATCGGACTGGATACCGCTGACGGGACGGTCACCGATTCGCGACGGCTGGCGCGCAAGGCGCTCAAGATGCTGGCGCACGGGGAATTCCGTAGCCTTGCGCCGCGTCCCGGCCAATTGACGCTGCGCGACTGACGCTGGGGACCGCTTTTGGGCGGCCGTTCTGGCGGTCTTGCACAAGAAAACGGTCATCGCCCCTCTTTTGGGATAGAGCGGCATTCCTGATGCTGTCACCCGTATGTCATTTAGGATAGACATTGTGGTGTCATTCTGGAGGGCCGGGACATGATTCTCGCCGCGGCTTGCCGCGTCATGACAATTGCTGCGGGGTTGGGGCTCATGATCGGGCTTTCGGCGCAAGCCCGTGCTGACGTGCTTGAACTTGGCGCGGGTGGTGCCCGCTGGGTGACAGGGCCGCTGGCCGGCATGCCTGCTGTGGCCGATCCTGCCACTGGGACCAGCGCCGCCGATCTGGCCGAAGCGCCCGCGTTCCCCGATATCGCCATCGCCGATCCCGCGCGCCACGCTGCGGGCATTCCGCCGCGCTATGCTGCCAAGATCGCGGAATTGTCCGCGCGGTTCGACCTGTCGCCCAGCCTGCTGGAAGCGCTGGTGTGGCAGGAAAGCCGATGGAATGAACACGCCGTTTCCCCCGTCGGCGCGCAGGGGCTGGCACAGTTGATGCCCGGTACCGCGCGCTATCTGGGTGTGGACCCGCGCGATCCTTTCGCCAATCTTGAAGGCGGCGCGCGTTACCTGCGCGAACAGATGGACCGGTTTGGCGGCGATTTGGAAAAGGCGCTCGCGGCTTATAATGCCGGACCGGGCCGCGTCGAACGCGCCGGCGGCATCCCCAATATCCGCGAAACCCGCCACTATGTCGCCGCCATTATCGGGCGGCTCGCCAACCATTCGCGCGCGCCCGGGCAGTAACGCCCGGGCACGCGACACGACCAAGGATGATGAGAGACACATGACTTCGCTGTTCCGCCTTCCCGCCCGATTGATCGCTTTGCTTGTGCTGGTGCCATCTGCCGCGCTGGCGCAGGGCGCTGATCCGGCTGGTTCCGGCCCGATCAACAATGCGCTGCTGTGGCTGCAAGGCACGCTGCTGGGCACGGTAGCGACCACGGTGGCGGTGATGGCGGTCGCCGCGATCGGCTTCATGATGCTGACTGGCCGGATGAACTGGCGCTTTGGCGCGACGGTCATCATCGGCGTGTTCATCCTGTTTGGCGCGACGACCATCGTCGCCGGCATCCAGTCGGCCGCAGGCTGATGAGCGATCTCGTCCGCAACCCCGTCCACCGCGCGCTTACCCGCCCGCAGATGTTCGCGGGCGTGACGATGAATTTCTTCATCATCAACCTGATGGTGACGACGATTGCGTTCCTGATCCTCAAAAGCTGGTGGATCCTGCCGGTGCCGGTGGTGATGCACGTGATCGGCTACTTCGCTTCGCTGCGTGAACCGCGCATTTTCGACCTGTGGATCACCAAGGTTTCAAAATGCCCGCGCGTGCCCAATTTCAAACGCTGGGGATGCAATTCCTATGCCCCGTAAATGGATCGGCGCAGCCGCGTGGAGCGCCAAGGAAGCCCGTGTCGGCGACCGGCTGCCCTATGCCCGGCTGGTGGACGAAAGCACCGTCCTGCTGCGCGATGGATCTGTGATGAGCGCCATTCAGGTGCCGGGCCTGTTGTTCGAAACCGAGGATTCCGACGCGCTGAACGCCCACGCCGCCACACGCGAAGTGATGCTGCGTTCCACGCTGGATGCGCGCTTCGTGATGTATCACCACGTCATCCGCCGCCGGGTGGAGGTGGAGCTGGACGCCGAATTTCCCGATCCCCTGTCGCGCCATATCGATGCGCGCTGGAAGCAGCGACTGGCGGGCGGATCGCTGTTCATCAATGATCAGTTCGTGACCCTGATCCGCCGCCCCGCACGCGGCAAGACGGGGCTGCCCGAACGCTTGTCGAAGCTGTTTTCGCGGGCAGGGCAGGATGAACCGGAAGCCGATCCCAAGGATATCCGCAGCCTCAGGGCGGCAATTACCGGCCTTGTCGCCAGCTTGCAGAATTACGGCGCGGCGGTGCTGGGTGATTATCAGGCGCCCGGATCTGCCAGCGGCGGCACCAATTCGGAAATGCTCGAATTGCTGTCGGCCCTGTTCAACGGCGAGATGCGCCCGGTGCGCCGCCCTTCGCCCGAAACCGATATCGGCCATATGCTGCCCTATCGCCGCGCCAGCTTCGGCCTTGACGCGATGGAGTTGCGCGGGTCAGCCGCGCCAGATTTCGCCGCGATCCTGGGGCTGAAAGACTATCCCGAGGCGACCTCCCCCGGTCTGCTCGATAACCTGCTGCGCCTGCCGTTCGAAATGGTGGTGACGGAAAGCTACGCCCCGAATGAACGCACCACGGCGAAGGAACGCATTGACCTTGCCCTGCGCCGTTCGCGATCGGTGGACGAGGAAGCCGCTGCAGAACGCGCCGATATGCTCGCCGCGCGGGATGCGTTGGGCAATGGCGCGGTCGGCTTTGGTGATCACCATCTGACCGTGCTGGTGCGCGAAACGACGCTGCCGCGCCTTGATGACGCCATGGCATCCTGCGCCGCCGCGCTGGCCGATACCGGCGCGATTGCGGTGCGGGAGGATACGAATCTGGAACCCGCGTTCTGGGCGCAATTCCCCGGAAACGAGGAATATATCGTCCGCCGTGCGCTGATCTCGTCAGCCAATATGGCGGGTTTCGGATCGTTCCACGGCTTTGCGCTGGGGCAGGCCACCGGCAATCACTGGGGTGATGCGGTGACCCTGCTGGAAACCACCAGCGCCACGCCGTTCTTCTTCAATTTCCACCACGGCGATCTGGGCAATTTCAGCGTCATTGGCCCGTCCGGTTCGGGCAAGACCGTGGTGATGAACTTCCTCGCCAGCCAAGCGCAGAAGTTCAAACCGCGCACCATCCTGTTCGACAAGGATCGCGGTGCGGAACTGTTCATTCGCGGCATCGGCGGGCGTTACGACCGGATCAACCCCGGCGCGCCGACTGGGTTCAACCCGCTGTCCCTGCCCGATAGCCCGGCCAATCGCGCTTTCCTGCGTGACTGGCTGGCGGTGCTGCTGAAGGCTGACGGGCCGGAGGAGTTCTCCACCATCAGCGCCGCGGTCGATGCGACTTACGCCAATGATCCGTCCTTGCGCCGGTTACGGCATTTCAAGGAACTGCTGTCCGGCACGCGGCGCCCCGCGCCGGGCGATCTGGCCGACCGGCTGGCGGCATGGATCGGAGATGGTGAGCACGCCTGGCTGTTCGATAATGAACGCGACCGGCTGGATCTGGCAACCCGCGTGCTTGGTTTCGACATGACCGCGCTGCTCGAAAACCCGCGCCTGCGCACGCCGACCATGATGTACCTGTTCCACCGCATCGATGAACGGCTGGACGGGCAGCCGACCATGATCCTGATCGATGAAGGTTGGAAGGCGCTGGATGACGAGGTGTTTGCCGCACGTATCCGTGATTGGCTCAAGACCCTGCGCAAACGCAATGCGCTGGTCGGGTTTGCCACGCAGTCGGCGCGTGATGCGCTCGACAGCAAGATTTCTACCGCGCTGGTCGAACAGACCGCGACGATGGTATTCATGCCCAATAGCCGCGCCCGGCCAGAGGATTACTGCGACGGCTTCGGCCTGACGGCCCATGAATTCGCGTTGATCCGCAGCCTGCCCGCGCATTCGCGCTGCTTCCTTGTGCGGCAACCCGATGCCAGCGTTGTCGTCCGCCTCGACCTGTCGGGCGCGCCTGAAGTGCTGACGGTGCTATCCGGCCGCGAAAGCGCGGTCCGGCGGCTTGATGTGCTGCGCGAGGCGGTGGGCGATGCGCCTGCCGCGTGGTTCCCGGCGCTGACCGGGCGCGACTGGCCCGATGCCGCCGCGACCGATCATGATCCCTTGGCGTTGGCTGCTGAATGAGCGCGATCTGCGATCTGGCCGCCCAATCGATGGGTACCGGCGTTTCATCAGCGCTGACCGCGGTGGATTGCATCGCCAGCGGCGTGTCCGAACAGGCCTTCAACCGGTTGTTCGGCACCGAAGGCCAGCTGGCCCTGGCGCTGACCATTCTGCTGGGGCTGTATGTCGGGTTCTTCGGCATATCGCTGATGCTGGGCCGCGCCAACCTGTCGGTGCGGGCATTGCTGCCGAAGATGATGACGCTGGGGCTGGTGCTGACCTTCGCTACCAGTTTCGTCGCCTTTTCCAGCGTGTTCTACAACATCTTCATCGGCGGGCCGGACCAGATCGCGGGCATTTTGACAGGCGTTCGCGGCGAAAGCGCAACATCTGTCTTCGCGCAAAAGCTGGATGTGGTGTTCCTCGCCGTCCAGCAGGCCAGCGGGGATGCCAAGGACATCAGCGCCTTCTCGCCGCCCGGGATGATGTGGATCGGGGCGATGCTGCTGCTGCTCGGCACGGTGGGCCTGCTGGTGACGGCGCGGATTGCCTTGGCGCTGCTGTTGGCGGTGGGGCCGATTTTCGTGGTGCTTGCCCTGTTCGAAGGCACACGCGGGCTGTTCACCGGCTGGCTCAAAGGCTTGGTTATGATGGCGCTGGCGCCGCTGTTTGCGGTGCTGGGCGGATCGATCATGCTGGAAATGGCGGTGCCGGTGCTGGCTGCGCTGGTGGCAGTGCCGGGGCAGATCGACCAGCAGGCGGCGATGGCGTTTTTCCTGGTCGGCGCAGTGCACATGGCGTTGATGCTGCTGTCGCTGAAGGTCGCATCGACCATGGTGGCGGGCTGGCAGGTGTTCGGACTGGTGCCATCTGCCGAGGGGAAGCGCGGCGTGGATGCCTTGCGCCCCGTACCCGGCGTCCAGCCGCTGGGCAGCGTTCCCCGCAGCACCAACGTGGTCGCCGCTGGCGCCGGTTTGACCCCCCGCAGAGTCGATCTAGGCCCCGTCCAGGCCGCCGTAGCCGCCAATGACGCTGGGCCTGCGGGCAATGTTTCACGTGAAACGCGGGTCTATTCGGCTGGCAGCGGCGGATCGCAGGTGACGCCCCTTAACCCTGCCACATCGCGGACCCGCGGGATTGGCAACCGGTTCCGCACCGCGTCCTCAGCCAAGCCGACAACGGCACCCAAAGCCCCCCTTCCGGAGACTTACCAATGACCCGCGCCGTGTTGATCGCCGCGCTTGCGCTGTGCCTTGCTGCGCCTTCAGACGCGCAGGATAACCGTCTGAAGACACTGGTTTTCAATGAAAACGTCGTGGTGCGGATCGATGGCATGGTGAAGGTGCAAACCACCATCAAGTTCGCGCCTGACGAACTGATCGAAAATGTCGCCATCGGGGATTCCGCCGCATGGCAGGTGCAACCCAACAAGGCGCAAACCATCCTGTTCGTAAAGCCGCTGGAACCTGCGGCCCGCACCAACATGACCGTTGTGACGGACAAGCGCACCTACCTGTTCGATCTGGTATCATCACCAAGAAATTCAGCAGTTTACGTAATGCAATTCCGTTATCCCGAACTGGAAAAAGCCGCCGAGCAAGCCCGCCTTGCCGCCGCGGCGGAAGCTGAGGCAAAGGCCAGTCGCCCGGCCGCCTCCTCGGCGGAATTGGCCGCCGCGTCAGATCCATACGCCGTCAGCGATCCGGCGCAGGTCAATCTTGCCTGGGCCAAAGCAGGGAAGGCCGATCTGCTGCCTGTGCTGGCCTATGATGATGGTGATGCGGTGTTCCTGACATGGCGGCAAGGCATTGCGATTCCGGCAATTTTGGTCACCAATGCGGACGGCGACGAGGGGCCGGTCAATTACACCGTCCGTGGCGATACCGTCGTGGTCGCAGGCGTGCCGCCGCAAATCATTCTGCGTGCGGGCCGCGACACCGCGACCCTCACCAACACTGGTCCGATGAAGCCGTCGGCAAGGAGCGCGGGCCTCGACACGTCCAACCCTCAAAGGGAGTCCAACTGATGCGTCTGGCCGGGCGTTTGCCGCCGAAGAAGGGCGAAGGCGGGGATGCTGCCGATCCGCGCGAACGGGAATCGGCTGAAATCATCGATCTGGCCAGCCGGGCGGCCTTTCCCGCCGTCACCGACCGCAAGGTCAAGGGTGACGGGCTGGGGCTTGCTGCCGGAGTGGCGGTGGTAGGCCTGCTCGGCGCGGTAACGTTCTGGGCGATGAACGCGGCGCGCACGGCACAGCCGGAAGGGATCGGCAATCCGAACGTTGCGCCGCCCGTCGCCGCAGCGCCGGTGCCGGTTGCCCCGGTCAATCCCGCGCCGGATCCCGGTGCGGTCCCGGGATCGGTGCAGCCTGATCCTGCGCCGATGCCCGTCTATTCCGGCGTCCCCGGCGCGATGGCGCAGGGCACGGCGATCAATCCCTATGCCAGCCCGCAGTTGGTCTTCGATGCCAGCACGGCGCGCGGGATGCAGGTGGCGGAGGCTCCGCTGACGGCGCCTGCCGGCACGCAGGCTGGGGAGATTGCAGGCACCGGCGGCGCGGCGGCGTTCGCCGGGCGGGTCGGCGGCGTCGGCGGCGGTCCGGCTCAGGCCCGCGCCATGACCAACCCTTCGACCACTGTCACGGAAGGCACGTTGATCCCCGCGATTCTCGAAACGGCGATCAACACCGATGTCCCCGGCTATGTCCGCGCGGTGGTCAGCCAGGATGTGCGCAGCTTTGATGGAAAGCGAATCCTTGTGCCCCGTTCCTCGCGCCTGATCGGGCAGTATCAGGCAGGGGTGCAGCAGGGCCAGCGCCGCGCCTATGTGATCTGGACGCGGCTGATCCGGCCCGATGGCGTTTCGGTCAACCTCAGTTCGCCCGCGGTCGGTTTTGACGGGGCGACAGGGCTGGAGGGGGATGTGAACAGCCACTTCTTCAAGCGGTTCGGATCGGGCCTGCTGCTTTCGGTGGTGGGCGGTCTTGGCGCCTTGGCAACGGGCGGGATCGGCGGCGTGATCGTTGCGGGCGGAGCGCAGGGTGCGGCCAGTTCCGCGGTGCAATCACAAGGCCAGATCAGCCCCACCATCCGTGTCCGCATGGGGGAGCCGATCCGCGTCTTCACCGCCCGCGATCTCGATTTCAGCACGGTCGGCTGACCTCCATGAGCGCCGATATCCACCGTCTTGCAGCAGAGGAAAGTGCTCCCCCGCTGTCGCCCGAACGCTCGGTCTATCTCGACGCATACCTCGCCCCGTTCCGCCGCTGGCTGGACCGTGACACCGTGACCGAAATCATGGTCAACCGCCCGGGCGAAGTGTGGATCGAGGACGCGGCCCAACCGGGTATGCAGCGCATCGAGACGCCGGAGATCGATGACCGGCTGGTGCAGCGTCTTGCCGAACAGGTCGCCCGCGTCAGCCATCAAGGCATCAACCGCGAACATCCCCTGCTGGGCGCAACCCTGCCGGACGGCGCGCGCGTGCAGTTCTGCGGGCCGCCCGCAGCGCGGCGGCATTGGGTAATGGCAATCCGCCGTCACCGCAGGCTGGATCTGCCACTGGACGCCTATGACACTGGTCCGTTGGCGGGGGAGGCGCAGGTTGTGCTGCCCGATCCGCAAAGCCAGCCGATCGCATTCCTGCGTGCTGCAATCCGGGCGCGGCGCACTATCCTGATTTCAGGCGGCACCAGCACCGGCAAGACCACCTTCCTCAATGCCATGCTGGGGGAAATTCCCGCGGCTGAACGGGTCGTGATGGTCGAAGATACGCCCGAACTGAAGTTCCCCGGTGCCAACGCGGTCGGGCTGGTCGCCGTGAAAGGCGAACTGGGCGAGGCCAAGGTGACGGCGAATGAATTGCTTCAGGCCGCGCTGCGCCTGCGGCCTGATCGCATTGTGCTGGGCGAATTGCGCGGCGCGGAAAGCGTCAGCTTCCTGCGCGCGATCAACACCGGGCACCCGGGCAGTTTCTCCACCATTCACGCCAATTCCCTGCGCGGCGCATTGGAACAATTGGCGCTGATGGTCATGCAGACCGGCATCGGCCTGACGCGGTCAGACACCATCGCCTATGCTGCCAGCGTGATCGATGTGATCGTGCAACTGGGCCGTGATACCAACGGCAAGCGCGGCATCACCAGCATCGCCGAAAGCGCGTCGCTGCTTTAGCTCCCGTTCCGGCCTACGCGGCATCGCTGCCGGTTGGCGCAACCAAATTGACATTTGCATGTCAGACACACCAAGGTGATCTAACCCCGCTGCCATGTCCGGCGCGGCGCGGAACAGGATAGCGATGAGCACGTCACCCCACGGCAGCCAGCCTGCGCCCGCCGCTCCCCAGATGTCCGAACTTGGCCCGGACGAATCCCGCTATTTCAACCGTGAACTGTCATGGCTGCAATTCAACCAGCGCGTGCTGGCTGAGGCCTGCAACGAAGCCTACCCCTTGCTGGAACGGCTGCGGTTCCTGTCGATTTCGGGCAGCAACCTTGATGAATTCATGATGATCCGCGTCGCGGGTCTTGTGGGGCAGGTGCAGCGCGGGCTGGATACGACTTCGATCGACGGGCGCAGCCCGGCGCAGCAGCTGGCCGCGATCCGCGCCAAGCTGGCAGAACTCAGCGCGATGCAGCAGTCGATCTGGCGAACGGTGCGCAGCGGTCTGGCCGATGCTAACGTCCACGTCACCGATGAAGAGCGCGTCAGCCCGGAAGCGCACAAGTGGCTGAAAAGCTATTTCCTCAATGAAATTCTGCCGATCATCACCCCGCAGGCGCTTGATCCTGCGCACCCGTTCCCGTTTGTGCAGAACGAAGGCATGGGCCTGCTGTTCACGCTGACCCGCGATGCGACGCGCGAACAGCTGATCGAAATGGTGCTGATCCCCAGCGCGCTGCGTCGGTTTGTCCGTGTGCCGGACAGCGTTACGGGCGAAAACGGTGCGCTGTATATCTCCATCGCGCGCCTGATCCAGCGCTATGCCGGCGAATTGTTCCCCGGCTTCACCATTCAGGGCGACGGATTGTTCCGGGTGCTGCGCGACAGCGACATCGAGATCGAGGAAGAGGCCGAAGACCTTGTCCGCACCTTCCGCAGTGCGATCCAGCGCAGGCGGCGGGGCCAGGTTATCCAGCTGGAGATCGAGGAGGATTTCGACCCCGCAGCAGAAGCCCTGCTGCTCGACCAGCTTGGCATCAACGAAGCCGCGCTGATCAAGACCGATGGGATGATCGGGATTGATGGCCTGGCGGAAATCGTCCGCGAAGACCGCTCCGACCTGAAGTTCGAAGCCTATTCCCCGCGCTTTCCCGAACGCATCCGCGAACATGACGGCGATGCCTTTTCCGCCATCCGGGAAAAAGACATCGTCATTCACCACCCCTATGAAAGCTTCGAGGTGGTGGTCGATTTCATCCGTCAGGCGGCGGCCGATCCGGACGTGGTGGCGATCAAGCAGACACTGTACCGCGCCGGATCGCAATCGGCAGTGATCAACGCACTGATCGAAGCGGCCGAGGCTGGCAAATCCGTGACCGCGGTGGTCGAATTGAAGGCCCGCTTTGACGAGGAACAGAACCTGCAATGGGCGGGCAAGCTGGAACGCGCCGGCGTGCAGGTGATCTACGGCTTCACCGACTGGAAGACCCACGCCAAAGTGGCAATGGTGGTGCGACGCGAAGGCGATACCTTCCGCACCTATTGTCACCTTGGAACCGGCAATTATCACCCCGTTACCGCGCGGGTGTACACCGATCTCAGTTTCTTCACCGCCGACCCGAAGCTGGGGCGCGATGTCGCCAAGATGTTCAACTTCGTTACCGGCTATGTCGAACCGCACGCGCTGGAACGCATCCACATCGCGCCGATCGATCTGCGCGAGGAAATCTACAACCGCATCGACACCGAAATCGCGCACGCGCAGGCAGGTAAGCCGGCCGCGATCTGGATGAAGTGCAACCAGATCACCGATGATGGCATCATCGACCGGCTTTACGCCGCCAGCAATGCCGGCGTCAGGGTGGAACTGGTGGTGCGCGGCATCTGCTGCCTGCGCCCGGGGATCGCCGGGCTTTCGGAAAATATCCGCGTCAAATCGATCATCGGCCGCTTTCTGGAACACAGCCGCATCTACGCCTTCGCCAACGGCCATCCGCTGCCCAGCGCCCACGCCGCGGTGTTCATTGCCTCTGCCGACATGATGAGCCGCAATCTCGATCGCCGGGTCGAAACGCTGATCCCCATACTCAATCGCACAGTGCACGATCAGGTGCTGCAACAGGTGCTGCTCGCCAATATGCTGGACAGCGAGCAGAGCTGGTGGCTGCACCCTGATGGCGACTATTCGCGGGTGGAGGTCGAAAGCGGCGTCAGACCCTTCAACTGCCACCGTTACTTCATGACCAACCCCTCGCTATCCGGGCGCGGGGGGGCGCTGGAGGCGGGGGCGGTGCCGAAGCTGTCGTTGCGCCGCGGGGCAAGGTCATGATCTGGAAACGGCGGCGTGACAGCCGTGACGGGGCGCTGGGCGGCAGCGCGGCAGAGCGTGCGATCATCGATATCGGGTCAAACACGGTGCGGCTTGTCGTCTATGGCGGCACGATGCGCGCGCCCACGGTGGTGTTCAACGAAAAGGTCACGGCCAAACTGGGCCGCGATATCGCCGCCACGGGACGGTTGTCGGACGAAGCCATGGCACTGGCGCTGCGCGGGCTGAAGCGGTTCGCTCTGCTGCTCGCCGATCTGGGCATCAAGGATATCGAGACTGTGGCGACCGCCGCCGTGCGCGAGGCAGCCAATGGCCCGGAATTCACGGAGGAACTGCGCCGTCTCGGCCTCACCCCCCGCGTCATTTCGGGCGAGGAAGAAGCCTTGCTCAGCGCGCACGGCGTTATCGGCGCCTTCCCCGCCGCACGCGGAATTGTCGCCGATCTTGGCGGCGGCAGCCTTGAACTGGTGCGCGTGGGGGACGGTCAGACGGACAGCGCCAGCACCCTGCCGCTCGGCACGCTGCGTCTGCCCGATCACCGCAAAACCGGGCGCGCGGACATGCGCAAGAACCTCGACAAGGTAATCCGCAAGGGCGGGTGGAATTTATCCGCCGCTGCTCCGGCGGATAATGGCGCGCTTTATCTGGTGGGCGGCACGTGGCGGGCGATGGCGGTCTATGCGATGGCCGCGCGCGGCTGGCCGCTGAGCGATCCGCACGGGTTCGAGATCGAAGCCGCTGCTGCGATGGCTCTGGCGCTTGCGCTGTCCTCAAGCGAGGCTGACGCACTGAAGGGGCGTGAGCGGATTTCATCGATGCGCGCGGAAAAGCTTCCCGACGCGGCGGTGCTGCTGCAGGCGTTGCTGGAGCGGCTGAATCCGGAAAAGGTGGTGTTTTCGTCATGGGGGCTGCGCGAAGGCCTGCTTTATGACCGGCTGGCGGCGCACACCAGATCGCAGGACCCGCTGCTGGCTGGGGTGGCAGTGTTCGCCAATCAACGCGGATCCGAGGCCGCATTGGCGACCCGGATGGCAGCGTGGACTCTGGATGCCGCGCCCGCGCGTGAACATGGTAGCGAACGGCTGCGACTGGCAGCGACGATGCTGGCGCTGGCCGCGATGCAGATCGAACCGAATATCCGCCTGCCCCAAGCAATCAACTGGGCGCTGCACAAGCGCTGGATCGGGATCGACGGGAACGGCCGGGCAATGCTGGCGGCGGCGATTTCCGCCAATGGCAACCAGCTTTCGCTCCCCGCAGAAGTGCGCGCGCTGGCAGAACCGGAGGCGCTGGAAGAGGCAGTGCGCTGGGGTCTTGCGCTGCGGATCGGCCGGCGGCTGGGCGCGCAATCGGCGCGATCCTTGGAGGTGAGCCGGCTTTTGGTTGATGACAACGGATTGGTGCTGCGCCTTGCGGAAAGCCACGCAGCTCTGGTCGGGCAGCCGACCGAAAAGGACATGAAACTGCTCGCCGGACGGCTGGGGCTGGGCTGGCGGGTCGAAGTGGTACCGGAAAGCGAGCTTTAGCCGGCTCGGCTTACCTGTCCTGACGGTGCGTTGTAAAACAACGGCCTACTTGTCGCTTTTTGCAAATGGTGAGAAGTCGGTGTCGAGGTCGAACAGGTCCACGCCTTCTGCCGCCTTCAGCCGGTTTACCACCACATAGGTCGCCGGGGTCAGCAGCGCTTCCCACGCGATTTTCAGCGCCCAGTTGGTGACCATCACAGTGACCACCGCCTCTGTCGTCCAGATGCCGAGGAAGGCGATGGGGTAGAATATCAGGCTGTCCACGCCTTGCCCGACGATTGTGGATCCGATCGTGCGCGCCCACAGCATCCGCCCCTTGGTCAGCACCTTCATTTTGGCAAGGATGAAGGAATTGACGAAATCCCCCGCCCAGAATGCCGCGATCGACGCAACGACGATCCGCCATGTGCTGCCGAACACTTCTTCATAAGCCGCCTGCCCGTTCCACGAAGCGGCGGGCGGCATGGCGACCACCACGAAGGACATGACAGCCATGAACAGCAGTGCGACAAATCCCGTCCAGATCACCCGCCGCGCGCGGGCGTAGCCGTAAACCTCGGTCAGCACATCACCGATCACGTAGCTGACCGGGAAGAACAGGATACCCGCGCCGAAGGTGAACCCCGCCACGGTCGAAAGCTTCGCCGCGCCAATGATGTTCGAAAGCAGCAGAATCGCGACAAACGCGGCCATGGTGATGTCGTAGAACCGGAAGTGAACCGGCGCATGGCTGGTGGCGACGATCCCGTCGCCGGGATCGCGGTCAAATTCAGCGGCCGGATCGCCGATTTTATCGGAGGCCTTTTCAGCCGAAGCGGTGTTTTCCATCGCTGACCGGGTTAGCGCGATTCCCTTGGCGATCAAAGCGCGCTATTGGAGCGGCCGGCGCGCGCCCGTAGCTCATCTGGATAGAGCGCGAGACTTCTAATCTTGAGGCAGCAGGTTCGAGTCCTGCCGGGCGCGCCAAGTCTATCGAGCATTTTAATCGAAGCTCTGACAAGCATGTAGTCAGGGCGACGCGAGGTGGCACAATGATGAGATCGCTCGTACTCTTAGCGGTTTTTGCGCCAGCTTTTCTGGCGACTGCACCATCCACGATCACACAGGCCGACAATGGGGGGTCAACATCGATTCAATCCACACCGCTCGTCCAACCTTTTAGCAAGCAGGCGCTACAATTACAGCCAAATTGTGTCCAAATTCATCTTGATGATTTCAATGAAACATTCAGGGATCAGTCAAAGATGGCACTACCCAATTGCTATACTGATCCGCAAGACAGCGATGCTATCCGTCGTCTTGCGCAAATTGTGAAAAATAATCCGAAAGAGGTTCGAAACATTGCCAAAATTGTCAAGTCTTGGTCGGATAACAGAGCGCAGTGTATTATAAAGCAAACTGCTTATTCTGAAGCGGTCAGAGATGCTGAGGCATATCTAGAACAGAGATTGACGCTGAAGGAAGCTGCAAGGAGTGGCTACGAAGGGCTATGTGCAGCGCCAAATCCATACACAACCAGCTGCCAAACGATCGGTAGCTCTACCGTTTGCAACTCAGGTGGAGGTGGGCTGCCGGCGAGCCGTATGGTTTGTCACTCTGGCCTGAATTCGAGTAGCTGTACTTTTACTAGGTTTCGTGGACAAAGCTTGACTGGGGACTCGGACCTTGATTCAAGGCTGACTTTTGGAGGCAGCCTTGGGCGAGCGGATTGGCGTTACAGACGAGGAATGGGAAGTGATCGGGCCGCTGTTG